>NZ_JBHYPZ010000043.1:0-37500 GCF_042746485.1 Streptomyces sp. NPDC058751 | reverse complement strand
GTCGGGCCGGCCTTCGCCGCGTCCCGGCGCCCGGCCTCAGTCCTCCAGACGGACCGGCATCAGCAGGGAGAACGTGTGCTCGTCGTCGGGCCGCCGGATCGTGACGGGCGCGGTGGGGGCGCCGATCTCCAGGACGAGCCGCTCGCGGTCCCCGGCGGCGAGCGCGTTCAGCAGGTACGCGCGGTTGACGGCGACCTGCTTCCGGTCGCTCCAGCGGTCTTCGCCGACGGTCACCGTTCCGTCGTCCGTCACCTCGAGCAGGGTCAGGTCGGCGGCCGTCTCGCCCGGCCCGCTCGTCTCGCCCGTGACGACGGGACCGCTCTCGACCGCCTCCCGGAAGCCCCTCGCGTCGACCAGGGCCCGGTGGCCCCCGGGTACCTGGACGAGACGGCGGTAGTCGGGGAAGTCGTGGTCGAGGCAACGGCCGGCCGCCCGCCCGTCCGCGCTCTCCAGCGTCACGCTGTCACCGTCGACGGCGAGCCGGACCGGCTCCTCGCCGCTCAGCAGGGCCCGCATCGCGTCCACGAGCGGGCTCGGAACGACGACCTGCACACGAGTGCCGGAGTGCCCGCCGACGGCCGCCCGCGCCACGGCCATCCGGTACCGGTCCGTGGCCACGACGTCGAGCGTCCCGCCCTCGATGTCGAACAGGACACCGGCGAGCACCGGAAGCTCCGGGTCCCGGCCGACGGCGAAGCGGACCGCGTCCAGCGCGCCGGCGAGTTCCGGCGCGGAGACGGACAGAAGGGTGACGGCGGTACGGGGTGATGTCATGGGTCTCTCCCTGCTTTCGAGAAGTGCTCGGAGCGTGGAGAACTCGTCGCGGGCGACGGACAGACCCGCCTCGAGACGGCGCACGTGCGCCTCGAGCAGCTTGCGCACCAGGTCGGTGTCCGCGCCGGACCAGCCCGCGAGCACCAGGCGGATGTCCGCCAGCGGCATGGCGGCCCGGCGCAACCGGGCCAGCAGCCGTGCCTCCTCCAGTTGCCCGGGGCCGTACCAGCGGTAGCCGCTCACCGGATCCACCCAGGCGGGGACCAGCACGCCACCACGGTCGTAGAACCGCAGGGCGCTCACGCTCAGCCCGCTGTCCCGGGCCATCTCGCCAATGCTGCGCATCTCGCTCTCCACACCCACGACCCTGTGGCCTCGACCATGTCGAGGGTCAACTCCGGTCACGCCCGGGCGGCTGGACCGGGCCGGGCCGGGGTGTCAGGCCGGGCAGTCGGCCGGCGTTCCGACCGTGCCCCAACGGATCATCAGATAGCCGGAGCCGTCCCTCTCCGCCACGGCGTAACGGGAGTACGGCCACGCGTCGCCCGCGCTGTCCCGCCGGCGCGCCAGCGCCCGGCACGCCTCGCCCGCCGCCATGTCCGCCCAGGCCGCGGCCTGCCGCTGGTTCCACGTCCCGTAGTCCGACCACACGTACATCGTCGAGTGTCCGGGATCGAAGCCGATCTTGAGCTCGACGTTGCCGAGCACGCGTTCCGTGCCGAGCGTCGTGCGCATCGCGTTGGTCCGCTCGATGATCTTCCTGGTGGCGCGGTCCGCGACGTCGATCTCCGCGCGGTCGGTGCTGGGGACCATGGCCTGTCCGAGGCCCCGTTCGTCCGGCTCCCAGCCCGGTCCGGCGCCGGCGGGGCTCAGGTTGCCGTCGTCGGCCGATGTGCACCGCGCGTCGGCGAGGAAGTCGTCGTCCCAGGTCACCAGCGGGTCATGGCCTGCCGTCTCCTTCACCATGACGAAACTGCGGTACGGCAGGTCCGGGTGCAGACGCAGGACGACGTCCCGCAGCGTCCGGCACATCAGACCGGCGACCTCCGTCTCCGCGTACATCGTCCCCGGTTCGTCGGCGGTGAGGCCGTACGAGAGGTAGACCTCCCCGCGCGGGGCGTGGAACCGCACGGCCCTGGGGGTGAGGTCGATGGCGTCGCCGAGTCCCCGGACGAGGACGGCCTGGTCGCGCAGGACGGCGAGGGCCACGTCGTGCTCGCCCCCGCCCCGTGCCGACCGCGCTTCGGCCCAGTTCTCCACGCTCGCCGGGCCGTTGTCCGTGGCCTGCTCGCGCTCCTCCGAGGTGCTCACCTTCGTGCTCGCCCCCGTGCTCGCCCCGGACGGCCGCGGGACCGCGGCCGGAGACGAGGCGGGAGGGGAGGGGGCCGGGCTGGAGGCGACGGCACCGGAGGAGGGAACGGAGGAACTGTTCGACGTCCCGTGGCGGCCGCCCTCCGGCTTGCCCGGCATCAGGGCCACCACTCCGCCCGCCAGGCCCCCGATGACCGCCGCCGCGACGACGAGCACGCCCGCCCACGGCCTTCGTCCGCGCCTCGCGGGCCGTGGCCACGTCGGATCGTCCACCGGAGGCATGTCCCAGACCGCGGTGATCATGTCCTCGGCCCGCGTGAACAGCGTGTCGGCGCGCATCGCCTGGATGAGCTGCGCGGCCAGGAGCTCGAAGCACTCCTCGGCGGCGTCGGCGGCCGAGGGACGCTCCCCCGGTTCCTTGGCCAGTGCCCGCCGCACGATCTCGCGCAGGGGCATGGGGACACCGTCGAGGTCGGGTTCGCCCGACGTCACGCGGAACGCGATCGCGTCGGGGCCGCCCGTCCCGAACGGGGACCTGCCGGTGGCCGCGTAGGCCACGAGCGCGCCCCAGGCGAACACGTCGCCCTCGGGCCCCGCGGCTCCCGTCCGGTACTGCTCGGGGCTGATCCAGCCCGGGGTGCCGGTCGTGGCTCCGGGACGGGTGGCCCTGGTGTCGTCGTCGGCGTGCGCGATGCCGAAGTCCAGGACGCGGGGGCCGGAGGGCGTGAGGATGACGTTCTGCGGTTTCACGTCGCGGTGCACCACGCCGACGGCGTGGACGGCCGCCAACGCCTGCGCGGTGGCGGCCGCGAAAGCGTACAGACTGGGACCGGTGACCCGTCCCTGGGCGAACACCTGCTGGTTCAGCGTCGGCCCGGCGACGTACTCGGTGGCGAGCCACGGGTTCGCCGCGTCCGCGTCCGCGGCGAGCAGGGGGACCAGGTACGGGCCGGTGACACGGGAGGACATTTCCACCTCGCGCCTGAAACGGGCCCTGAAGTGCGGGTCTTGGACCTGCGCGGGATGAATCACCTTCACCGCCACACGCGTTCCGTCGGAGGCTACTCCGGCATGGACCGTGCCCATGCCTCCGGCGCCGAGACGACCGACGATCCGGTACGGACCTATTCGGGAGGGATCGCCGGCGTGAGCCGGCTGTACTCTTCCGGAGGATCCGGATTCGCTCACTGATGGTTCCTTCGTGCGGGACTGAACGGTTGAGCAGGCGCGGATGTGACGGACGGTCGGGGGCGGGCCCGGGTCCCGGCAGGTTGCCCCGACATGCCTTCTGGGTGACTTCTCGTCCGGATGTTATGCGCTCGCCCGCCTCCTGGGTAGAGAAACCCCTGATCAGACAGTAGGCTCCCGACCATCGGGTGACGAGACGCTTGCGGACCGTGGCGCGGACCGAGTCGTGCGCCTGCCGCCGTCCGGCACCGTTCCGCTCAACTGCCTTACGGGAAAGCCCAGTTGTCGCCGTCATCGACGCGGACCCACGGCGGCGCGGGTCGAAGCCCGTCGGCAGACCGGGACGACACCGGCCACAGGTTCGGGACGGGCCGTCCGCCGGCGGCGGTCCGGCCGGGCCGCGTCCCCTGCGCCGTACGGATCCGGACACCGGCCGTGCTGCTGCCCGTGCCCCCGGTCCGGTCCCGGCCGACAATGGGCGTACGGCGGGGACGGCCCCGGGGAGGCGCCGGGGAAGGAACGTCCATGCCGAAGCGGCCCCTCTCCCCCGGTCGCGTGCGGGCCGCGCGGCAGTCCGCACGGGTCACGGTCGCGTCCGCCGCGGGCTTCTACGGGGCGCTGTACCTGCTGGACCAACCGGTAGTCGCCGTCTACGCCCTCTTCGCGCCGATCGCGCTCGGCGTCCTCTCCCCGGTCCCGGGCGGCGGCCGGGACCGGGCGCGTACCGTCCTGTTCGCGCTCCCGGTGGCCCTGGCGCTCACGGCCCTCGGCACCGCCCTCGCCGCGACGACCGCCTCCGCCGTCGCGGGCATGCTGGTGATCGGGTTCGCCGTCTCCTTCGCCTCCGCGTACGGACCGGCCGCGGCGGGCACGGTCCCGGGACTGCTGCTCTTCTACGTGCTGGCGTGCTTCCCGCCGTACGCTCCGGACACCCTGCCCCAGCGCCTCGGCGGTCTGCTGGCCGGTGTCGCCCTGCTGGTCCTGTGCGAGCTGCTGGTCCTGCCCGCCCCGCCCGTACAGCCGTACCGCGCGCGGATCGCCGCCGCCCTGGACGTCGCGGCCGCTTCGGCGCTCGCGTTCGCCCAGGGCCACCGTCACGCTCCCGAGCGGGCGCGGCGCCTGCGCGAGGAAGGGCTCGGGCTGCGGCTGTCACAGGCGCCGCCCGCCTCGCGTCCGACGGGGGCGGGCCGCACCGACCGCGGACTGGCGCAGGCCGGAGCCGCGACACGGCGGGTACTCGACCAGCTCGCCCGGACGGCCGAGCGGCCGGACTCCGCGACGGCCGCCGATCCGCCCTCCGAGGAGCTGCTGCGCGGTGTCGCGGACGGCTGCGCCGCGACGGCGGGCGCTCTGCGGGGCACGCGCGCCGTCCCCGGGCCCGAGGCCCTGGAGGAGATGGTCGCCGAGTTCACCGCCGTCCGCGGGCGTGCGTCCGGTACCGGGCCGGGCACGGACGTCCGGGCGTCGCGGCGGCTGCTGGAGTTCCGGTCCGGTCTGCTGGTCGCGGCGGTCTCGGCCCTGACCGCGCAGGCGGCGGTGGCCGTGGCGATCGGCGGGCGCCGCGCCGCGCCGGGACTGCCGCCCGGACAGTTCTGGTACGCGGGGCCCTCCACGGCACGGCTCCTGGCACTGCGTCTGACCGGCAACCTCACACTGCGCTCGGTCCTGTTCCAGAACGCCGTCCGCACCGCCCTCGGGCTCGGCGCGGCCCGTCTCGTGGCCGGGGCCCTGGACCTCTCGCACGGTTTCTGGGTGCTGCTGGCCGTGCTGACGCTGGGGCGCACGACCGCGGGAGCGACCTGGTCCACGGTGCGCTCCGCGGCGGTCGGCACGCTGGTGGGCGCGCTGGCCGCCGGGGCGCTGATCTTCGAGGCCGGCGGCACCGTCGAGGTGTACGCCGCCGTGCTGGTGCCGGTCATGTTCGTGGCGTTCTCGGTGGGGCCGGTCGCCGGACCGGCCTGGGCGCAGGGCCTGTTCACCCTGGTCGTCGCCGCCGCCTTCAGCCAGCTCGCCCCCGCCGACTGGCGGCTGGCGGAGACACGGCTGCTCGACGTCCTGACGGGCTGCACGATCGGGCTGGTGTGCGGCGTGCTCGCCTGGCCCGCCGGAGCGCACGCCGAGGTGCGGCGCGGTGTGGCGGACGCGCTGCGCGCCACGGCACCCCTGGTGCGGGTCACCGTGTCCGCGGTGGTCGGCGCGTCCGGCACGTCCGGCGGTCCGCGGGCCGGGCACGACGCCGCCGATCAGGCGCTACGACTGACCCGGCACCGGCTCCGGATCGCCGAGGGCGCCTACGCGCAGTACCGGACGGAGGGCGGCCGGGACCCGGCGGGCGGCGGACCCGACTGGCACCTGGCGCTCAACTGCGTCTCCCACGCGGTGACCGGTTCCCATTGGCTGCCCCGGCAGGCGTACGGTCCGGCGCCGCCCGAAGCGGTCCGGTGGGCGCGGGAGTCGGCGGAGCGGCTCGCCTCGGCGATGGACGGCGCGGCCGGCTTCCCGCCCGGTGGCGTCCGGGCGGCGCCGACGCCCCTTCCGCACGAGGTCGCCGTCGCCGCTCCGGTTCCCGTGCTGCCCGCGCTGATCGACGTCGACACCTGGCTGCGGACCCTCGCGGCGGAGCTGACGGCGGTCGGCGGGAGCGGTCCGGACGGGCCGCCGCCTCCGGTCCGGGCCGTCAGTGTTTCGCGGGGGCCGGCTCCACCACCGTGAACTCGGCGGGCCCGACCGCGAGGGTGCCGTCGGTCAGCGGGCGGCAGCGGACTCCGCCGCCGTCGCGCAGCGCCCGTCGCGCGCCGGGGCCGAGCGTGGTGTCCATCCAGGCGCACGGCCTGGCCGCGCGGTGCACGGCGAGCACGACCGGGCCGGTACCGCAGTCCAGGGAGATCGTCGCGCCGACCCAGGCGTCGATGTCCACGCCCCCGAGCAGGACGTTGCGCCGGGTCAGCCGGAGGTCCGCGGCGGCGGGACCCCGCGGAAGGCGTTCGGCGGCCATGAGGGTGATCGACGCATTGCGGTGGGCCGGACGGTTGAAGTAGCGGTCGCCGACGATTCCGAGTCCGGCACGGACCCGCGCGGTCGTCACCAGCTCCGCGTCGGGCAGCGGGGGCACTCCCTCGCCCGGGCGGCCCTCGAACCGGTGCACGGCCGAGACCAGCAGCTGAAGGACCTCCACACGCCCCATCCCACCGACCCTAAGGGACGTCCGCCCCGGGAATCCACGGAACCGCACGGGCGAAGGACACCGACGGGGGCGTGGGCCGGGCATCCCGCCGACACCGTGCCGGACATGTCGCTGACACGGGGACGGCTCGCGTGACAGGGTCGGCGGTGATCGAAGACAACAGCGGCAAAGGGGGCTTCCGTGGACACACGAACGTGGGACACGCTGGTCGGGTCGATGAAAAGCACCTACGCCGAGGGAGTGCGCGAGGGCGCGGTGCCCCGGCCGGTCATCATGCCGCTCGTGCGGGGCGAACTGGTCGGACTGGTCTGGGTCCGCCCCACCGAGCCCGGGGCCGACGCGCTCACCGGCATCGCGGCGCTGTCCAACATCGCCGCGGCGGCCGGCGCGGACGAGGTCGTGCTGGCCTGGGAGACCCGGGAGGTCGCCACTGCCTGCGAGCTGCCCGTCGTGGGTCCCTCGCCCTGTCTGAACATGGTCCGCGCCACCCCTGAGGGGCATGTGCTGCACCGGTTCCCCTACACCGAGAGGCCCCCGTCCGTCGGCTCCGCGGAGACGGGCGGGTCCGTGGCCGCGCTCGACTGGGACCCGCCCTCCGGGCCGCGGCCGGACGGCGAACTCCCACCGCCGGTCAAGGCCGCCGTCGACTACGCGTTCACCCCGATGGACCTGGACCATCCCAATCCCTTCGGCGTCACCGTCGTCCTGATGGAGGAGGACGGCTACACCGTCCGCCTGACCGAAGGCTTCGGCCACTGAACAACCCGTGTGCCGTGCCCGCAAGGCTTCCGCCGCCTAGGCTGAGCGGGCGCGGCGAAGCCCGCGCGCCCTCAGCGGGCGGTCCGTGATCGCAGCACAGGAGGAACCGTGTCCGGTCAGTTCGAGGCGACAACCGAGATCGACCGTCCCGTCGAGGAGGTCTTCACCTACCTCGCCGCCGGTACGAACGACCCTCAGTTCAGCCCCAGGGTGCAGGCGATCACGAAGACCCCGGAGGGCCCGACGGCCGTGGGGACCGTGTTCACCAGCACGGTCAAGGACGCCGGCATGAAGACGGGCCGGAGGTTCCGGATCACCGAGTTCGAGCCGCCCCACCGGATCCGCTGGGCGGAGGTCTCGAAGAACGTCGTCATGGCGGCGGAGGGCGGCTACGACCTCGAGTCCACCGGCGCCCGGACCACCCGGGTGAGGATCTTCAACGTCCTCGAGGGGCATGGCGTCGGCAAGCTCCTGGTGGGCCTCGCGCTGAGCGCGGCCCGCAAGGAAGCGGACGCCTTCGGCAGGCGGATCAAGGCGGCCGTCGAGGCGTCCTGACCGGTTCCGGCCCGGGGCCCGCCCGCAGCTCGGTGATCACGGACCAGGCGACCGACACCATCGGCACCGCCACGACGGCGCCGGTCACGCCGGCCAGGACGCTCCCCGCGATGACGGAGAGGGCCACGACGACGGGGTGCAGCCGGACGGCCCAGCTCATGACCAGCGGGTGCAGGACGTGTCCCTCCAGCTGGCCGATGACGACGATCAGGGCGAGCACGACGATCGCGACGACCGGCCCCTTGGTGGCCAGTGCGACGACCGTGGCCACACCGAGCGCGACGGGCGAGCCCACCAGGGGGATGAACGCGGCGAAGAACTCCAGCAGCGTGAGCGGCAGCGCCAGCGGGACGCCCAGGAGGGAGAGGGCGATGCCGACGAGTACGGCGTTGGTGGCCGCCACGATGATGATGCCGCGCGTGTAACCGGCGAAGGTCCGCCAGGCCGCCCGCCCGCCGCGGTCCCACGGGTCCCGCGCGCTCTGCGGCATCAGTTCCTGGAACCAGCGCCAGAACCGGTCCCCGGAACGGATGAAGAAGAGCGAGCAGAACAGCGCGAGCACCAGACCGGTGACGAACTCCACCGCGCGTCCGGCGCCGCTGAGGGCACTGCTGATCAGCACGGAGCGGTGCTCGTCGACGAAGGTGGCGGCCTTGTCCCGGAGGTTCGACAGGACGGCGTGGCCCAGATGGAAGGGAGAGCCCTCCAGCCATCGTTCGATCCGCCCCAGCCCCCCGGCGAACTCACGGCCGAGCTTGTCGGACTCGCCCGCCACGGCGCCGCCGACCAGCGCCATCACACCGAGCACCAGCAGGATGCTCCCCATGACGCTGACGATCACCGCCACGGTCCTCGGCATGCGGCGCGCCAGCAGGTCGGCCGGGGGGCGCAGGACCGCGGTGACGACCAGGGCCAGGAAGAGGGCCACGGCGACGAGCTGCAGCCTGCCCAGGAGGGCGAAGACCGTGTAGCCGACCACGCCGACGACGATCAGCCGCCACGCGTAGGCCGAGGCCACCCGCAGGCCGTGGGGCACCAGGGCGCTTCGGTGCTCTCCGGTGCCGTGCCGCCCGTCCGCGGCGGCCGTACGTGCCCGTGCGACCGTCCGGACACCACGGGAGGAACGATTCCCCACTACGTAGCGCATCCGGCGCCCGCCGCGGCCCGTGCCGGGCTCGCCCGGCCTCCGGCGAGGACGACGCGATCCGGCGTTCACCTGTGTGCCACCGTCCTCCTGTCGTCGCGCCCGCCCCGCGCGCCGGACGCTGGACCGGGGCGCGGTCTCGGAGCCGCGGGCGATGGGCCCGGGCCGTCGGTCACCCGGGCGTCCCGGCCAGCGTGGTGTCGCACACCGCGGCCCGCAACCCGGGGCGCACTGCCTTGGAGCCGTGTGCCCCTCCCCCGCCGTCGGCGGCCGGGACCCTCGCCAATGAGCCGTCCCTTTCATGTGATTTACGGCGTTCCACCCTATATTGGGTCTGTGATCAGGCGGCTGGACCTACTCGACACCGTCGACGACGGCATCACGGAGAGCGAGGTCTTCCGGCTCGCCCTTCAGCACTCCGTCGCGGAGCTGGGCTGCGTCGGCGGGGCCGTCTACCTGCGGGGCCCCATGTCGGCCCTGCGTCTGGTGTCCTCCACCGGACTGCCGTCGTCGGTCACCGGCGCGTGGGAGATCATCGACCAGGACGGGCCCACGACGACCGCCCGCGCCGTGCGCACCGGCGAGTACGTGTGGCTGGGGGCGCTCCCCGTCGACCTGGCCGAACCCGCGGCGACGCTGCTGTCGCGGTCCGGGAGGTTCTCCGTACCCCTCGTCCAGGAGGACCGCGCCGTCGGCGCGATCACCTGTCTCACCGGTGACGACGAGGAACCCGCACCCGAGCAGCGGACGTTCCTCACCGCGGTGGCCGAATGGACCGTGAACCGGCTGCAGAAGATGCCGGCGCCCGCGCGCCTGCGCACCGACCTCGAGGCCACTCCGGTCGGCTCGTGGGAGTGGGACGTGCGCACCGGCGAGCTGGTGTGGGACCAGGCGGCCATGAAGGTCTACCAGACCCGGCCGGGGCAGTTCGCGCCCGCCGTCGAGACCTGGATGAAGGTGGTCCACCCGGACGACCTCGCGAGCACCCTGGCCGCCGCCGAGCGCACCATCCGCACGCACGCCCCGTTCGAGGCCGAGTACCGGGTCCGGCGCGGCGACGGGAGCTACGTCTGGACGCGCGCGTCCGGTCATGTCGTGCTCGACGACGAGGGCCGGGTCGCGCGCATCGCGGGCAAGGGCTGGGCGAGCGACGCGGCGCGCTCCACCCGGGACCTGCTCGGCCGCGCCCTGCGGCACATGAGCGACGCCTTCCTGTCCGTGGACGACGACTGGCGGATCACGTTCGCCAACCTGGAGGCGGAACGCATTCTCGGTCCGCCCGACGGCCAGCTCTTCGGCCGGAACCTGTGGGACCTGTCCTCCCTGCGCCAGGTGCCGGACCTGGAGGAGAGGTGCAGGCGCGGCGCCGAGCGGTCCACGGCCGCCGGCTTCGACATCACGCTGGCCGACACCGGGCGCTGTTACAACCTGCGGATCGTCCCCGTCCCCGGCGGCCTGACGGTGTACTTCACCGACGTCACCGACCGCCGCCGCCGCGAGGCCGAACAGGCGGCGGCCGTCCGCGCCGCCGCCGAGCGCGCGAGCCGCACGGCGGAGCTGACCACGCAGCTCGCGGCGGCGACCACCTCCGAGGACGTGGTGACGGCCGTGGCCCAGCGCGTCCTGCCCCCGTTCGGCGCCCAGGGCCTGCTCGTCCTGGTCATCGAGGAGCAGCGGCTGGTGCACATCGGGTCCGTCGGATATCCGGAATCCTTCCTGGAGCGGATGCACGGAGCGCACGGCATGGACCTGGCGGACACCGATCCCGCCGGGGCAGCGATCCTGACCGGCGAACCCCGCTTCTACTCGTCGCGCGAGGAATGGGTCACGGCCTTCCCCGGCTCCGGCGACCTGCCTCCGACCGACATGGAGGCCTGGGCCTTCCTGCCCCTGACGGCTTCGGGCCACACCTTCGGCGTGTGCGTCATCGCCTTCGACACCGCCCGGCACCTCTCGGCCGAGGAACGCACGCTCCTCATCGCCATCAGCGCCCTCGTGGCGCACGCCCTGGAGCGGGCACGGCTCTACGAGGCCGAGCTGACCCGCTCCGAGGAACTCCAGCAGGCGCTGCTGCCCCGGGGGCTGCCCACCGTGCCCGAGGCGACCGTGGCGGCGCGCTTCCTGCCGGCCGGGCAGACCTCCGACGTGGGCGGGGACTGGTACGACCTGATCCCGTTGTCCGCGGGCCAGGTGGCCCTGGTCGTCGGTGACGTGATGGGCCACGGTCTGTCCGAGGCCGCGACCATGGGGCGTCTGCGCACCGCGCTGCACACGCTGGCCGCCCTGGAGCTGCCGCCCGACGAGATCATGGGTCACCTCAACGACATCGTGGGCGGCCTCGGGGAGCACGCGTACGCGACCTGTCTGTACGCGCTGTACGACTCCACCGACGGTTCGTGCACGGTGGTGCGGGCGGGACATCCGCCGCCGCTCGTGGTCCGGCCGGACGGAAGCGCCCACTTCCCCGGCATCGCCGTCAATCCTCCCCTGGGCGCCGCGTTCCCCCCGTTCGAGACGACGAGACTGGAGCTGTCGGCGGAGAGCCTCCTGGTCCTTTACACCGACGGGCTCGTGGAGTCGCCGCAGCGGGAGATCGACGAGGGCATGGCCCAGCTCGCCGGTCTGCTCGGCGGCGGGGCCGTCTCCGCCGATCCGGAGGACCTGTGCGGCTCGGTGACGGCGGGGCTGCTCCCGGGCGGGCCCACCGCCGACGACGCCGCCCTGCTGATCGCGCGGCTGCACCACGTGGCGGCCCGGCAGGTGGCCTCCTGGGCGCTGCCGGAAGGTCCGGAGGCCGCGGGTGAGGCGCGTCGCCACGTACGGGAGCAACTCGCCCAGTGGCATCTGGACGACCTGGTCATGACGACGGAGCTGCTGGCCAGCGAGCTGGTCGGGAACGTCATCCGGCACGCCAGCGGCCCCATCGGTCTTCGCCTCCTGTGCAGCGGATCGCTCGTCTGCGAGGTGTCCGACGCGAGTCTGACGATGCCCCGCATCCGCCGCGCCACGGACACCGACGAGGGGGGCCGCGGGCTCCAGCTGGTCAACGCCCTCTGCGAGCGCTGGGGCAGCCGGTACACCCCCGACGGCAAGGCGATCTGGACCGAGCAGGCCCTTCCCGGCACGGCGGCCCCGGAGGACGGGGACCGGCCCGCGGGACCGCGGGCCTGAGGCGGGAGCCGAAGCCGCTCCGGGCCCCTCAGCGGGGCCGTCCCCCGCCCTGCCCGAAGAGGCCGCCGGCCACCACGCCCCGGGTGGAGAAGGTGACGGGCTCGCCCGGCAGGAAGTCGCCCGGCGGTATCCCCGGGTGGTGTCCGTCGCGGGACGACGGGTGCCCGGAGCGGGGGCCGAGGGCCAGCCGGGAGACTATGCGGTAGCGGTCCCCGCGGTAGATCGAGTGGACGTACTCCACCGGCCGGCCCGAGGCGTCCGAGGTGAGGCGCTCGAAGAGCAGGGCCGGTGACAGCTCCGGCACGTCGAGCAGGCCCGCCTCGTCCCGGGTCAGGACCGTGGGCTCGATCGACTGGACCGCCTCCCTGACCTGGATCCCGTGCCGTTCGCCGAGGTGCTCGTACAGGTCGCCGTTCTCCAGTTCGTCACTGGTCAGATCGGGGACGAGACCGGCGGGGACGTGCAGGTACTCGATGGCCATGGGTGAGCCGTCGACGAGGCGGAGCCGGGCCACGTACCGGATGCCGGCCGCGGGGGAGACGCGCAGCCTGCGGCCCACCCGGGCGCCGGCGGGCACCGTGCTGAACTCCAGGAGTCTGCTGGTCCAGGTGCCCGCGGCCCGGGGCAGGCTGAAGGTCTGCAGGTCCGGGACGAGTTCCTGGGTGATCTTCTCGGCGGCCACGAACATGCCCCGTCCGTGCTCGCGCACCAGGAGTCCGGCGAGCACGAGCTGGTCCACGGCCGCCCGCAGGGTGGGACGGGACACTCCGAGTTGCGCGCAGAGCGTGCGCTCGGAGGGTATGGCGTCGCCGGGGCGCCGCTCCTCGATGAGTTCGAGGATCGTGTCCCGGACCCTTTCACGCTTGAGTACCGCGCGGGAGGCGGCGGGATCGATCTCCATGCGGGACCCTCGCTCGTCGTCGTTGCCGGCCAACTGGTATGGCCTCCGACCCTAACTGGTCCGCCGCTCCCGGGTACCGCTTCCGGCCCGTCGGGGCCCGACGGTGACGCATGACACGACCTTCGGCCAACTCCCTTTGAGTACAGAGGGGTTGACGAGCGCATTGGTCTATGCCACTTTTCAGGCGACGTCAACTGGTAAAACCAGTGGGCCAACTGGTCAAGTACGGCATGTCTCCCCGCGTTCCTGAGAACCCCCACCTCCCGCGCCCGGCGGGAGCCCACCGGAAGGAACCCACATGAGAAACCGCCCGCCCGCAGGCCGTCGCCGCGTGGCCCTCGCCCTGTCGGCGCTCCTGGGCGGCACCGCCCTGGTGGCCGTTCCGATGTCCGCCCCGGCCGCCGCGGCCGGGGGCCTCGCCGTCCAGTACCGCACCAGCGCGAGCGGTGCCACCGCCGACCAGAGCGAGCCCTGGTTCAAGGTGCGCAACACCGGCTCCGCGTCCGTGCAGTTGAGCCAGGTGAGGATCCGCTACTACTTCAAGGCGGACTCGGCGAGCGCCACGTATCGCTTCGCGTGTTCCTGGGCCGTCAAGGGATGCGCGAACGTCACCGGCACGTTCGGCACCCTGGCCCACCCCACCGCGACCGCGGACCGGTACCTGGAGGTCGGCTTCACCTCCACGGCCGGATCGCTGGCACCGGGCGCCGACACCGGCGACATGCAGCTGCGCTTCCACCAGTCCAGCTGGCAGCCGGTGAGGCAGTCGGACGACTACTCCTTCAACGCGGCGCAGACCTCGTACGCGGACTGGAACAAGGTCACCGCCCAGCTCGCCGGAACCACCGTCTGGGGCACGGCACCCGAGGGCGACGACCCGACGGATCCGACCGACCCGACCGACCCGCCCGGCGGCGGTCAGACGCTGTTCGACGACTTCAGCTACTCGTCGTACACCGACCCCGCGATCTCCGCGCACGGCTGGAACGTCCGCTCCAACTCCGGCGGTCCCGGGGTCCCCGGCGCGACCTGGGACCCGTCCAAGGTCACCTTCCCCACCGTGTCAGGCAACAAGGTCATGAACCTGGAGACCTCGACGGCGGGCACGGCCGGGTCGACCCGGCAGACCGAAGTCCTCACCAAGAGCGTGAAGTTCAAGAACGGCACGTACGCGGCCCGGGTGAAATTCTCCGACGCCCCGAAGTCCGGCCCCGACGGCGACCACCTGGTGCAGACGTTCTTCACCATCAACGACCTCAAGGCGCCGATGGCCGACGACTACGCCGAGTACGACTTCGAGTACCTGCCCAACGGCGGCTGGGGCGAGCCCGGCAACATCCTGTACACGACCTCCTGGGAGACCTACAACCCCGACCCCTGGCAGGCCGTCAACCAGCACACCGAGGCACGCCAGAGCTACGCCGGCTGGCACGACCTGGTCCTCACCATCGACAGCGGCAGCATCAAGTACTACGTCGACGGACAGCTGTTCGGCACGCACGACGCCCAGTACCTGCCCGAGCGGCCGATGTCGATCAACTTCAACCAGTGGCTGATCGACCTCGCCGGACAGACCTCGACCGGGGCGCGCGCGTACGACCAACAGGTCGACTACGTCCTGCACGTCAAGGACCAGGTCCTCACCCCGGCCCAGGTCGCCTCGAAGGTGGCCGCCTACCGCGGCGCCGGCACCGCGTTCGTGGACGAGGTGCCGGCTCCCTGACGCACCGGGACGCACCGGCCCGTCGGCGAACGCGCGGGCGCTCGCCGACGGGGACCCGGGTACCGGCCGGAACGGGTCAGTGGTGGTGGCCCGTTCCGCGGCCCAGCGCGGCCAGTACCGCGCGGGCCATGGCCTCCTGGCCCTTGGCGTTGGGGTGGGCCGGAGCCGCGGGCGAGGCCGGGCGCAGCGGCTCGATCCAGCGGTCGGCGGGTGCCTTGCACATGTCGTGGCCCACGGTCGGCCCGTACGTGTCCACGTACTCGGCCCGGTTCAGGTACGCCACCGTGCGCAGCATCAGGTTGAGCCGCTTGCCGGTGTCCCGCAGGTAGGGGAAGTCCTTCGCGGCGAACGGGACGGTCGGGTAGCAGCCGCTTCCGTCGTCGGGCAGGAGGTCGGGGTATCCGACGACGACCACGCGGGCGTGCGGGGCCCTGGCGTGCACCTCGCGCAGCACCCGGGCCACCTTGGGAGCCGTCTGGAGGATGTTCACGGTGAGCTGGTCGTAGCCCGCGGCACCGTAGTACTGCTGGCAGGGGTTGCCCGCGAGGTCCTTCGGACCGAGCGCGGCGCAGGTGGAGATGATCGGGCCGAAGCCCATGTCGTTGCCGCCGATCTGCAGGGTCACCAGGTCGGTGTCGCGCTTCACCGCATCCAGCTGGGGTCCGTTGGTCCCCTGCGCCTTCCACATCTCGTCGGTCTTCGCGCCGGAGCAGCTGACGTCCGTGAACCTGGCGACCTTGCGGGCGGCCGCGGTGATCGAGGGGTAATTGTGGTCGGACCGGGCGCAGTTCGCGTCGACCTGCTGGGGAATCAGCGGCCCGGACGTGTACGAGTCGCCGAGCGCGACGTAGTCCACGCCACGTCCCGCGTGCCCCTCACCCGCCTCGGCGGGGGCTGCCGCGGCGACGCCCGCGACGAGCGCGCAACTGCTCAGCGCCGCTCCCAGCGCCAGTGCGCCCCGCCGCCCGGGAACGGCGTTTTCCGGACGCGTGTGATCGTTCATCGTGTCCCTCCCCTGAGGCCATGACAGCCCGCCGACCGGGTACCGGCGTCCCGCGGCGCACGGAGGTCACGGCGCCGCGGCAGGCCGGACGGCTCCTGCCCGGCAGACCCAACCCGGTCTGTATACCGGCCGGTAGGCCGCCGGAACAGGGTTTGATCGCCCTCCACTTGTCCAATTCTCGTCCGTCGCGGGCTCAGGCCGGTCGGACGGTGCGGGAAGCGGTGTCGCCGAACCGGATGGTGAAGTCGTTCAGGGCCAGGCTGAGCAGGGGCGGGCGGCGGCCCAGGTCCCCCAGGGGGCCGTCCTCGCGGGCGGTCCAGCGGGCCCGTGCCGTCCGCAGGGTGGAGCGCGAGCGGACGGGGCTGGTCTTCAGCGCGCCGTCGAGGGTCTGCGTGACGCGGTAGGTGAGGGGCCAGCGGCCCGGCACCCGGCGGCCGGTGCCGAAGGACGCGGTGGCAAGGACGCCCTCGTCCGTCTCGGCGGTGGCCCGGACGCCCTCGTCCGTCACCGGGCCCGCGCCGGAACCGGTGGTCCGGTCGATGTCGAAGTCCGCCATCTCCTTGGGGATTCCCCACAGTTCGCGGCCGCCCGTCATCGATGCGGCGCTGTCCACCCAGATGTCGGTGATGCAGACGCGCGGACGGCGTCCGTCCCGTACGAGCACGGCACGGAGCAGTTCGTTGTAGTGCAGGACGCTGTCGTTCTCGTAGACGACCCAGGCGGCGCCGACCGCGCCGCGTCCCGCGACGGTGAGGGGCCGGGTGCCGTCCGCCACCCGGGGCAGTTCGCGGGCCGGGACCAGCCACAGCGACAGGTACATCTGCCCGGCCAGGTGCCAGGGTTCCTCGGGGTAGCGCGTCACGGGGTGTCCTTTCCGGTGGGGGGTTCCAGCCGCAGTGCCGCCGGTGCGCCCGCGGGCACGGCGGGGTGCCTCGGCGGCACCGGCCGCACGTGGCGGTAGGGCAGGCCGGGTTCGGGCCGGGGGTCCTCGTCCCCCTGGTTGGGCCACAGGGCGACGGCCCGCTCGGCGAGGGCGGTGATGGTGAGGGAGGGGTTCACCCCGAGGTTCGCCGAGATCGTGGAGCCGTCGACGACGTGCAGGCCCGGATGTCCGTGCAGCCGGTGGTACGGGTCGACGACACCGGTCTGCGGGCTCTCGCCGACGGTGCACCCGCCGATGAGGTGTCCGGTGGTGGGGATGTCGAACAGATCGGCCCAGGTGCCGCAGGCATGGCCCCCGATGCGCTCGGCGGCCCGGCGGGCCGCCCGGTGTCCGGCGGGTATCCAGGCCGGGTTGGGGGTGCCCTCGCCGGGGCGGCTGGTCAGCCGCCGGCGCCCGGTGAGGGTGCGGCGGAGGTACGTCGTCACGGAGTTGTCGAGGGACTGCATGACCAGCAGGACGACGGTCTGCTGGGACCAGCGGCGCGGGTTGTGCAGGCTCGGCAGGTCGCGCAGGTTGCGCGCCATCGCCACCAGACCGGTGAGCAGCCGGGACCGGCCGCGGACGGGGTCGACGAGCAGCGCGCCGAGCAGTCCGAGCAGGTTGCTCCCGCGGCCGTAGCGGACCGCTTCGACGTGGGTGTCCTCGTCGAGGTGGACGGAGGAGGTGATGGCGACGCCGCGGCTGAAGTCGGTGGCCTTGTCCCTGGCCCTGACGCCGAGGATCGCCTCGGAGTTGGTGCGGGTCAGCCGGCCGAGGCGGGGCGACACCTGTGGCAGGGAGCCGCTCTCCCGCAGCCGGTGCAGCAGCCGTTGCGTGCCGAGGGCGCCCGCCGCGAAGACGACGTGCCGGGCGGTCAGGGTCCGCCTGCCGCGCCGCGGGCCCGCGCCGGTGCGTACCGAGGTGACGGCCCAGCCCTCGCCGTCCCGGGTGACGTCCGTGACCGTGCGCAGGGCCAGCACCTCGGCGCCGGCACGTTCGGCCAGGCCCAGATAGTTCTTGGGCAGGGTGTTCTTCGCGTTGTGCCGGCAGCCCGTCATGCAGGCGCCGCAGTGCAGGCAGGCGTCGCGGTCCGGCCCCGCCCCGCCGAAGTAGGGGTCCGCGACGCGGGCGCCGGGTGCCGCGTCCGGCGGCCCGAAGTGCACACCGACCGGCACGGCCTTGAAGGTGTCCGCGCGGCCGAGGTCGTCCGCGGTGTCCCGCAAAAGCCGGTCGGCGTCGGTGAGCAGGGGGTTGGGGGTGACGCCGAGCATGCGGCGGGCCTGGGCGTAGTAGGGCGCGAGTTCGCCGCGCCAGTCGGTGATGCCGGCCCACGGCGAGCCCTGGAAGAAGGCCGCGGGCGGCTCGTAGAGCGTGTTGGCGTAGCCGAGGGAGCCGCCGCCGACGCCCGCGCCGGTCAGGACGAGGACGTCGCCGAGCAGTGTCATGCGCAGGATGCCCGTGCAGCCGAGGCGGGGGGCGAAGAGGTAGTCGCGCACGTGCCAGGAGGTCCGGGGGAAGTCGGCGTCGGCGAAGCGGCGGCCCGCCTCCAGGACCCCGACCCGGTACCCCTTCTCGGTGAGGCGCAGGGCGGTGACGCTGCCGCCGAATCCGGAGCCGATGACGAGTACGTCGTAGTCGGGTGTGTCCATCAGGGCCCCTTCGGTACGAAGTCGGCGAGGACCGGGCCGATCAGACGGGCGATGTTCGCCCGGCGGACCTCGGGGTGTTCGCCCGCGAGGCGTACCGGTCCTTCGAGGCCGGGGGTGTGGGCCGCGAGCGCGAGGTGCGGCAGCAGGACGAGCAGCAGGGACAGCAGGGCGTCGACGTCGGCGCCTTCGCGCAGGTCGCCGGTCTCGACCGCCCGCTCGACCAGGGGGCGCAGACCGGCGAGGTAGATGTCCTGCACCGGAGCGCGCACGGCGTTGCGGACGGCGGGGTCGAGCTCCATGTTGGTGGCCGCGGTGACCCCGCGTTCCAGCGGATGGCCGGCGAAGTAGTCGAACCACGCTTCCAGGGCGTCGGTGAGATGACGGGAGAACTCCGTGGAGCCGTCGTACCCGTCGAGCCAGGGTCGCATGGCGGCGTGGATGCGCAGGGAGGTCTGCTCGGCCACGTAGGCGAACAGGTCGAGCTTGCCCTCGAAGTACTGGAACAGCGAGCCCTTGGCCACACCGGCCTCGCGGGCGATGACGTTGAGGCTTCCGGTGGAGTAGCCGTGGGTGCCGAACTCGTCCATCGCGGCGACCAGGACCCGTTCGCGGCGCGCCGGTGACAGGCGGGTCCAGGTGGGAGTGGGCATGCGTGCTCCTGCGTGTGACCGGGCGGTCATGTGACCGCCCGGTCATCGTCGGCGCGGCGGACGCGCCCTGTCAACGCGTCCGGCCGAAACGACCGGCGGTGAACGAGCCCGGGGGACAACACCGTTGGGTCACCATGGGCTCCGACTCCCGGTCGCGTCACGGTCATTGACACGGCGGTCGGCGCACAGCAGCCTGTGACCACCCGGTCATGTGACCGGGTGGTCACCATCGTGGTCACCGTCACGGCCGCAGGAAGGGGCGGGTGTGGAGAGGGTGTGTGTGATCGGGGCGGGCTCGTCCGGGATCGCCGCCTGCCAGGTGCTGGCGGCGCGCGGGATCGCGTACGACTGCTACGAGACCGGATCCGAGGTCGGCGGCAACTGGCGCTATCTGAACGACAACGGGATGTCGTCGGCCTACCGCTCGCTGCACATCAACACCTCGCGCCAGATCATGGAGTACGCGAGCTTCCCCATGCCGCGGGACTGCCCGGTCTACCCCAGCCACTTCCACATCGCCCGGTACTTCGACAGCTTCGTGGACCACTTCGGGCTGCGGCCGTCGATCGCCTTCCGCACCGAGGTGGTGCGCGTCGAACCCGTGCCCGGCGGCACGTGGCGCGTCACGACCCGCCACCTCGACTCGGGCGAGACGGCGGAACGGCTCTACGGTTCCGTCCTGGTCGCCAACGGCCACCACTGGAAGGCCCGTTGGCCCCTGCCGTCGCTTCCGGGAGCCGAGGAGTTCACCGGCACCCAGACGCACTCGCACGACTACCGGACACCGGAGCCCTTCGCCGACAAGCGCGTCCTCGTCCTCGGCATCGGCAACTCGGCCTGCGACATAGCGGTGGAGACCTCGCGGGTGTCCCGGCGCACGGTCCTCGCCATGCGCCGCGGCGCGCACATCCTGCCCAAGTACCTCTTCGGGGTGCCCACCGACCACCTCACCGGCTCCTGGCTGGAGAGGGCCCCGCTGCCGGTGCAGGAACGGGGCCTGCGGCTGCTGCTGCGGCTCAGCCGGGGCCGCCTGAAGGACTACGGGCTGCCGACGCCCCGGCACGGGGTGCTCGCGGCCCACCCCACCATCTCCGACGACCTGCTCTCGCGCCTCGGCCACGGCGACCTCGCCGTGAAGCCCGCTCCCGTACGGCTGGAGGGCGACCGGGTGACGTTCGAGGACGGGAGCACGGAGGCGGTCGACGCGATCGTCTACTGCACGGGGTACGACATCGCCTTCCCGTTCCTCGACGCCGAGGTGATCGATCCGTCCGGCAACGACATCGGGCTCTACCGCCGGGTGGTCGCGCCGGACCGCCCCGGCCTGTACTTCATCGGACTGGTCCAGCCCCTCGGCGCGATCATGCCGCTCGCGGAGGCGCAGTCGCACTGGGTCGCCGATCTCCTGGAGGGCCGGTGCGCGCTGCCCGGACCCGAGCGGATGCGCCGGGAGACCGAGGCGTACCGCGCGGGACTGGCGCGCCGCTACGTCGCCTCCACCCGGCACACCATCCAGGTGGACGCGCAGGCCTATCTCCGTGAACTGCGGGCGGAGCGGCGCAGGGGCGCGGCCCGGGCCCGGAAGGGCGCCGCCGGCCGCTGACGGCTCCGCCCGGGACCGCCGACGCCCACCGGCCGACCGCCCCCGGCCGACCGTCCCCGTCCAACGGCCCCCGCCCGACGGCCTTTCGGCACAGGGCCGTCGGGAGCCTGGTGCGGGCATCGTCCGCCGGATAGGGTCCGTGACCATGGAATCCGGCAGAGGCCCGAACGACAACGCCCACGTCATACGGTGGGGCCGACGGCGGTTGCTGGCCCATCTGCCGGGCGCCCTGGGGCTGTTCGCGATCAGCGTGCCCGGATTCCTCGCCCTCGCCGACGGCGCGGTCATCGGCGTGTTCTTCGTGCTGCCGGTCCTGGCGTACGCGTGGTGGACGCGGTCCGCGTGGCGGCAGCGCGACGACGCCATGGCCTTCGACGTCGACGGCTTCTGGTGGCTGCGCGGCAAGGACGCCCGGATGATCCCCTGGCGTTCACTGGCCGGTGTCACCATCCACCGGGACCACAGCTTCTTCAACCATCAGGACGTCAAGACGCTCGAACTGTGCCCGCTCGACGGCGACGAGAACACGGCCCCCTGGATGAAACGGTTCGTCCGCACCAGGGAACCGCTGCGTCCCGGCCTGCCCGGCTTCAGCTACAACATCGACGTCAGTCTCTGCCACAGCCGGTGCGAGAGGGCGCTGTGGCGGTGGGTACCGCAGAAGCTGCGGCACGAGGCCAGAACCGGATCGCGGGGCGTCTTCGGCGGCCGGTGACCCCGCCGCACCCGCACGCGGCACGGGCGCCCGCCGTACTCCGCGGCCGGTGACTCCCCCGCACCGGTCCGCCCCCGCACCGACGGCCAGGACAGGACCCGTCCTGGCACCCACCCGGCCCCGGCCTCGCCACACGTGACCCACATCACGTGACGTGAGTGCATAGCGAGGCACCCGCCAGCGTCTTTCTCCAGGTGTACGAGCCGGCAAGTGCGGGGACGGTGTGGATGGGACAGGCAAGAGCCGAGGGGACCGACGGCTTCGACGGGTTCGTCGCGGCCCGTTGGTCGGCATTGTTCCACCTCGCCCGCCTGCTCTGCGCGGGTGACCGGCACCGCGCCGAGGACCTGCTCCAGGAGGCCTTGGTCAAACTGTGGTTCGCCTGGCCCAAGGTGGCCGACGAGGCACCCGAGGCGTACGTACGGAAGGTCATGGCCCGCGCCGCCGCGCGCTCCGCACGACGGCGGTGGTGGGGCGAACGCCCCGTGGAGACACTGCCCGATCTCGCGCACACGGGCGACGAGTCCGCGGCCGTGGTGGAACGGTCGCGGCTCGAGGCGGCCCTCGCCCAACTGCCGCCCCGGCAGAGGGCGGCCGTGGTGCTGCGCTACTACCAGGACCTGCCCGAGAAACAGGTCGCGGAGGTCCTGGGCTGCCCGCTGGGCACCGCCCGTTCCCACGCGTCACGCGGTGTGGCGCGGCTGCGCCAGATCCTGGCGGATGTCATCGAGCCGGTGGGGTGAAGGGAAGAATGGACCACTTCGAGCGGGAGTTGGCGCGGATGATGCGCGACTCCCAGGAACACACCCCCTTCGAGCCCGCACAGCAGAACAGCCTCCGTGACGGCGTCCGCGTCCGCCGCCGCATCCGCGCGGCGCAGAAAGCCGTGAGCTGCGTCCTGGCCGCCGCCGGGATCAGTTTTGGCCTGTTCCTGCTGCCGCACGCCCCTGACCGCGACCGCCCCCTGGGCCCCGTACCCCGCCCCACGGACACCCCCGTCTCCCCGTACGTCACCCCGTCACCGACCCCGTCCTCGAGCGGGACGCCCACCGAGTCGGCCACCGGCGGCACGGCCGAGAGCACCACCGCGACCTCCGGTCCCCCCGACACGCCCACGACGACAAGGAGTTCGGACCCGGCGACCTCCGAACCCACGAACACGAACACGAACACGGCGACGACCAGCGCGCCCGCGACCGAACCGGCGACGCCGAGCGAGACACCCACGTCCTCGCCGCCCCCGTCGGGTCCCGGACCTTCCTCGTCGGCCGAGGCCGGCACCGAGTAGCCCGGACCGGCCTCCGCGGACCTCGTCCGCCGTCCGCACAACCCCCACATCCCCACTCCGTCAGCGCGATCGGACCGTGAGCGTCTTCGGTCTGCCCCGCGACAGCGCACAGAACAGGACACACCATGACGAAGGCATTGCGGTCCGCCTCCGCGGACCTCGAGGGCTTCGCGGACTCCGGACGCTTCGGGGACTCCGGGCACCCCGGTGACCCCGAACGCCCCGGCGGCTCCGGACACTTCGGCGGCTCCGCGCACCCCGGCGGCTCCGGACGCCTCGGTGACCTCCCCGTCCGGCTTCCGCTGCCGGCGGACCACACCGAGCCCGTTCTGGACGTGGTCGTCCCCGTGTTCAACGAGGAGACGGACCTGGAACCGAGCGTGCGCCGCCTGCACGCCCATCTGCGCGAGACGTTCCCGTACCCGTTCCGCATCACGGTCGCCGACAACGCGAGCACCGACGCCACCCCGCGGATCGCCGCCCGGCTGGCCGCCGAGCTGCCCGAGGCGACGTGGATACGGCTCGACGAGAAGGGACGCGGCCGGGCCCTGCGCACCGCGTGGTCGGGCTCGAAGGCGCCGGTGCTCGCGTACCTGGACGTCGACCTGTCCACCGAGCTGAACGCGCTCCTGCCGCTGGTCGCGCCGCTGATATCCGGGCACTCCGACATCGCGATCGGCACCCGGCTGGCCCGCGGTTCCCGGGTGACCCGAGGCCCCCGGCGCGAGATCATCTCCCGCTGCTACAACGTCCTGCTGCGGTCCACGCTCGCCGTCGGCTTCTCCGACGCGCAGTGCGGCTTCAAGGCCGTCCGCCGCGACGTCGCGACACGTCTGCTGCCGCTGGTGGAGGACTCGGGCTGGTTCTTCGACACGGAGCTGCTGGTGATCGCCGAACGCGCCGGACTGCGCATCCACGAAGTACCGGTCGACTGGGTGGACGACCCCGACAGCCGGGTCGACCTGCTCTCCACCGCCGTCGCCGACCTGCGCGGCATCGCCAGGGTCGGCCGCGCGCTGGCCCGCGGCACACTGCCGACGGCACGGCTCGGACGCGCCCTCGGGAACACGCCTCCGGCCTCCCTGACGGCACAGTTGCTGCGGTTCGGCGCCGTGGGCGCGGTCAGCACGATCGGGTACGTCCTCCTGTACGCGGCCCTGCGCCCGGTGACGGGGCCTCAGGCCGCCAACGCCTGGGCGCTGTTGGTCTGCGCCGTCGCCAACACGGCCGCCAACCGGCGGCTCACCTTCGGACTGCGCGGGCGGGGCGGCGTACTGCGCCACCAGGCCAGGGGGCTGGCCGTGTTCGGGCTCGGACTCGCGCTCACCAGCGGCTCGCTGGCCGCGCTGCACCACGGGACGCGCGCGCCGGGACGCGCCGCCGAGATCACGGTGCTCGTCATCGCCAACCTGGCGGCGACACTGCTGCGCTTCCTTCTCCTGCGCACCTGGGTGTTCACCACCGCCGCCCGGCGCGAGGGCACGGAAAGCGGTCCACGATGAACGAGCGAGGACGCACGGCCACTCCGCCCCACGAGAGCAGCGCCGAGCCCCGGACAGAAGTCCGCTGGCCCCCGGTCGTACGACCGGACGCCAGGAACCCGGACGGTACGGACGCGGACGGCGCGGGCGCGGACGGCACCGGCGGGGACGGCACGGGCACGGGCACGGGCACGACCAGCGCGGACGGCACCGGCGAGGACAGGACCGGCGTGCACGGCACGCGCCCGCGCGGCGGTCACGCCTGGCGGCCACGGCTGCGCCTGGCGGCGAGGCGGTACGGCCCGGTCCTCGCCCTGTACGGCACGATGAAGCTCGTCGGCTTCTGCGTCTTCATGTACCTGCTGGACTCCTCCGGCGACTTCCGCAAGAAGAACCCCCGCTTCGGGGGCGGCGCCCACGTCTGGGACGTCCTGGCCACCTGGGACGGCTGGTGGTACCAGCAGATCGCCGCGCACGGCTACCACCCCGCCCTCGTGCCGGTGCGCGGCGCCACCGGCCTGATCACCCTGGAGGGCAACTCCGCCGCGTTCTTCCCGCTGTACCCCGCCCTGATGCGCCTGGTCTCCTCCTGCACCGGGCTCGGCCTGCTCGGAGCGGGCCTGGTGGTCTCCGTCACCGCCTCGTTCGTGGCCGCCTCGGGCATCCACGCCGTGACCGCCCGCGTCAGCGGCCGGCGCGCCGGACTGGCCGCCGCCGGGCTGTGGGCCGTGTGGCCCGGCTCCGGCGTGGAGTGGGCGGGCTACTCGGAATCCCTCTACACCGCCCTCGCCGCCTGGACCTGTTACGCCGTCATGCGCCGGCACTGGCTCACCGCGGGTCTCCTGACCTGCGCAGCGGGCCTCACCCGGCCGACGGCCACCGCGCTGATCGCGGCCCTCGCCCTCGCGGCGCTCGTGGAAGTGGTCCGGCACCGGCGCGCGGTGCGCCGCTGGGGGGACCCTCCCGCCCCGGACGGGGCCCTGTACCGGGGCGCGGTCCTGCGCCCGGTGACGGCCGTCGTGATCGCCCCCGTCGGCCTGGCCGGCTACCTCGGCTGGGTGGGACACCGCATGGGCGACTACGGCGGGTACTTCACGCTGCAGGACAAGGCCTGGGCCCACTCGTTCGACTACGGCCGGCACACCGTCAAGGTGCTCACGTCCCTCATGGTCGGCCACTACGACTACCTCTTCGCCTACCCGCACGAAGACGTCATCGCCGCCGGCACCGTCCTGCTGGCCCTGATCAGCGTGCCCCTGCTGATCAGGCTGCGCCCGCCGCTCGTACTGACCGTCAGCACGCTCCTGACCATGGCGCTCATCCTGGGCAGCCAGCAGATCTTCGGCAACGTGTCGCGCTACCTGCTCCCGGCCTTCCCGCTCCTCATCCCCTGTGCCACCGCCATGCGCCGGCTCAGCACCCCGGTCCTGTGCACGGTCCTCACGACCGCGGCGCTCGCCTCCGGCTCCTACGCCGGATACGTCCTGTTCGAGGTGGGGATTCCGTGACGGGGCGTGCCCCCGCACCTGGTCCGCGGTGCGGGGGCACGCCCCGGTGACGGGTCACGCCTGCTTGGGCGCCGCCTGCTGCACGACCTCGAACGACCAGACCGAGGACCCGCTGGCAGCGGGCTTCGGGCGGTCGCCGCCGCCCTGGTGGGCCGACTTCATCGGGCCCTCCATCCACGCCTGGAACGACTCCTCGTCGCGCCAGCGCGTGTACACCAGATAGTCGTCGGTGCCCTCCACGGGGCGGAGGAGCTCGAACCACTCGAAGCCGTCGGAACTCTCCACGGCACCGGCACGCGAGGCGAAGCGCTTCTCGAGGGTCTCCCGCTGCTCGGCCGGGACGGTCAGGACATTGATCTTGACTACGCTCATGCCCCCATCCTGCCGCACCGTGGCCGGCGGACGGCTCAGGGGCCGCCCGACGCCGTGGTCGGACGGCCCCGTCGCCACGGGCCGCGTCAGCCGGCGGTGAGGAGCTGGAGCGTGTCGATGACCCGGTTGGAGAAGCCCCACTCGTTGTCGTACCAGGCGACCACCTTGACGTGGCGGCCGTCGACGCGTGTCAGGGCCGAGTCGAAGATCGACGAGGCCGGGTTGCCCGTGATGTCGGACGAGACGAGCGCGTCCTCCGAGTACTCGAGAACACCCGCGAGCGGACCCTCGGCCGCGGCGCGGTAGGCCGCGAGGACCTCGTCGCGCGTCACGTCGCGGGCCACGGTGGTGTTGAGTTCGACGATCGAACCCACCGGGATCGGTACCCGGATCGAGTCGCCCGACAGCTTGCCCTCGAGGTTCGGCAGCACCAGGCCGATCGCCTTGGCGGCACCGGTCGTGGTCGGCACGATGTTGACGGCGGCGGCACGGGCCCGCCGGGCGTCACGGTGCGGGCCGTCCTGGAGGTTCTGCTCCTGGGTATAGGCGTGCACCGTCGTCATGAAGCCGTGCTCGATGCCGGCGAGGTCGTCGAGCACCGCGGCCAGCGGGGCCAGCGCGTTGGTCGTGCACGACGCGTTCGAGACGATCGTGTGCGCGGCCGGGTCGTAGGCGTCGTTGTTGACGCCGAACGCCAGCGTGACGTCGGCGCCGTCCGAAGGCGCGCCGACGAGCACCTTCCGCGCACCGGCGTCGAGGTGCGCCCCGGCCGCCTTGGCCGAGGTGAAACGGCCGGTGGCCTCCAGGACGACGTCGACGGAGAGCTCGGCCCAGGGCAGTTGGCCCGGTTCGCGCTCGGCCAGCACCTTGATGCGCCTGCCGTCCACGACGAGGGTGTCGCCGTCGACGGTCACGGGGCGGCCCAGGCGGCCGGACGTCGAGTCGTAGGCGAGCAGCCGCGCGAGGGCGGCGGGCTCGGTCAGGTCGTTCACCGCGACGACTTCCAGGTCCGTGTCGCGTTCGAGCAGGGCGCGCAGCACGTTGCGTCCGATGCGGCCAAATCCATTGATGGCGATACGAGTCATGATTGGTGTCCCTTCGGCTCCCTTCAAGACTCGCGCGCCGGGGCGGCCGGTGACAGCGGCGAGATCGCCATGGTCCGCAAGGATCGCGCCAGCCGGGTCGCGGGCGGTCCGCGGCGGGCCGCGGGCCGTGCGCCGGGCCGCGGGCGGTCCGCGGCGGGCCGTGCGCCGGGCCGCGGGCTATTCGCCCCGGGTGAAGGTGCGCCGGTACTCGCTCGGGGAGGTGCCGAGGATGCGGTGGAAGTGCAGTCGCAGGTTGGCGCCGGTACCGAGGCCCACTCCGGCGGCGATCTGCTCGACGCTCCACTGCGAGCGCTCCAGGAGTTCGCGCGCCATGTCGATGCGGGCGCGCATGACCCATTGCATCGGCGTGTACCCCGTGTCCTCCGCGAAGCGCCGCGAGAAGGTGCGCGGCGACACGGCCGCGTGCTGGGCGAGCGCCTCCAGGGAGAGGGGTTCGTCGAGCCGGTGCAGGGCCCATTCGCGGGTGGCGGCGAACCGTTCGCCCAGCGGTTCGGGGACGCTGCGCGGGACGTACTGCGCCTGGCCGCCGCTGCGGTAGGGGGCGGCGACCAGGCGGCGGGCCGCGTGGTTGGAGGCGGCCACTCCGAGGTCGCCGCGCAGGATGTGGAGGCACAGGTCGATGCCGGAGGCGGCGCCGGCCGACGTGAGCACACTCCCCTCGTCGACGAACAGGACGTTCTCGTCGACGTTGACGAGCGGGTGCTTCGCCGCGAGCGCCCGTGTGTAGTGCCAGTGCGTCGTGGCGCGCCTGCCGTCGAGCAGCCCCGTGGCGGCGAGCGCGAACGCGCCCGTCGAGATGGCGGCGAGGCGGGCTCCGCGCTCGTGGGCGTCGATCAGCGCGTCGACGACGGCGGGCGGGGGGTCCTCGCGGTCCGGGGAGCGGTAGCCGGGGACGAAGACGAGTTCGGCCCAGGAGAGTTGCTCGAGGCCGTGGGCCACGTGGTACGACAGGCCGTCACCGCCGGTCACGAGGCCGGGCTCCGCGCCGCACACCCTCACCTCGTACGGCATGCTCGCCCGGGTCGTGAACACCTGTGCGGCAATACCGACATCGAGCGGTTTGGCGCCTTCGAGCACGAGAACGGCGACACGGCGCAGGGGGGTCGTCGGCACGGTGAAAAGGGTACGCGAGCGGACGGATCACACCCGTCCGGCGTCCCGCACGTCCCGTTCGCGCCCGTCGCCCACGCGCGTTCCCGCAGTCGCCGTTCCTACCCCGGAATCTGACGGGGTAACCCCCTTCACAGGAGCCACACACGTCGTGCGAGGATGCGGCTCCGGTATCGAATACCGGTGTAGAGGGGATCCCCATTGAAATCAAGGAAACTGAGCCGTAAGCGGCAACGCGCGACCATAGTCACCGCGGCGGCGGCCTCGGTCGTCGCCGGCGCAGCCCTGCTGCCCAACTGGTCCGCGGGCGCGGCGGGTGTCTCCGCCGACCCCAAGGTGGACGCGGCCACGAAGGCGACCTTCCAGCGGCTGGCGGACGCGGTCTTCACCGACCGTACCGACGCCCTGGTGGGTGCTGACGGAACGAAGCAGAAGACGTCGCGGTTCGCCGGTGACGTACGCCTGTCCTCGGCCCAGTCGCGTGCCGAGAAGTCCGCGCTGGCGAAGCTGGAGAGCCGCAAGGCCCGTCTGGCGGAGCTCGGCGAGGAGTACAGTTCGGCCACCACCAAGGTGACGCTGGACCGTACGCGGGTGAAGGGCCGTAACGCCACCGTCGACGTCACCGAGGCGACGACGCTGGCCTACGACGAGGCCACGGGCACCGAGCCGAAGACCACGGGCTTCGAGGCGCACCACACGCTGACGTTCAAGGCCGACCGCAAGGGCGACTGGCAGCTCACTGGTGTGCAGGACACGGACGACGGGGTCGCGGTCAACCAGGTCGAGGCCACGACGTTCGTCGCCACGCCGATGACCGGCAGCACCACGCCGCCCTCGGCGCCCCGTGCCGCCACCACGAGGCCGGCGCCGGCCAAGCCGAAGAACTTCTCGGCCACCGGCTACGACTACAAGGCGATGGCCGCGTACGCCGCGAAGTACTGGAAGAACTACAACCCGGCGTACCCGAACTTCAACGGGGAGGGCGCGGGCGGAGACTGCACGAACTTCGTCAGCCAGTCCCTGAAGGCGGGCGGCTGGAAGCACGTTCCCGGTTACGTGTACGACTTCAACAAGTGGTTCGGCAACGCCGAGATCCAGTCGGACTCGTTCATCGGTGTCAACGAGTTCTCGTGGTTCGCCCTGTCCTCGAAGCGGGTCACCAGCCTCGCGAACGTCTACCAGGCCGACATCGGCGATGTCGTCCAGATGGACTTCAACAAGGACGGGTCCAAGGACCACACGATGATCGTCACGTACCGCAGCCCGCAGGGCGTGCCGTACCTGTCGTACCACTCGACCAACACCTACAACCGGTCGTTGGCGAGCATCATCGCGTCGTACCCGAACGCCGCGTACTACGCCTTCCGCACCTGATCGGTGGCGTTCCCGGGGCGGGAGTCCGGCACCACGTGCCGGGCTCCCGCCCTTCGCGTCGTTCGGGCGCCGCTCGGGACGAGGACCGCCGTGCCGCGGCCCTGACCGGGGCGAAGCCCGTGGCGGGGGCTCAGCGCTGGAAGGCGGACCCCAGTCGGGCGCCCGTCTCGGGCGCGGCGAGCGCGTGCGGTCCGTAACTCACCGATCCGGCCGCGGTGATGCCCGAGGCGGTGCCCGGGAAGACCCAGACGCCTCCGGAACCGCTGTTCTCCTTCGGCGCCGACACGACGACGTACCCGCCGACGACGGCGGTGCCGCCGCCGAACGCGTCGCCGTTCTCGGCCGTGCCGGGCACCCCGGCCGTGTTCTGGCCGAAGACCTGGACCGCGCCGCCGGACAGGCCCGTCCGGCTTCCGCGCAGGACGGCGAAGGTGCCGGCGTCGGTCCGTCCGGCGTGGTCCTCGCCGGGCATCCCGGCGACGACGTCCGCGTATCCGTCACCGGTGACGTCCCCGACGGAGACGTCGGTGCCGAAGCGGTCGCCGCTCTCCCCCGTCCCCGGGACGCCCGGGGTGTTCTGGCCGATGAGGGTGGCCCGCTCCGCGAATCCGCCGGGCACGCCCCGTACCGTGCCCACGAGTCCGCCGCCCGGGGCGGTGCTGCGGCCGAAGACGACGTCGAGGCGGCCGTCGTGGTCGACGTCCGCGAGGGCGACGCTGTCCGCGGACACGGTGTCGGCGGCGGCTATGAACGGGCCCTCCGCGAAACCGTTCCTGGTGCCCCGCAGCAGTTGCAGGCGGGGCGGCGGGACGGTCCCGCCGTCCGAGTCCCACGAACCGCTGCTGACGACGAGGTCGGTCCTGCCGTCGCCGTCCACGTCGCCCGCCGCCATCGCGTGGACGCGGACGTCCGCGTCGACGAGCGGGCCGGTGCGGGCCGGGACGCCGCTGCGGCCGATGGGGCCGTACCGCGTCTCGTACGCCGTCGCGAGGTCGAGGTGGCCGTCACCGTCGAAGTCGCCCGCGCGGGTCGCCGCCCTGCCCTCGCCGACGACGGCGGCGTCGACGAGCCCTCCCACGCTTCCCCACAGCACGGTCTGCCGTCCCACGTCACGGGCGCTGCCGACGTCCTCGCCGGGAGAGCCGACCACGAGGTCGGTGCAGCCGTCACCGTCGAGGTCCGCCGCGGTGAGGTCGCTGCCGAAGCGGTCACCCGCCTCCGCCGTGCCGGGGATTCCGTAGCGGTCCTGGCTGATCACCTGGCGCTTGACCCCGTCCGGGCCGTTGCCCATGCCGTAGACGACGCTGAAGTACCCGGCGCCGGAGCGGCCGTTGACGGTGCCGCCCGGGGCGCCGATCGCCACGTCGGGATATCCGTCACCGTCGAAGTCGGCCCGCGCCGACCCCGGCGCGGCGGCGGCGCGGGCACCCGCGGTGGCGTTCCCCGGGGAGGCCACTGCGGGAGCCGCGCCCGTGGCTGACAGGACGACGGCCGCCGCTGCGGCCACGGGCAGTCGGAGCTTTCGCGAGGACAAGGCAGACCCCCTGAGGCGTGATCGTGCGTCGGCCTCCCGACGCCCGGCGCACGACAAGACCCGCGTACGGCACCGATGGTTGCACTCCGCCCCTTCACCTCGGATTCACCCTGGCGCGGCCGTACGGAGGCACGCGGCGCCGCGGCGGGCGGCAGCGCCGGACCGGTCCCGCCCGGGGCGGGAAATGGAGCGCTCCCACGTGCCGGTCCGCGCCCCGGGGAAGAAGAATCCTGCGGCTTCAATACGCGCGGGAACGCGCCGACCCTCACAATCCGAGGACGCGGGGTGCCATAACTCGCCAAGTTCGCCTGCTCCGTTGACGCGCTAAACAGTGGCTAAATATCATCGTTCTGAAGTTCGGTTAGAGGTCGATTGATCTGCACGTCTCGCAATCCGGGTCGATCCGGCCCCTTGCCGTGGCAATCGAACGTCACTGCTCAAACGGGGGAATCGTGTCAGCAGCGCTCAAAATCGCCGGGCCTCGTCCGGCGCATTCCATTTCGGGAGAATTACCGGACAGCGAAAACAGGTATGTCCGTCCGTCGGTCTGCGGGCAGGCCGCAGGCACAGGCTTTTTCGTGGCGAGGGGCATTCCGTGTTGTTCTTCTCCGTGCTAGGCCACGTCGAAGTACGTGCCCGCGACCGGGTGTTCCGGCTCGCCGGCACCATGCAGCAATCACTGCTCGCGGCGCTTCTCGTCTCGCGAGGAGGACTCGTCACCGTCGACTCGCTCATTCTCGAACTGTGGGGCGGTGAGCCGCCGTCCAAGGTGCAGAACGCGCTCCAGGCACAGGTGAGCCGGGTCCGCAGGAGTCTGGCGCTCCTCGAACCCGAACGGCCGGGATCCCGGGTGATCACGACGCCTTCGGGCTATCTGTTCTCGGTCGGCAGGCAGGAACTCGACGCGCACGTGTTCATGGACACCGTCGACCGTGTCCGGCGCGCCGTCGCGGACGACGGGTCGTCGGCCGGTCCGGCCCAGGACATCCGTGAACTGCGCAGGGCACTGTCCTTCTGGAGCGGCCCGGTGTTCGGTGGTCTGCGCGTCGGACCGCTGTGCCAGGCCGTCGCGGCCCGGTACGCGGAGGCTAGGAACGCGGCGCTCACCCTGCTCTTCGAGCTGGAGCTGACGACCGGCCCGCCCGACCGGATCCTTCCGGAACTCGCGGAGGCGTACGAGCAGAACCCCACGAACGAGAAGCTCTGCATGCTCCTCATGGGGGCGCTCTACCGCTGCGGGCGCCAGCGCGACGCGCTCGACGTCTACCGGAAGTGCCGGCGCACCCTGGTCGACGACCTGGGCGTCGACCCGACACCCGCGCTGCGCCGGTACGAGAAGGCCATCCTCAACCACGACGCCGAGATGCTCCGCGAACCCGTGGGACACGGCGGCCGGATGGGTATGTGAGCCACGCCGCGTCACGGCACGGTCGCCGTGGCGCGCAGCCGTGAGCGGGCACGGTCGAAACGCTGGAGCACGACGTCCGCCACCTCCGGGGCATCGCCGAGAACCGGCGCGACGACGTCCGCGTGTGCGGCACCCCGCGCGACGCGGTCGGCCAGGAATCCTGGAGCGAGGACGTACGGGGCGACGGCCACCCGGGCACAGCCCGAGGCGCGCAGTCGGCGAACCGCCCACGCCGTACCGGATACGGCGGGGCGGGACCCGCCGCAGGACGGCGCCTGGTCGGCGGGCAAGGAGGCGAACGCGGGCCGCACGGCGCACCAGCCGGTGTGCCGCCACTCCCGCGCGATTTCTGCGATCACCGCGTTCGCCTCCGGATCGGAGGTCCCCGCCGAGGCCAGCACCACCCCGGTCGAGGACATGTCGCCGGGCACCAGCCCGGCGTCGTACAGCCGGCGTTCGAGGGCCCGTGTCAGGAGCGGCGCGGGTCCGAGGACGCCGGCCCGCTCGACGCGCAGCTCCGGCGGCGCCCGGTGCAGCAGCGCCGGGATGTCCGCCCTGGCGTGCACGGCGCGGCTCAGCAGCAGCGGCACGGCGACGACCTCGCGGGCCGCCTCCCCCGGCCGGGGCCCCGCACGCCGTACCTCAGCCGCCAGTTCCGCCAGCACCCGGGGTACGGAGGGGAGGTCGAAGTCCAGGAACCCTATCTCCACCCGCAGTTCCGGCCGCCGGGCCCGCACCCGCCGGAGAAGGGCGCGCAGCGTCCGGGCGTGCCGGGGATCGCGGCTGCCGTGCGCGACGGCGAGCAGCACGGGCGGCACGAGTGGCACCGGTGGCACGGACGGCACAGGTCTCACCCCGCCCGCTCGGCCAGGCCGCGGCTGCGCAGGACGTGCCGCTCCAGCGGGGAGAAGACCAGCACGTCGATGCCGATGCCGACGAGCAGGATGAGGATGATCGTGGCGAGCACTCCCGGCATGTCGCTGTAGGTGCGGAAGTTGTCCAGCAACTGGCCGAGTCCGGTGCCGAGATCGGGTGAGCTGGCGATGAGTTCGGCGGCCATCAAGGAGCGCCAGGCGAACGCCCAGCCCTGTTTGAGGCCGGCGAGGAAGCCGGGGAGCGCGGCGGGCAGCAGTACGTGGCGGACCGAGGCCGGTCCGGTGGCACCGATGACCCGGCCCGCGCGCAGGTACAGCGGCGGGGTCTGGTCGATGCCCGCGACCAGCCCGTTGGCGATGGAGGGCACCGCGCCGAGCAGGACGACCGCGTACACGGTCGCGTCGGTGAGCCCGAACCAGATCATCGCGGCCGGCACCCAGGCCACCGACGGCAGTGACTGCAGTCCGGACAGGAGCGGCCCGATCGCCGCGCGGACCGGTCCGATCCGTGCGACCGCGAGGCCCAGTGGCGTCCCGATGAGGATCGACACGCAGAAGCCGAACGCGCCGCGGGAGACGCTGGTCCACACATAGCCGAAGAGGGTGCCCTCCAGCCACATCCGCCGGATGGACCGGGCCACGTCGAGGGGTCCGGGCAGTACGTGATCGGGCTTCAGGTCCATGGCCGCGGCGAGCTGCCACGCGCCGACGACCAGGACGACGGTGCACAGCGGTGGCAGTACGGTGGCCAGGATCCTGCCCGCGAACGGCGCCCGGGCGGTGGCGGCCGGTCTCTCCAGCGCGTCGAGTCCCGCTTCGAGCCCGGCCAGATCGCCCGCGTCCTCGGTGTCACTGCCTGCCATGGCGGCGGATCTCCCCTCGCAGTTCCTCGGTGATCTCCACGGAGAGTTCGGCGACCGCGGCGTCCTCGATGCGGCGCGGCTGCGGGATGTCCACCGTCCATTCGCGGGCGACGCGCCCGGGGCGGGAGGTGAGGAGGACCACGCGCTGCGCGAGCCGTACGGCCTCGCGGACGTTGTGGGTGACGAAGAGGACGGACAGGCCGGTCTCGCGCCAGATCCGGGTCAGTTCGTCGTGCAGCACGTCCCGGGTGATGGCGTCCAGCGCCGCGAACGGCTCGTCCATCAGCAGCAGCCGGCTGTCCTGGGCGAGCGCCCTGGCCATCGCCACGCGCTGGCGCATACCGCCGGACAGCTCGTGCACCCGCTTGCCGTACGCGCCCTTCAGCCGGACGAGTTCGAGCAGCCGCTCCGCCTCGGGGCGGCGCTCCGCCCTGGCCGTCCCCCGCATGCGCAGAGCCAGTTCGACGTTCCCGCCCGCGGTCAGCCAGGGGAAGAGGGCGTGTTCCTGGAACATCAGGGCCGGACGTCCGCCGGGCACGTCGATCGTCCCGAGGGTCGGCTGGTCGAGCCCCGCGACGAGGTTGAGGAGCGTCGACTTGCCGCACCCGGAGGCGCCCAGCAGGGTGACGAACTCGCCGGCCGCCACGTCGAGGGTGATGTCGTCCAGCACGGGCCGGCCCGTCTGCCGGCCGAACGACTTCGACACATGGGCGAGGCGCGCGGCCGGCGGTGTCGCGTCGCGGGCGGACTCGGGGGGCCGTCGGACGAGGTGGGTGTCCATGGCTGTCGCCTTCCGGTCAGTCGGCGCCGAGGCCGGCGTCGTCGACCGCGGGTCTTCCCGCGGCGTGGAGGACCTTGTTGAGGGGCCGGAGGTCGTAGATGCGGTCGAGCAGCGGGTCCTGGAGCAGACCGGCGGCGACCGCGTGGGCCGCTTCCTCGCGCAGGGTCGCGGCGAGCGGGTCGTCGAGGATCCGGACGTGGGCGAAGGCCAGGTCCAGCACCCGGGGCGGCAGCCGGGTGCCGGAGTCGGCCTTCAGTTTCCGGTCGACGACGGTCTTCGCCCGCCGGGGATGGGCGTTGATCCAGGCGTTGGTCCGCACCGAGCCGCGCAGCAGGGCCTCGACGACCTCCGGGTGCTTCTTCAGGAATCGCTGGGACACGATCATGTTCGTGATGACGAACCGCCCGTCCTTCCACAGGGTCCTCTCGTCCACCAGGACCTTGCCGCCGGCCACGACCAGCCGGGACGCCGTGGGTTCGGGCACCCACGCCCCGTCGAGGTCTCCGCGCTCGAAGAGGGCGGGGATCTCCTTGTTGTCGACGCGCTGGACCTTCACGTCGCCCCGCCCGCTCCTGGCGTCGACCTCGTGGCCCTGTCGCGCGAGGTAGTCGAGGAGGGCGACGTCCTGGGTGTTGCCGAGCTGCGGCGAGGCGATCGTCCTGCCCTTCAGCGCTGCCGGGGAGCCGATCTTCCGGGGGTTCACCACCAGGGAGACACCGCCCGAGGCGGAGCCCGAGATGATGCGCAGATTGCTTCCGTCGGACTTCGTGTAGCCGTTGACAGCGGGCGAGGGGCCGATCCAGCCGACGTCGATCGCGCCCCCGTTCAGCGCCTCGATCTCGGCCGGGCCCGCGTTGAACGCCTGGGTCCGGATCTTCGTCCCGCCCAACTCCTTCTGGAAGAAGCCTTCTTGCAGGCCGACCAGAGCGGTGGCATGGGTGATGTTGGGGAAGTATCCGATCCGCACCTGGTCCACTCCGCCGGTCTTCGCGCCGGTGGCGAGGACGGCCGGCCGGCCCGTGTCCTTGGCCTGGGAGCCGTAGCCGCAGCCCGTGGCGGCGAGCACAAAGAGCGCGCAGAGCACGACGACCGGGAGCCGCCGCGGGCGTCGTGGGGCTTGTGGGCGTCGTAGGCGTCGTAGGGCGGAGCGGGTGACGAGAAGAACTGGCACGTCGACTCCCTTTCCTCACATGCCGGTCGAGCTCGTCGAAGGGCGGTGCGGGTGCGTGATGGAGTCCGGCCCGGCCATGCCCGCAGTCAGGGTGGTGCCGTCGGCGGGGTCGATGAGGATGAAGGCGCCGGTGCGGCGGGAGTCGGCGTAGGAGTCGACCGGGAGCGGCTCGGCGATGCGGATCTTGACGCGGCCGATGTCGTTGGCTACCAGCCGGCCCGGGTGCGGGTGCAGCGAGAGGTCGTCCAGGGTGAGGCGGGAGGGGATGTCCTTGACGATCGCCTTGACCGTGCGGGTGCCGTGCTTGAGCAGCACCCGGTGGCCGACGGTGAGCGCCTCGTCGGCCACGTGGCAGACGGTGGCCTCGACGTCCTGCGTGGTCGCGGGCGCGTCCTTGCTCGGCACGAGCAGGTCGCCGCGCGAGATGTCGATGTCGTCCTTCAGCAGCACGGTCACCGACTGCGGGGCGCAGGCGGCCTGGACCCGTCGACCCAGCAGGTCGATGCCGGAGATCGTCGAGGTACGCCCGGACGGCAGGACGGTGATCTCCTGGCCGACGCGGAGCGAACCGGCGGCGATCTGGCCCGCGTAGCCGCGGTAGTCGGGGTGTTCGGTGCTCTGCGGGCGGATCACGTACTGCACCGGCAGCCGCGCGGTGCGGCTCGGAACATGGTCGGCCCGGACGGTCTCCAGGTGTTCCAGGACGGTGGGGCCGCCGTACCAGTCCATGTTCGCGGACGGCTCCACGACGTTGTCGCCGGCGAGCGCCGAGATCGGGATCGCGGTACACCTGTTCTCCCGGGGGTGCCCCCCGGACCCCCGGCTGGGGACGCCCAGCTCGGAGGCGTACGCCGTGAACTCCTCGGCGATCGCGGCGAAGACGGACTCCTCGTACGCGACGAGGTCCATCTTGTTGACGGCGAGGACGACGTGCGGGACGCGCAGCAGCGCGGCGACGGCGGCGTGGCGGCGGGTCTGCTCGATGACGCCGTTGCGGGCGTCGACGAGCACGACGGCGAGGTCGGCGGTGGAGGCGCCGGTGACCATGTTGCGGGTGTACTGCACGTGGCCGGGGGTGTCGGCGAGGATGAAACGGCGGCGCGCGGTGGCGAAGTAGCGGTAGGCGACGTCGATGGTGATGCCCTGCTCGCGCTCGGCGCGCAGGCCGTCGGTGAGCAGCGCGAGGTCGGGGGTGTCCTGGCCGCGGTTGCGGGAGGCGTGCTCGACGGCCTCCAGCTGGTCGGTCAGGATCGACTTCGAGTCGTGCAGCAGACGCCCGACCAGCGTGGACTTGCCGTCGTCGACGGAGCCCGCGGTCGCGAAGCGCAGCAGGGTGGTCGCCGAGAGCTGTTCGACCGACAGGGGCTCGGTGGGTTC
>NZ_JBHYPZ010000042.1:53245-86429 GCF_042746485.1 Streptomyces sp. NPDC058751 | reverse complement strand
CCGAAACAGCGTCCACAACTCGTCCGGCACCAACCGCTCCACCAGATCAGTCATGCACGGCTCAACGAGTGATCACGCCATTAGAAACGGTGTCTAAGCCGAGATGAGCTGGAACTGGGGCAGGTTCGCTCGGTGCAGAAGGTGAAGCCGAGAGCGTTGAAGATTCTGCTGACGCGGGCCGGTCTGTGACCCGACTGTAGAACGTCAACGGCATGGTGGCCTACCAGGGTTCCGACTCCAGCAAGGCAGGCTTCGTGTGAGGTAGAAATGCTTCTTCAGCGCGGGTGTTCAGGGCCGTGAGTTCGTTTGACGCGCGGTCGATCCAGAAGACGAATGCCTTTGCTGTGTCCGCGAATTCTGCTGCTGGTCGAGTGATACCGGCTGTCGTGATCACGATGAGTCGCTTGGGCACGTTCTCACCGGCTGCGGCGGCCAGGCCGTTCAGCTGCTGAACCTCTGAAGTGGAAAGGTTCTTCGCTCGGCTGTGCCACACGAAGTGGAACGTTTCCGATCGGATGGGGAGTTCATCGTCGCCCTCTTCGAGGTCTCCGAAGCCGAGCCTCGACAACTGTTCGAGAACCCTGTGGGCGTCGTTCTGGGGGTCGGGCGAACGTTCCGAAATCTTTGGTGCGGAGGCCATGACGGGTTGGCCGAGATCGGTGTCGAAGTCGTCAAGTGACTCAAGCACAACAGATTCGACCGTGAACAGGGTGGGAGCTTGCCATGCGGACCGCTGCTCGCTGAAAGTCCCCCTCCGGCGGCCGGCCGGATGATTCGGCGCCTTCACGTTCCAGGCTTTTGGGCCCTTTCCGAGCACGTCAGCGATCTCCGCCACCGAGGCGTCCTCGCGATGCACCCCCGGTACGGGCAATGTTCTGCGCCGCAGGTTCCAGCCTAGATCGATACGTTCCCACGCTCCGCGTTCCGGGAGATAGGCATCGACCACCCAGCCAAGGGCGGGCTTCAGTGAGACGCGGACGAACGCGTCGGGGAGCTCGACCTCGACGAAGGAACCGTCACGTCCGCTGAGGATGTCGAGCTTCGCCGAGCCGCGGGGGCCACGCGGGAAATAGCCGTTGCTGGCCATCACGCGGCGCACCCGCAGCCCCCGGGCGTCCAAAAGGTCAGCCAGCTCGGTCATGTCCGACGGCTCGCTCTCGTTCCAACACCACGGCGAGGGAACCGGTACGTCTGCGAGGCGCGCCGACGCCACGGCGTGCAGGGCATCGACGAGCACCGCGTCGGGCGTGTACAACGGCCAGACGGACGGTTCAGCGTCTGCTATCGGATCCAGCAGGGCCCAGACCTGCGTGGATCCGATGCGTACCTGGATCAAGGCGACCGAGCGTTGGTCGGGCAAGATGACTTTCAGAGGCGTCAGGCGATGCATGTGGTCAAGATGGACCCGGTCGGCCAGTTCGGGATGACGGTCGCGCAGAGACTGTTCCAGAATCTTGAAGTGCAGGTGCACGCTCAGGAGGGCGACCATGTCACGGGGCGGGAAAGGCAAGAGGCGCACTCCTGTTGAGCATTGGCTTGGCCAGCGACGCTGTGATCCGTTGACGGAGGATAGGTCTACTGGAGGTCATCGCTCAAAGGCTTGGCTGTCTTCAAGTGCGTTGGCGGCTGGATTGGGCGGATAGCGCATTTGGTCGCTCGCCGTGCTGGTCGATCTCTGCCCAGACGGTCTTGCCGGAGGGCGGGCGGGGGTCCGTTCCCCAGCGGTCGGCCAGTACGTCGACGAGGAGGAGACCACGACCCGACTCGGCGTCCGCGGCTCGTTCCGGAGGGATCGCCGGACGGCACTCGCCCCGGGTGTCGCTCACCGCGATGCGCAGGGTCCCGGCCGCGTTGTCCAGCGTCAGCGCCAGCAGGAAGTCACGCCCCTGGACGCGGCCGTGCAGTGCCGCGTTCGTCGCCAGCTCCGCGACGACGTGTTCGGCCCGCTCGATGATTCCGGGTGACATCTCCCAGGCGATCAGGCGCTCCATGGCCAGGAGGCGGGCGAGGCGGGCGCCGCGACGCGTGGAGGAGAGTTGCTGCGCGAACGTGAAGACGGTGTCGGTGAGCTGGGGAGTGGCGGCGTTCATGGGGCCACCGTGACGGGCGTGCGGGTGCGTGCGCCAGGAGCACGGCCCGTACGCTACGTCAGCGTACGGGCACGTTCGGTGGACAGTACGGGGCTCTCGCCGTCACTGTGGGTGCTGTCGATCGCGGGGACGCGGCACGGTACGTACGCACCTGGAGGTGGCCGCGTATGACGGACAGCGGTGACGGGACGGCTTGCGACTGGGAACGCGAGCCCGATCCCTCCGACAGTCTGCGAACCTTCGGGGCCGTCGTCCAGGCACTGCGCGAACACGCCGGACTCAGCCGGGTGGACTTCGGGGCGCGGGTCCGGTTCTCCAAACACACCGTGGAGTCGGTGGAGTTGGGGCGCCGCATGCCTGACGAGTCGTTCGTGGAACGGGCGGAGGAGGCGCTGGGGAACACGGGGGCGTTGCGGAAGGCGGCGGGGCATCTGACGCGGGGCGAGGCGGGGTTGGCGGCCTGGTTCCGGCGGTGGGCTCGGCTGGAGAAGGTGGCGGTGAGCCTGTGTACGTACGAGTGCCGGCTGGTGCCGGGGCTGTTGCAGTCGGAGGGGTACGCGCGGGCGGTGTTCGACAACAGCGTTCCGCCGCTGTCGGACGGGCAGTTGGAGGCGCAGGTTGTTGCGAGGCTGGAACGGCAGAAGGCATTGTACGAGCGGCCGAATGTACCGTTCAGCTTCATCGTCGAGGAGCATCTGTTCCGGCGTCGACTTGGCGGACGCGAGGTGACGCGAGGGTTGCTTGATCACGTGCTCGAACTGACCGGGCAGCGCAACGTCACGCTTCAAGTCATGCCGTTGGACGCTGAGTTTCATGCTTGTTTGGACGGACCGGTACGTCTTCTGGAAACTCCGGAGCGGCGACGACTTGGATACTCCGAAGGGCAGCAGAACGGTCGGCTGATCATAGACGCAAAAGAGGTGAGCCTCCTCTACCAGTGCTATGACACACTGCGCTCGCAGGCCCTCAACCCCAAAGACTCGCGGGGTCTGCTGGAGCGACTGCGAGGAGAGCTATGAGCACGATGGAACTCGCCTGGTTCAAGTCCAGCTACAGCGGTACCCAAGGTGACGACTGCGTGGAGGTCGCGGTCACCGAACAGGCCGTCCACGTAAGGGACTCCAAGGACGTGACCCGCCCTCGCTTCGCCGTCGGGCGTGAGGAGTGGTCGCGGTTCGTGGGGTTCGCGGCGGGGACCTGAGCCGCGTTCGTCCCGGCGGTCGCATCGCCACGTTCACCGCCGGGACATCGGGTCAGTGGAGGTCGGGTCCACCTGCCTCGACTATCTCGTCGAGCAGGCTGATCTCCTCGTCGGCGTCGTCCGGGACGTCCTGGCCGGTGTCGGTGAACAGTCCGGATACCTCCTCGTCAGCAAGATGCGGGTACTTCTCCAAGAGGAACCGCCGCTGGTAAGCCATCTCGGCAGCGTCGACAATCCCTTCCAGAGTGGTCCAGTTGAGGGTGCCTCCGAGGACGATCCCGACTGCGGGTACGGCCTTGCCGAGCCCCTTCTTGGTGAGGCGGAAGCCGAACGCCTTCGCGAACTGCTGGGAAACCTTGGTGACAACCGCGTCGTTCAGGATCTCCCACGTCTTGCCGCGGAAGAGTGCTTGGGTGAGGCGTGAGATGTCCGCCATCGCAGCGTTCTTGGCGGTGGCGGAACTTGCTGTCCCGACGTTGACGACAGACATCACGAAGAGCTTCTCGGCGGGATTTTCGGGGTCGTATCCGTAGAACAGCGAGACCTGGCCGACGGCGCGGGAGGCGAGTCCGAGGACGACTGCGGTATCGGCGACGAAGGCACCGGTGATCGCGCCTCCCGAAGGAGCCGCCGCAGCGCCGGCGGAGGCGGCGATGACGAGCTCTCCTCCAGAGATCACCAGCCCCGCACCGGCTCCCGAGAGTGCCGCTGCGGCCGGGTAGTACCAGCTCGCGGCCCGTCCGCGGACCGCGTGGACCTGTTCGAGATCGAGATGCCGCAGGTCTGCGAGTGATGCGACGTCGTGCCCGCGCTTCTTGTGGAGCGCTACCACGCGCTTGGAGGAGAGGCCCGCGCGCGAGGCCCGCCCCACCGTCTGCCGTATGGACTGAACGGCAGTGCCGCTCCACTCAGGGAGGACATCGGCGGCTCCGCGCGCCCCGGCGCCGACCTTTTGAGCACCCTTGGCGACGAACTTCTGTCCACGTGAAACCGCCGACTTGGCCCGTGGGTGGTTCTCCAGTTGCTTTGCGGCACGTTTGCCGAATTCCGCGACACCGTTGGCTACTTGCTCGCCAGCGTTCCTCATCGCTCGTGACAGTGGGCGGCCCTTGAACTGCTGGACGGCCTGCCATGCCGCGAGCTCGTAATCCGAGGGAAGTCGATCGGGCTGCTGCGGATACTGCGGGTTGCTCATGGTCCCCCCCTGGGGCGTGGATGGTGATGCACGAGTGGGTGACTCGGCAGGTCAGGTCGTCGAGAGCTGTCAGGCAGGGTGACGGGGGCCGTGGCCTGGAGGTGGCGTGAGGGTGGAGGTGTAGTTCTCGCCGTCCACCAGGGGGTTTTCGAGGGTGAGTCCGGCCTCTGCCATGCGGTCGTACTCGGCGAGGATCAGTTCCTTGGTGCGGTACGAGCCGTACTTGGCCTCGTCCTTGCGGCGGACGATGGGGAAGGTGTCGAGGATGTAGTCGACGTCCTCTCGGGGGATGCCGTAGAGGTGGAAGAAGACGGCGTCGAGTTCAGCGCGGATTCGCTGGCGGCGATCTTGGTCCCAGCGGAAGGGGGTGCCAGTGTCCCCGAGGTAGGTGGCGAAGCCGTTCATGTCCTCGGCTGTATAAGTAAGTTCTAGGACACGCGGTGAGATGAAAGGCTCGTGAGGACCGACCTGGGCAGGGTCGATCACTGGCAGCTGGTACGCGGTGAAGAACCTGAGGTGGGTACCTCCAACCTTCTGTCGCGCAGCGAAATCCAGTACGAATGATGACAGACCTGCGAGTAGGCCGCTCAAGGGCCCTTGGAATGGAAGCATCAGCAATGTGCCGTCAGGTGTCGCTGCACGAGGGAAGATCGCAGGGATCATTGTCCGCTCATCTGTGGCGCGGCAGATATCCCGCCAACCCAGGAGGAAGGAGTGTTGCCAACCTTTCTCGGCAAGACGTCCGCGGACACCAAGGACTGGGACATCCTCGCCGTTCTTATCGAACTTGCCCGACTGCGTTTCCTCCTCCGCCACCCAGTATCGGGGTAGGACCAAGGCTTCGCTGTCATCCTTCTCCTCCGGCACGAAGGACCGGGTGTCGCCCTCAGGCTCGTACGTGGCCCACCGGTGGTCGTATTGGTGGAGCATCTTCGCCTCGTAGAGGGGGAGCATCCGTGCCCTGCCCTTGGTGAACATGTTGCCCTCAAGCGTCCAGCCAGAGGATTCGAGATCCTGGCGGGGGTGCATGAGTGCCGAGTCGTGCCCCATGTCGTACATCCGTAGGAACGATGTGCGCCACGGGTTGCCCCCTGGGGCTCCTTCTTTCCAGAGCACGGGAATTCGCCGGTACATCCTCAACGTGATCTCGGCGTCCCGGCGAGATCTAAAGATCGGAAGCGTTCCAGTGTTGGGGTTGAGGAGGCCGATTTCCTCCGGCGTCAGCACGAACGCCTTCTCTACGTCGTCCAGTTCGGCTGGATTGTGGAGGAAGAATGCGAACCGCGCCACAGGCTCGCGCAGGGAACGGCCTGTGAGGGACAGAATGCTGAACTTCATCCGAGAGTCAACGGCGGGGAATAGGCCAGCGCGGTTTTCGAAGTCGTACAGCGCCGCAATGGACCCGTTCTGCACCAGATCCTTGAAGAAGTACTGCGTCCGTGCATCCGTAGCGATCCCCGTCGGGACGATGACGCCTGCACGCCCTTTTGGTGCGAGCAGAATGTGGTCCGTCTCCGTGAACACGGCGTACGTGTTCAAGTTCCCCTGACCTGTCAACGGCACTCGCCCCGACCTCCGCAGGAAGTGGCTCTCGGCGTACACCTTCCGCTTGCCTGCCTCGAACTCCTGGTACAGCGGCAGGGTGTCAGGAGAGTCCTTGAGCGCCTCGATCATCTTCTTGCGCACGGACGTGCGGGATGCGTCGGTGATCTCTGGCGCCCGCTGGGCGAAGAACTCCTGCTCGCGGAAGTCCACGCTGTCCCACGGCGGGTTACCCACCACGGAGTCGAAGCCGCCCGCCCAGCCCGTTGCAGGGGACACTCCCTGGCCGCTCTCCGGAACGGAAAAGACCTCGGGAAACTCCAAGTGCCAGTGGAAGAAGGTGTACTGATCGCGCAGACGCTCGATCTCGGTGCTGGTCTCCGCGGTGACGCCCCCGCCACTCGGATTCTCCAGCGCCTTGAAGACCGAGTGAGTCACCGCGCGCGGAGCCTCCGGCGTCTTGAGCCACACGAACGCCGCGCACCAGGCGTCGGCGACACGCCGGGCACGCTGGTAGGCCGAGGAGCCGGCCCACTTCTCGTAAGCCTCCTCCTGACGGCGTACGTCGGTCAGCTCCTCGGCCTGAGCCAGGGTGATGGACCGGAGCCCACTGGCGAAGACGGTGTTGGTGACCTGGACTGCCTCGTTGCCGAGGTCGAAGAGGCTGCCCTGTCCGACCCGCTCCTGCTGGTTGATTTTCTCCAGCGCCTTGGCGTGCTTCTTGTCGTCGCCCTCGGTGGCGATGAAGGCGTCGTCGGGAATGCCGTCCCGTAGCAGCTTTGGTGTCGTCCCGATCAACCCGTTGCCGTGCTTCACGTGGGCGTCCAGGAAGCCGAGCGGCTTGCCCGGCTCCAACGCCTCCAGCCACAGAGATACCTTGGCCAGCTCCACAGCCATCGGGTTGAGATCCACGCCGTAGATACAGCGAGCGACGACCTCGTGCAACGCATGCCGCACCGCATCCAGCGTCGGCTCGGGGTTCCGCTCCCGTACAGCCGCCACCTGCTTGGCGATACGCCTGGCCGATGCCACCAGGAAGTGGCCGGAGCCGCAAGCCGGATCGCACACAGTCAGAGACAGCAGCGCGTCCACGATCGAGTCAGCCGGGTCGGTCACACCGGACCTTGCCGCCGCTTCCTCGCCCCGCTTCACAGCGTCCTGTATCACCGGGTCCAGAGTCGAGTCCAGCAAGCACTCAATGAGGGAGGACGGGGTGTAGTAACTGCCCGTTGTCTTGCGGGTGTTGCCCGCGACCTCGACCAGCGTGAACGTGCGGTCGGCGGTGTTGTGCTTCGGCTCCAGCTCCAGCAAGGACTCGTAGACAGAGCCCAGTTCCTCCGCGTCCAGGTGGCGGTAATCCACGGCCCGCCAGCGGCCGGAGCTGCCGTCCCGCACCTGCGACAGGTGCCGCACGGCCGTCAGCAGCGCCTCGTTGGACAGCTTCAGGCCGCGCAGCGGGGCGTCAGCATCAGTGTCGTTGAACAGGCCGCCGAGGCCCGGTAGACCCAGCTCGGGGCGGCCCCCCTCGTCACCGAGGGCGTCGAGGACGATGCGCAGGGCCTCGTACAAGTCACCGTGAGCCGTACCCCGCCGCTTCCTCGCGTGCGCCCGCAGCCGTGCGGACGAGAAGTACGCCTCGTACCGCTCACGTGCCTGTGCATCCGCCTTCGGCGACAGCAGCGCGTCGCGGTCCTCGGCGACGAAGACGAACAACAGCCGGTAGACGAGCCGCAGTAGTGCCGCCTGTAGGGGCTTCGGGCGGACGTCCTCCCGTAGCGTCGTGTTCTCCGGGTGCCGCAGGAAGCCCGTACCCAGCGCGGTGATCGCGTCCTGGACGCCCTTGCGGAGCTGGTCCAGGGCACGGGTGCCGGAGGCGATGGCCTCCGTGCGCCACTTCTCCAGTCGGCACGTGGACGGCGGAGCGCCCTCCGCGACCTCGAACCGCGACACATGCAGCACCCGGTACAGCAGCACGAACTCGCTGAACAGTTCGCCGTCGAAGATCGATTCCAGATCGAACTCGACGTACGAGGCCGTGGCCAGCGCGCTGGAGTCGCGCAGCAGGCGGACCTGACGGCCGTTCGTGAGGACGCCCCACAGGTGGGCCTCCGTGCGGTTCAGGCACTCCTGGAGCATCGACTGCGGCGGGACCGTGCCGGCGCCACCGGGGCGCTTGTCGAGGTCGGCGTTCCAGGCCGTCTGGTGGATGAGGGCGTGGCGCCAACGGTGGGAGACCGGGAACTTCTTCTCCGCGTCCGAGTCGGCGGCGATACCGGCCGAGCCGACCTCTGCCAGTGGTCCGAAGCCGAGCTCTCGCCAGAGCGGGGCCATCCAGTCGGCCCCGGCGCGACCCGTCGGGTCGGCGGCGGGCACGCCCGTCTCCCGGTCCTCGGGCAGGTGCTTGCGCAGCTCGCGCCAGAGCGGCTTCAGGTACTCCCAGCTGCGCTCGGCCTCGTCACGTACCGAGCGGGAGGACGGCAGACCGTAGTCGGCCGGCTTCGAGCCGGGGACGTCCTTGCCCTCGGAGATCCGTACCAGCATGTCGGCGGGCAGCAGCCCCCCGACCGTGTGGACGGCGGTGAACACCTGGTGGCGGGTGGTGGCGGACATCAGGCGGACACTCCAGGAGCAGCGGCCGGGGCGGCGGCGGGAACGAAGGGCAGGTAGACGTAGGCGCCGAGGATGTCGGCGGGCTTCTGCACGGTGACGGACAGGCCGCGGACGATCTCGCCGGACGCCTGGCGTACCCGGCGGTGCGAGGCGTCGAGTTCGGCGGCCAGCTCCTCGCCGTAGGTCTCCAGATGGCCGGTGATATCGGCGAGCTGGGGCAGGAGACGGCTCATCGTGCGCTCGGCGTAGTGCCGGTCCGTGCTCTCGGCCGCCGTCGCGTCGAGCAGCGCGCGCGCCCCCTCCGGCGACAGCCACTCCGCCTTCCTCGGGGAGCCCTCGAAGGCGATCAGTCGGGCGTCCTCCGCGACCACCTGCTTCTCGCCACTGCGTGAGGGCAGCGTGAGGTGGAAGCGGTAGCGGACCAGGAGCAGGGTGGTGAGGGTGCCGACCGCGTCCGTGGTGACCACGCCGCAGCGGCGGGCCGGGCGGGCGCCGTCCGCCTGGGTGTCCAGGGCGGCGTTCAGGACGTGGGACGCGAGGGCTCCCACGACCGGGTCCGTCCGTACGAGAGCGGCCTCCCCCCTGGCCACCGCCGGGTCCGCGCGGAACGGGATCGGGCGGTCCTTCTCGATCACCTCCGCGCCGACCGTCGGCGCGAGCGCGTCGCGCAGGCCGACGGGCGTGCCGCCCACCTGGGCCGTGAAGTCCTCGCCGTCGCCGCGGAGCACGGCGTTGAGGGCGCCCAGCGACTCCCGTACGAACGTGTCGATCTCGCCCGCGCCGCCCAGCGCCTCTCGGATCGAGGCGACCTCGCGGGCCACCTCCTGCGGGTGCACGGAACGCTGGGCGAACCGCGAACGCGAGGCCTTCTCGCGCTCGGCCGCCGAGTTCCAGTCGCTGTCCAGCTTCTCCGTGCTCACCTTGAACGCGTCCGCGCTGAACAGGGCGTCCTGGTCGTCGCGGCCGCGCATCAGCAGCCACTCGACGATCGCGTCCGTGACGCCCGTCGACAGCTCGTCGGGTACGGAGACGGAGATGCCGAGGTCCTTCTTGATCTGGCGGTGCTTCTTGATGAGGACTTCGAGGACCTTGCCGTCGATGCCGTTGTCGTCGCCGTACAGGGTGATGACACGGACCTGGTCCTTGCGCTGGCCGTAACGGTCGACGCGGCCCTCGCGCTGGTCGTGGCGGGTCGGGTTCCAGGCCAGGTCGTAGTGGACGACGGCGTCGAAGTGGTGCTGGAGGTTCACGCCCTCCGACAGGCAGTCCGTCGCGATCAGGACGCGGCGGGCGGCGGCGTCCTCGCCGGCCTCCTCGGCGAGCTTCTCGATGCGCTCGATGCGCTGCTGCGGGGAGAGCGTGCCGGTGACCGCCTTCACGACGGTCTTGGCGCCCAGCGGGCCACGCTTGCCCGACTCCTTGTTGTTCTCCAGCTGGGCGGCGAGGTACTCGGCCGTCGGGATGTAGCGGCAGAACACGATCGGGTTGTGGCCGTCCGCGAGGAGCGCCTTGAGGTGCTTGATCAGTGCCTTGAGCTTCAGGTCCTTGTCCGGACCCTCCAGCTGCTCGGCGATGTCGGCGAGTTCCGCGAGGTACGGCCGGCGCTCCTCGGCCGTCTCCGCGCCCGGCGCGACGTCCATGCCCTCCATCGCGTCGCTGTCGGCCGCGTCGCTGTTGAGGGGTGCGCCCAGCTTGTCGGCCTCCTCCGCCGACGCGGCGATCGCCGCCGCCGAGCGGGTGCGCAGCGTCTGCGCGGCGGCACGAGGGGACGACACCAGTGAGCGGAGCAGTGCGATCGCCGACCACCAGGCGATACGCGCCTCACGCCTGCCCTGGGTGCCGGCCTCCTCGACACGCTCACTCGCGTACGCGATCGCGTCGTCGAGCAGGGCCCGGTACTCGGGCGACAGCTTGTACGTCTCGTCCTTGAAGTAGCGGTCCGAGGGGAACGCGGTCCGCTCCGCGAGGGAGTCGTCGCTGAGGCCGTCCTCCTTGGTGAGGTACTGGCGTACGTCCGCCCGCTTGCGCGCCACGAAGTGCTGCGCGAGGAGCTTCCTGCCGGTCTCCGACTCCAGGTTCACATGGGCCAGTTCGGGCTTGACCAGGCCGAGGAGGTTGCGGAACGCGGATTCCTTGCCGCTGTGCGGGGTCGCCGTCACGAGCAGCAGGTGGCGGTTCTCGTCCTGCGAGACGCGGCGCAGCAGCTCGTAGCGGAGCTGGTTCTGCGAAGCCGTCGACGTGTCGTCGGCGACCACACAGGTGTGCGCCTCGTCGACGATGACCAGGTCGGGGCAGTGGCGTACGAAGTCGTCGCGGTGGCGCGGGGACTTGATGAAGTCCGTCGAGACGATGACGTGCGGGTACTTGTCGAAGAGGGACTGGCCCAGGTCCAGGCCCCGTTCCAGGCGTGAGACCGTCGAGGAGAGGACCAGCTCCGCGTCGATGCCGAACTTCGTGCGCAGCTCCTGCTGCCACTGCTCGGCGAGCGCGGGGGAGCAGAGCACCGCCAGGCCCGTCGCCTCGCCCTGCGCGAGGAGTTCGCTCGCCACCAGGCCGGCCTCGATCGTCTTGCCGATGCCGACGTCGTCGGAGATCAGCATGCGGACCGTCTTCTGGCGCAGTGCCATGAGGAGCGGCACGAGCTGGTACGCGCGGGGCTCCACCGCGATCCCGGCCAGCGAGCGGAACGGGCCCGCGCCGGAGCGGAAGCCGACCCGCAGCGCCGTGCGCAGCAGACCCGCCGCCCGCTGGTCGCCGAGGTCGCTCGGCTCCGGCGGCGCGAACTTCGCCTCGTCGACCGTCTCGAACGCGGGGAACACGGCGGCGATGTCGTCGTCCGAGCCGCCCAGCGGACGCAGCACGAGCAGATCGGGCTTGCTCTCGGGGAGCACCACCCATTCGCGGCCGCGGGCCTTCACCAGGGAACCGGCGGAGTACGTGAGTGCCATGTGAGTCTTCGAGTCCTCTGGGTGAGCGGTCAGTTGGCGGCTGAAGAGCCGAAGTAGCGGTCGTTGGCCGCGGCGATGGAGTCCCAGTCGGCGCCGTGCGGGAAGCGGATGACGTCCCAGCGGGCGTTGAACAGGCGGTCCTCGGCGTCCTCGTCCCGAGAGGTGTCCTGCTCCATGTCCGGCGCGTCCACGAAGACCGCCACGTTCACTCCGGGCAGGCGGTACACGTAGTCGGGAGTCGCCATGGCCTCGGTGAGGAACGAGCCCGGTTCGTCCGGCAGCCGCAGGCCCCGTGCCTTCGCCCAGCCCAGGAAGTCGCCCTGAGCGGCCAGTTCGGCCGCCGACACCTGGGCTGTCGACGCCTCGACCGGCGTCGGCTCCGCGGGGGATACCTGGTCGAGCAGTCGCCGGTACTGCTCCGAACGGGACTCGCCGCGCGACTCCCGCTGGGCCGTCGCCGTCGCGAGCCGCACCAGCAGGTCCCGCACCGAGTGCCGGTTGATGAAGGCGTGGTTGAGCTGGTTGCCGTACGTCAGGAGGCACTCGTAGCAGCCGAGCGCGCACGGCCGGTCCGGGTGCGGGCCGCCCAGGTCGTTGCCGGCCTCGTCGAAGTGGCAGATGTCGAGGGCGCGCACGGCCGCCTTGGCCAACGCGTCGGTCTCCGCCTGGAGGCGGCGCAGCACACCCGCGCCGCCCTCCGCCGCCTCCGTGAACAGGATGCGGTTGCGGGGGCCGTCGTCCGGCGGCAGCAGCTCGCTGGACAGCTCGGCGTCCTCCAGCTCGAACGCGGCCTCGATGCCCCGCTCCAGGGCGTACATCAAGGAGAGCGCCACCGGCTCCGGCAGGGCCTCGTCGAGGGTGACGACCAGGATGTTGCGGCGGTCCTCCACGTACGGGATGACCCGCTTCTTGCGGCGCCGCTCGTTGCCGTCCGTGTCGATCACGGGCAGCTCGCTGGAGTCCCCGGACGCCTCGGAGGCGTCCTTGTCGTTCATCCAGCGTCCGTCCGCGAGATCCAGCCAGTAGCCGGCCGGCTCGTCGCTCTTGGCCCGCACCCGGCCGGTGTTGGTGATCCGGACGGTCGCCGAGTCGCCGTACGCGACGTCGGCGAGCGGCGCGCCCGAGGCGTCGGTGACCGCCGCGTTCAGACGGCCCTTGCGAGTGCCGTGATCCTGGAAGCGGTACGACGTCTCCAGCTTGAAGCCGGCGCGGCGCCGCTCCTCCTCGTCGGACGAGATCCGCTCACGGCGGGTCGTGTACACGGTGTGCAGGTGCAGTAGGCCGTACGTCGCCGAGCCCAGCGGCTCGTTGCACATGGCGCAGCGGTCCTCGAGCTGCTCCGGGTCGTGGTGGTAGCCGCACTGCGCGCAGCGACGGGCCTCGCTGGTCGCCAGCTCGCCCGAGGAGTCCGGCGGCAGCTGGATGCGGGTCACCTGGTAGCGGGCGCCCTCGTGGTAGATCAGCGCACCCGGCCCGAACTCGCGGATCGCGAGGAAGCGGGGACGCTGGAGGTAGTCGCCGTCCCCGCGGCGGCGGCCGATGGTCGGGATGTAGGCGGCGAGCGGGAGCCGCGGGAAGCTGTAGCCGGGCAGGAAGCCCTCGGACGCCAGGTAGCGGTACGGGTTGAAGTCGGAGAGGACCGACTTGCTGTCGACGCTCTCGTTCATCAGCAGGTTCAGCTGGGTCTCGGCCTCACGGCGACGGGCGTTGGCACGGATGCGGTCACCCTCGGTGAGGCTGTAGTCGAGGCGGCGCCTGTTCTGGATGTACTGGTCGTCGAGTGCGGAGCGGAACAGCTGCCGCCACCGGTCGAAGGCCCGGTCGAAGCGCTTCGGTACGGTCCGCACACGGTCCTGGATCCAGTCGTCGTGCCACCACGTGGTGTCGGCGAAGTCGGGCAGCAGCGGGCCGAGGACACGCAGGGCCGCGTCGACCGTGCGGCGCTGGGCGCTCTCGTCGAGAGAGGCCGCGAGGATGTCGGGCAGCAGCTCCAGAGCGGGGTTCGGGCGCTCACCCGTCTCCGGGTACGACACGTCGAGCACCTCGGGCACGGCGCGGCCCAGCTTCAGGCCGGCCTCCGCGATCCAGATGCCCTGGAGGTGGGAGAGCACCAGGTCCTCGTTGGCGAGATCCAGGCGCGGCGGAGCTACCGCGCCCGCCACCATGCGCTCCGAACGGCGGAAGTAGTACTGGTCGTGGCTGTTGCCCGTGGCGCAGTACGTGGTGACGAGGGCGGGCTGGCCGCTGCGGCCCGCGCGGCCCGAGCGCTGCGCGTAGTTCGCGGGGGTGGGCGGCACGTTGCGCATCATCACCGCGTTGAGCTGGGAGATGTCGACGCCCAGCTCCATCGTCGGGGAGCAGTACAGCAGCTTCAGTTCGGCCTTGCGGAAGGCTTCTTCGCGCTGCTCCCGCTCCTCGGGCGAGACCTGTGCGGTGTGCTCGCGCGCGAACAGGCCGGACAGGGCGCCTGCCGCGTCCCGGTACAGGTCGCGGAAGAAGGTGTTGACGCGCGGACCGTCGCCGCTCTGGTAGGTGCGTGTGAGCGGGTCGTGCGTACCTCGCTCGCCCTTGCCCGCATTCCAGATGAGGGACTGTGCGGCCACGCGGTAGCCGGTCGCGGCCGGGGCCGAGGACCTGCGGTAGCGCCCCGCACGCTGCGGAGCCTCCGTCACCTCCTTCACCAGGCCGGCCTTGGCCAAAACCTTCAGCAACTCCTCGATGACCAGCTGGAGATCGGCCGGGTCGAGCTTCTTGAACGAGGTGTCCGCGCGTCCCAGGTACTTGCCGAACTTGCCGCGGGCCGAGAGGAACAGGGCCGAGCGGTCCATGCCGGGGCGGGAGGGGTGCGGATAGGCGGTGCCGACCTTCGGCTTGTCCGCGGCGGACAGCACCCACGGGTCTATCAGCCGTTCCTCGCTCGCCCGCTGGAGCGAGTCGAAGTCGTCACGGAAGTACGAGACGTCGATGGCGAGCGAGCGGCGCATCTCGTTGAGCAGCGCCTTCATGATCTCGGCCCGCAGCGCCGGGTCGGCGTCACGCAGCGCCTCGTGCGTGCCCGCCCACCGGTCCTGCTTGGCCGCCACCCAGTCCAGGTCCTCGTAGCCGATCTCCAGCAGACCGGTCTGCTCCAGGTTCGGCATCGTGATGCGCCAGCCGCGCTCCAGGTCCAGATACAGCCGGAACGCGATCACGTCGCGGAGCGTCTTGGCGGCGTTACGGGCGAGGGAGGGCGGCAGATCACTCTCACCCGTGTAGTCGGCCGGCTCGATGGCGAGCGCACTCGCCACCGCCGAGGCCAGTTCCTCGTGATGGACGCCGTCCTCACCCGCGTCCAGCGCCGCCCGGTACAGGGCGCCGCGCAACTGAGTGATCTGCACGAAGTCGTTGAAGTGCCCCGCCTGGAGGGACGCGTCCTGCCGGTTGTCGACGAACGTGAGGAGCTTGCGCGCCTCCTTGTCGAGGACTTCCTCCGGCACCGACTTCAGCGACCGCACCACCGACGCCGAGATCAGCGAGGTCGCGGAGGAGCGGCCCTCCTGGTCGAGCGTCGCCAGCTTCGCGAAGTCCCGGCCGCGCGTCTGCTCGTAGGCGACACCGCAGTGCAGACAGAAGAGGAACGGCGAGGGGATGAACGCGGCCTGGAGTTCGCCGCTCCCTTCACGGCCGAGCGGGTCCACCGTGACGGCGCGCGGCACACGGTCGCGGTAGGACTTCTTCACGACCTCCTGCCCCTTGTCGTCCAACTCCAGCCAGGACTCGGGCAGACGGCGGTCGTCCACGGCGTACTGGACGTTGGACGGCCACGCCCGCTCGTGGTCGACGTACAGATAGCCGTCGCCCTGACGTCCGCCCGTCGCGGACGTGTCCCGGCGGGCCTCGTACCGGACGTCACCGTCCTTCTCCGTGCGCCACACGGTCAGATACTCCTGGCCGCACTCCCGGCAGAACGCCAGAGGCATCAGCAACTTGCCGTTGCTTCCCGGCTGTTCGAGCTGGTACGAGCGGGTGAGATGGCGCGAGAGCTTGTCCTCCAAGGTGACGTACACGGTGTCGCCCTTGGAGAGGAACTGGTGCAGCCGGAACGCGAACAGCGGCCGCTCGGTCACCGGGTGGCGAGCTTGGGAACCGGCCTCCAGGGTGGCGCGGATCGCGGCGGCGCACTGTTCCTCGGCGACCCCGGACTGCTCGTGCAGCTCCTTCGCCGCCACCTCGATCTTCGTGGGCTGCTGGCGGACCAGCCGCCCCGTGGCCGCGTCGGTGGCCAGGCCGAAGCGCGATTCGATCCAGCGGGCCAACGGGTCGCGTACGAGGTCGTCGTAGGCGCGAGGAGCGGCCGGGGAGCTGAGGCGCTCGGCGGGAACGGCGTCAGGTGATGCGTGGGTCGCGCGGACCAGCGTCTCGCCGATGACGTGTTCGGGGCGCACCGGTGTACCGAACAGGGTGCTCGCCACCGTGGCCACGACCTTCTTCTGGTCGTCGAGCGTGCCCTCCGTCGACATGGTGGCGGAGGTACCGATGCACTGGAGGTCCTGCGCCTGGCAGGCCTCGCGGACCCGGCGGATCAGCAGGGCGACGTCGGCGCCCTGACGGCCGCGATAGGTGTGCAGCTCGTCGAAGACGAGGAACTCGAGCCCCCGCGCCATCTTGATGAGGCTCGCCCGGTCGGCGGGGCGGGTCAGCATCAGTTCGAGCATGACGTAGTTGGTGAGCAGGATGTCCGGCGGGTTGTCCCGGATCTCCTTGCGCTTCTCGTCGTCCTCCTGGCCCGTGTACCGCGCGAAGGTGACCGGCTCGCGCCCCGCGCCGTAACCGTCGCGCAGGTACTTCTCCAGCTCCTTGAGCTGGCTGTTGGCGAGCGCGTTCATCGGGTAGACGATGATCGCCCGTACCCGCTTCTCGGCCTTGGGGCCCTCGGCGTCGCGGTCGTGGAGCACCTTGTTCACGATCGGCACGATGTAGGCGAGCGACTTGCCGGAACCGGTACCCGTCGTCAGCACGTACGAGGCACGCGACTCGGCGGCGTCGATGGCCTCGCGCTGATGCCGGTGGAGCGTCAGCGGACGACCGTCGGGAACCGTGCCGCCCTCGGTCTTCTTCGCCTGGAAGATACGGGCGCACTCGTCGTGAAGGACCTTCTGGCCGGCGAGTTCGACCACCGTGCCGCCGCCCTGGAAGAACGGGTTCAGCGACAGCCACGGGTCGGGCCACTGCGACTTGTTGTTGAGGTCGTCCTCGACGAACGCCGAGACGCGGTCGTCACGGATGACGGTGCCGCCCTCGGTGAAGGAGCGGTAGTCCTTGATGAGCGTGCGGTGGACACCGAAGACGTCCATGCCCGCGCCGGAGGCGGTGGGAGACACCGGCTTCGGCGACGGGGTGACCGGCTGTGCGGCTGTATGGGCGGCAGGGCTGCGGAGAGGGCGGGTCGGATCCAATGCGCTCCAGTGCGGCAGCGGCGAGGTGTCACCGTCCTGTCCGGCCAGGGGGAGGAGCGCGTCACGTACGGCCGCGGCGTCGGCGGGACGGGCTGCCGGGTCCTTGGCGAGGAGACGGTCGACGAGCCGGACGAGCTCGGTGGGAATCCCGCTCCGGATGAGGGTGACGGGTGTCGGCTCTTCGCGTGTGTGCTTGGCGGCCAGCTCGAACGGGGACTCGCTCGTGAACGGGGGTACGCCCACGAGCATCTCGTAGAGCACGCAGCCCAGCGCGTACAGATCGGCGGCCTGCGTGACCTGCTTGGCCTCGAACTGCTCCGGAGCCATGTAGCGGGCGGTGCCGACACTGACGCCCGTGCTGGTCAGCCGGGCCTCGTCCGGGTCGTCCACGATGCGGCCCATACCGAAGTCGAGGACCTTGACGATGCCGCCCTGCGTCAGCATGACGTTGGCGGGCTTGAGATCGCGGTGGACGACACCGGCGGCGTGCGCGGCGGCCAGACCGGAGGCGATCTGGGCGGCGATCGCCGCGGCCCAGGCGATGGGGAGCTGCCGCTCCTCCTCGACGAGATCGCGCAGCGTCTCGCCGTCCAGGAGTTCCATGGCGAGGTAGGGCAGGCCATCGTGGTCCTCCGCCACCCCGCCGTCGACGATCCGGGTGAGATTGGGGTCGTCGAGGCGACGCATGATGCGCACTTCACGGGCGAAGCGTTCGGCGGCCTTGGGGTCCGCGGCGGTGTCGATCCGGCCACCCGTGCGACGGCGCAGGATGGTCTTGACGGCGACCGTGCGCTCGACGGTCCCCTCAGCGGCCTGGAGATCCTCGGCCCGATGGACCTCTCCCATGTTGCCCTTGCCGATGACGCGCCCGATGCGGAACCTGCCGCCCAGCAGTTCCTGGCCCACCGCTGCTCCCCTCGCCCTCGCCGTCTCGCTTACCCGCACCCGCACCCGCGCGGGGTCCGTGCGGCGGAAGGTGCCCCCTGCACTCGTTGCCGCACCACTCATCGTGGCAGAGCGGGAGTGTGGTGGCCGCCACCGTACACGAGATGGCTGCTTGGAGATAGGTGTCAATCCGTTGACATTGTCAACGTGTCACAAATATGGTCACGATGTCATCGGGTAGGGGGTGGGGCGCATGAGGTACCGGTCCGTCGGAGGGCATGGCGCGCCGGAGGGTTCGTCCGGGCCCGACTCCGGGAGTGCGTCGGGGGTCGGTCCTCGGGGTGAGAGTGATCGCGGGCCGGGATTGAAGGCCGCTTTGGCGGAGCTCCTGGCCCGGCTTCGGCGTGCGGCGGTCGATGGCGCCGTGCCGGAATCCGCGTTCATGACGCACACTCGCGCGCTGGGGCTCGGTGACGTCGAGCGGGAGCGGCTGCGCGAGGAGCTGGCCAGGCTCGGGTTGCCCGTCCGGGGTGCGGTTGTGCATGCAGGGGGTGACAGCCTGGATGTGGAAAAGGTTGCACGAAATGGTGAAGAAAATGTGTGCGATTTCGTCTCGCCTTCCGGCGGTGCCGTCCGTGCCCTGCTGAACAGGTATGCCGACCCCGAGGGGTATGTGACCTCGCGCGCGGTGGACGGCGTGGCGCGGTTGGCAGGACTCGGCCCACGGGACACGGCTGCTCTGCGGGCGGGGGCCCGGATCCGTGGCGAGGCCGCCGCGTCGGCGGAGATGCTCGCGGAAGCCGGAAGCGTGATGGCCGGGACCGGTACGGCCGCCCCGGCAGCCGATGTCTTGAGGATGGATCTCGCTGATGTCGAGGGGTACGAGTCGGCGGGGCCCGCCGACGACGAGCCCTTCCCGTTGCCGGAAGCGGAGACCGGCGGGGGCGTCGGGGACCTCGTGGCAGCTGTGGCCGCCGCCATGGCCGTCCTTGAGGGCGACCGGTTTCGGCGACGGCCGGACACGCGTCTGCTGACCGCTGAGGCGGAGGTCGGACTTGCCGTGCTGGTCCGGGGCGGACCGGACCACGTGGCGGAGGAAGTCGACGACGAGACCCTGCGCCGCCTGCCTGCCGACGATCTCCGGATCCGCGCACGGGACTGCTTCGTCCTGCACAATCAGCGGCTCGTGCACAAGATGGTTCCCCGGTATCTGGATCAAGGTCTGGACTACGACGACCTGTTCCAGCACGGCGCGTTGGGGCTGATGCGGGCGGCGCGGAAGTTCGATCCGGCCAAGGGCTTCAAGTTCTCGACGTACGCGACCTGGTGGGTCCGTCAGTCGATCGTTCGGGGTATCGCGGACGAGGGCGCCGCCATCCGCGTTCCTGTCCATATGCACGAACAGATCCGCAAGGTGGCACTGGCGGAGCGCACCCTCGCGACGCAGGGGCGGCCCGCCGGAGTCGCCGACGTGGCTGTGTACTGCGACATGACCATGAAAAAGGTCGAGGAAGCCCGGAAGCTGAGCCGACGCACCGACTCCCTCGACCGCGTCATCGGTGACGGGGCCACCCTGGGCGACTTCATCGGCCGGGCGAATCCGCTGCCGCCGGTGGACAGAGGCGTACTGGACGCGTGTCTTCTGGAACAGGCGCTCGCGATCGTCGACACCTTCACCGAGCGTGAGGCCCGCATCCTTGTCCGGCGCCTCGGCCTGGACCGGGACGAACCCTCGACCCTCGATGAACTGGGGCGGGAGTTCGGGGTGACCCGGGAACGGATCCGGCAGATCGAGACCAAGGCCCTGGTCGCCTTCAGGGACCGGCTGAGGACGGCCGGCCTCACCGACGCGTACCGGTATGAGGACGGCGGGGAATCCGGACCTGAATCACCGGTCGACACCCCGTCACCTGGTGACGAGCTCGGCTCGCACGAGAAAGCCGGGTCCCTGAGGCAGGGCGCGGGGAAGAAGCGAGTGCGTGCCGTGCTGCCCACTCCCGCGCCACAGGAGGTTTCGCGGGAAGGCCATCCGCAGTCGGCTGAGGCGCCGGGGGCACCGGACGGTGAACGCCTTGGCCAGGACATGACGGCCGACCCCGAGGAGCACACCGCACACGGTGAGGAGGCGAAGGAATCTGCGGCGGAGACGCGGCCGGCGGTTCTCGCCGCTCCCGCACCTGCCCTGGAGGAGCAGGCGGACCTGCCCCACGAGGGGCGCCCGGATGCTTCCGGGCCGCTCATGACGCAGGCTTCTGGAGCAGCGGTCGCCGGGCCCGATGCCACGTCGGGTCCCGGGCAGGCGCAGAAGCCGTGTGCGGAGCCGACGGGGGAGACTGCGCCCGGGCGTTCGTATGCGGCGCAGGCCGTCACCGAGGCGAGTGGGGCTTCTGCGCCCGAACCGGCGGGAGTCTCCCCCCGGTACGCGGCGGACTGGCAGCGGGCGCTGCGGATGCAGGCCGGTCTCGATGAGGGAGTGGCGTGGCTCGCCGAGTACGCGCTGCTCGCGTTGGGGCATGCCCAACTCGCCGTTCTGCTCGGCTCGTCCTCGGCCGACAACGTCGTGCGTGCCGTGCGGGACAGGGCGGCACTCGACCGGCCTGTGATCATGGCCCTGGAGGTATTGAGGCGCGTGTTCGACACCGTGAAAGGGGTCGGGCTGCGGCCGGAGGACTTCTTCGAAAGGCCCGCCGAGGCACTGGTCGGCGTGGCCCCGTGCGCATATCTGGCCGCCAAGCCCTTGGTATTGAGTGAGTCGCGCCTTGCTGTGCGTGACTCGTTGCGGGAGTTCGTCGCAGAGGCGTCACGCGCGGCCCAGAGGGCCACTCCGGATGACATCCCGGCTCACGTGCCCGGCATGCCGCCGGAACCGTCGAAGGCGCTGCACGATGACCGACCCCGGTCCGCACGGGTGGATGGACCGCGTGGAGCCGACGAGGACCGGACGGGTACGCAGGTCAACGTTGAAGTGGTGACCGTCATGGGGCAGTCCGTGGCCTCCGCGGAGGACAGACCTCTGACCTCGGACGGCCGTACCCCGGAGGAGGCACCCCCGACCGGGACCGCGCACCGGGGCGGCGGGTGGGACAAGGCGAAGGCGGACGACGACTCCGAGCAGCGTCTCAACGACGTACGCCGTGAATACGAAGCCGAACTGACGCGGGTACGGGACGAAGCCCGACGGAACCTCGCCGAGGCCCGGCAGGCCGCCGAAGCCCGACGCATCGCCGCCCTCGCGGACACCGAACAGCAGCTCGACGCTCTGGAAGAGACGTTGCTGCACCGAATGGACAAGGCTCTGCTCCGCAGGGAGCGGTACCTCCTGGCACGGACCGAGGAGCGGATCGCCCGTCTCGGGGGCGATCACCGCGAGGAGCAGCGGGTCTTGGCCGAACGGGCCGAAACCGCTCTGCAAAGGGAACGCGCGGCACGGACGGCCCTGGCCGCCGCCGTCGAGCGAGGCGTCCGGGCCGAGCAGCGCGCGAACGAGGCCGAGCAAATCGCCGGTACGGCCGAGCGGCGCGCGAACGACGCGGAGGAACGGGCCGGCGCGGCGGAAGAGCGCGCAGAAGTGTTGTACAAGCGGGCGAACGACTCCCAGCGGCGGGCGGAGGAGACAGCCCAGCGGCTACGGCGTTACCGCGAGGAAGGGGAGATCCGTATCTCTGACCTGGAGCACCGGCTGGGGCAGGCGGAAGACCTGCTCGCCGAACGCGACAGGGCACTGCACGCTGCCAGGTGGCAGGCGGCCGGCCAAGTGGAGGCGGCCGAACAGCGGGCCGCGGCGCGGATCGCCCAGAGCGAGCACGACGCCTGGGCCCGTATCACCGAGCTGGAGAAGCAGCTCGCCGACGAACGTGAAGCCTCTGCCAACCGCTCCACTCTCCGGGACCGCTGGCGCCGGTCCTGACCTCGCCCCGCACGCCGTGCGCTCGGCCCACCCGTACCTGATCAGGAGCACCGTCATGAACCCCCGACAGGAACTCGTCGCCTACCTGCACCGCCGGCTCGTCGGCCCCGCCTCAGGGAAGCACGAGTTGCTCGAAGCACCGCCGGACCGCGAGTACCTCATGGGCACGCTGTATCCGCAGGAGGCCGATCTGCAGAGGCAGTTGGACCTTGCCGCCGAGGAACTGGAAGGTGTGGGCACGGAGGGCGGTGCCGAGGACACGGCTCCGGCGGCGGACCCTGTGCCCGAGGCCAATTCCTGGCTGCCGTCCTCGCTCGGCCTCAGCTTCTACACGAATGCCACCACCATCGAGGTCCGTTGCGCCGGAGCGCGTTACACGACGCTCGCCGCCACCGGCGAGCGGGGCCGTCGCTGGGAACGCGTTCCCCTGCCCGCGGAGACCCATGCGCTCGGCCCCGGCTCGGACCACGTCCCCGTGCTCGACGGACGTGCCGAGATTCGTGTCCGCAGACGCGCCTTCGGCTCCGGGCAGCTCGTCACCGTGGCTCTGGTCAACACCGCTCACCACGAACAGGCACTGGGCAAGGCCGCGCAATGGGACCGGATGCTCTTTCAGGTCGAACTGGAGGCACGGCCCGCGGACGGTGATGTCCTGCCCTACCCGAGCGTGCGGCTGGCCAGCCGTGACCTGGAGGAGCAGGAACTGCGGCTCCAGTACCGGCACGTCCGCACCCATGCCGTCGGCCACGGGTGTGCGGTCGAGGAACAGTACGGTGTCCGTGAGGAGCGCGGCGGTCGGACAGTGGTCGCCTTGAAGGCCGCCGTCATGCCGGAGGCCGAGGTCAGCGGTGTCCGGGCCGCCGGTTTCACCGGATCCTCCGTGCTGAACGTGCTGCATCTCGCCGATCCCGCCGTACCGCGCGATCAACTCCACGAAGAACTGGCGGAATTCGTCGCCGACTACCGAGCCTGGTACGTCGGACAGCTGAACACCGAGATCCCCGCCTGGGGCCGCGAAGCCGCCGACCGTGTGCTGGCCCGCATCGACGCCGCCGTCACCCGGATCGAGTCAGGCGTCCGTACCCTCTGCGATCCCGCGCGGCCCGAACTGCTGCGTGCGTTCCGTACCGCGAACCGTGCGATGGCCCTCCAGATGCGGCACTCGGCCGGCGATCAGGCAGGTGAACGCCGCGCCCGGCGCGACACGGTGCTCCTGGAGCCGGAACCGAGCCCAGACGCCGTCTGGCGGCCCTTCCAGCTCGCGTTCTTCCTGCTCGCCCTGGACGGCGTGGCCGACCCCCGGCACCGCGACAGGACGACCACCGACCTCATCTGGTTTCCCACCGGCGGCGGCAAGACAGAGGCGTACCTGCTGCTCGCCGCCTTCGTCATGGTGCTGCGCCGTGGGGAGAGCGACGGCGGCGGAACCGCGGTGCTGAGCCGCTACACCCTGAGCCTTCTCACCACCCAGCAGTTCCAGCGAGCGGCCACCACCATCTGTGCCCTGGAGACGCTGCGGCGCGCCGACCCGGCACTCCACGGGGACGAACCCTTCTCCATCGGGCTGTGGGTGGGCGAGGCGACCTCCCCCAACTCGTACGAGAAGGCTCGCGCGGTCTTCGACGACGTGCGCGGCGCCGCCCGGCCCGACGACGTCTTCATCCTCGACCGCTGCCCCTGGTGCGGCACGCGTATCATGCCTGCCCACAAGTCGCCCGACATCGGGGACTACGGAGTACGCGCCGGCGCCGATTCCTTCACGTTCTTCTGCCCGCGCGAGGAGTGCGCCTTCCACGACGAACTGCCCGTCGCCGTCGTCGACGAGCAGTTGTACGACCGTCCGCCCACCTTCGTCCTCGGTACCGTGGACAAGTTCGCCCGGCTCGCGTGGGAACCACGCTCGGGACGGCTGTTCGGCGCGGGCAGCGGCAACCTGCCTCCGTCCCTCGTCATCCAGGACGAGCTGCACCTGCTCACCGGCCCGCTCGGTACCACCGTCGGCCTGTACGAGGCGGCCGTACTCGGGCTGTGCACCACCCACGACGGCATCGGACCCAAGGTGGTGGCATCCACGGCGACGATCCGCCGCTCGGGCGAACAGATCCGTGCCCTGTACGGCAGCGACGCCCAGCTCTTCCCGCCTGCCGGACTCGACGCCCGCCACTCCTACTTCGCCGAACCCGACACGTCCCGTCCCGGCCGCCGCTACCTCGGCGTCATGGCCCAGGGGCATACCGCCGGCCGCGCGGCAGTCGCCACCGCTGCCGCAATGCTCCAAGGCGCCTACGAGCTGCCTGAAGAACATCGGGACGCCTACTGGACCCTGGTCGCCTACCACCACAGCCTCCGTGAGCTCGGCCGCACGGTCACAGCGGCGGGCGACGACATCCCCGCACAGCTCACAGGGCTGGACTCGGGCTCGGGGGTAAGGCAACTGCTGGACCATCAGGTACAGGAGCTGACCAGCAACCTGCCACGGGCCGAGCAACCCGTCCTTCTCGATCGCCTCGAAAAACCCTGGGGCGACCCGCAGTCGGTGTCGTTCCTGCCCTGCACCAACATGTTGTCCGTCGGTATCGACGTGAAGCGGCTCGCACTGATGCTCATGCAGGGACAGCCCAAGACGACGGCTGAATACATCCAGGCCACCAGCCGGGTCGGCCGGCACACCGTTCCCGGTCTCGTCGTCACCTTCTTCAACGCCACTCGTCCCAGGGACCGTTCACACTACGAGACCTTCGACGTGTACCACCGCTCGCTCTACCGGCACGTGGAACCGACCAGCGTCACCCCCTGGTCCATCCCGTCACGGCGGCGCGCCCTGCATGCCGCACTCGTCATCCTCGTACGGCACCGCCTCGGCCTCGCCGCCGAGAACCAGGCGGGCCACATTCTCGACCGGCTGCCCGAAGTGGAGTCCCTCGTCGAAGAGTTGGCGATGCGAGCCGCCGTCGGCGAACCGTACGCCGCCGACGCCGTACGCAAGGAACTCGCGGAACTCCTCGCCGACTGGGAGGACGCCGCACGCGAGGCCCGCAAGGACGGCCGCGAGCTGTACTACCGCAGCCAGGGCAAGGGCCAGTCCAACCTGATCAAGAGCTTCGAACAACGCTACGGCCTTTGGGAGACACCCAACTCCATGCGCAACGTCGACCGGGAATGCCAGGTGATGGTCAAGGGGGCCGACCTGTGAGCCGCACGCTCCGCGTACGCCAGTCGCAGACCGTTCTGCCCTTCGGAGTCGGGGCCGTCTTCGACATCCAGGGCGAGTCGTTCGTGGCCACCGGCATCGGCGACTGGCCGCACAAGGCCAGACAGCGCGTCGAATCGCCCCGGCTCGCCGACCGGCTCGGCGTCACCGGTTTCTACGCCGCCCCTCCGACGGCCAACGACCGCTTCGACACCCCCGACGCTCCCGGCGCCCCCTACATCCGCTTCCCGTCCTGGTTGTTCTGCGGGGCATGCCGCCGTATGAAGCGCTGGCGCATCGCCGACGAGAAGCCGGGACAGCCGCCCCGCTGCCCGTCCTGTTCACCCGGCCGGACACTGTCCCCCATGCGGTTCGTGCAGATCTGCGTGGCCGGCCATCTCAGTGACGTCGACTGGTGGTTCTGGGCCCACTCGCGGCGAGAAGCCGGCGAGCGCCGGCAGTGCGGCGAACGCGAGAGACTCCATTTCCTCGTGTCCGAGCGCGCCTCCGGCCTCGAAGCGCTCTCCATCGTCTGCAAGGCCCAGGGGTGCGGGGCTTCGCGCGACCTGCTCGACATCCTCGGCACACACGGTATGCGCTGCTCCGGGCGCAACCCCTGGCAGCGGGCCAACGAAGCCATGGAGTGCGTGAAGCCCGTACAGATCGTGCAACGTACGGCGGGCAATCTGTACTACCCGGTCGTGCACTCGGCGCTCGACATCCCGGAGTCCGACGTGCCCGCGTCGCAGGGAGACGAAGAACTCGCCGGACGCGTACGCGAGCACGACCTGTGGGTGTCGCTCTGCCGGGTAGCGGGGACCCCGCGCGCCGATGTGTTCCGCGAGATGATCCAGGAGGACACCGGCGCGGACGATCAGCTCCTCGACGCCTTGATCGCCGAGGAGACGGGGCAGCCCCCGGCCGCTGCACCAGCGGATGCGGATGCGGCGCCGGCCCGCCCCGACCTCAGCCGTGAGGAATGGACCGCGTTCACCGCGCCGGTACCCGTCGCCACACGGAACTTCGCGTTGCGCGAGACAACCCTCGGGCTCGGCCAGGAGGCAGCCGAACCCTGGGCAGGCCTGCACCGCCGCATCGGACGGATCGTCCTCGCCGACCGGCTGCGCGAGGTGCGCGCCCTGTCCGGGTTCAGCCGGGTCTCTCCGGACGCGAGCCTTGTTCCAGCTGACACGGCTCGGCGGCTCAAATGGCTTCCGGCTGTGGAAGTCTTCGGCGAAGGAATCCTCCTCACCCTCGACAAAGCCGAACTCACCGCATGGGAGAGCGAGGCGGAGGTGCGCCGTCGCGTTGCCGGAATCCGCGCGGACTTCGACCGTTCCTTCCAGAAGGACAGACTCCAAGCCCTGACCGGGGAAAGCCTCTCCCCGCGTTTCGTCCTCCTGCACACCCTCGCTCACCTGCTGATCCGCCAGCTCTCCTTCGAATCCGGCTACACGACGGCCAGCCTGCGCGAACGTGTCTACGGACGGCCCGAACAGGACCAGTACGGCATCCTCATCTACACAGCGGCGGGGGACGCCGAAGGAACCCTGGGCGGGCTCGTGCAACAGGGTGAGCCGCCCCGCCTCGCCGAGACCCTGCTGCGGATGACCGAAGCCGCCGCCTGGTGCTCGGCCGACCCTCTTTGCGCAGAGCACGCCGGCCAGGGCTTCGGCAACCTCAATCGCGCGGCCTGCCATGCCTGCGCCCTACTGCCCGAGACGAGCTGCGAGACCGGTAACACCCTCCTCGACCGGGCTCTCGTCATCGGTGGTGGTCAGGTACCCGGGTATCTGGAGTCGATCGTCACTGCCGCCCGGAGCGCCGCGGCAGATGCCCTGGAGGAACAGTGACCCTCACCTACCGCGACCTCGTACCGGAACAGCGCTCCTGCCTCGATGATCTCCCCTTCGACGGCAATCACCTGGTCAGCGGCCCGCCCGGCAGCGGCAAGAGCCTCCTGGCGGCCCAGCGGGCCATCATGCTCGCCCTCACCGGAACCCCCGTGGTCCTGCTGACCCGGTCCAATCTGCTTCGCCAGTCCCTGGCCGCGACCGTACACGCGCTCGGTCCGGCGGACCGCAGCGTGCGCGTCGCGACCGCACATGCGTGGCTCACCGAGTGGTACGGCGGACAACCTCCACGCGGCACCGACGGGTGGTTCGACTGGCCCGCGCTCTACGAGCGTGCCGCGCATACCGGCCCTGCTCCCGAACTCACCCTCGTCATCGACGAAGGCCAGGACCTGCCGCCGGAGTTCTATCGCCTCTGTCGGCTGCTCGGAGGGCGTACGACCGTCTTCGCGGACGAGTGCCAGCGGCTGACCGACACCAACTCCACTCTCGACGAGATCGCTGAGAGGCTGGGCCGGTGCACACGGCTCGAACTCGACGGCAACCACCGCAACACACGGCAGATCGCTTCCTTCGCAGCCCACTTCCATACGGGGGCCGGCCTGCCGGACCTGCCGGAGAATGAAGGCCCGCCCCCGCGCTTGCACCATCTCCCGCGTCATGGGGCGGCGGACCTGCTGATCCTGATGGCACAAAGACACCCAGAGCAGAGCATCGGCGTGATCGTGAACTCCACCCACACCCAATTCTCACTGCTCGGTAGTCTGGAGCGCAGAGCACCGCGGCTGAAGCCCCAGCTGTACACCTCCCAGGCCCGTGCGGGACACAGCCGATACCGCACGCTGGATCTCGGCCGCCCAGGGATCGTGCTCGTCCACCGGGCAAGCGCCAAAGGACTGGGCTTCGACACCGTCGTCATCCCCGACACGCATACGGACGCAGCCGTCGACCCCACTTCGGCTGCCCTGCGCATGACGTACTACGTTCTGGCAACCCGAGCGCGGCGTGAACTGCATCTGGCTTATGAGGGAGACACGGAGCCACCCCTGTGCGCGCAGATCGGATCCCGGGATCTGCTGCGCGGTTAGCCGGCTGCCACGGCCTGAGCACGGTGGCCCGCCGCCCCCGGCAAGGGGCGGCGGGCCACCGTGTGCGGAACCCGGAGAGCTCAGGAGAGCTGGGTGGGAACCGGGCGGTTCTTGCTGAGCGAGGCGACACCGCCCGGAGTGAGCGCCTCGGTGAAGAGCTGTACGTCGGCGACCTTGCCGTCGGCGTACTCCCCGTAGCTGCTCTTGGAGATCCGGCGTCCGAAGAGGCCCACCAGGTGGAACCAGGTGTTGGTCCTGGGGCTCTGTGCCCCCGTGGTGGGTCCGTAGGCGCTGGTGAAGTCGCCTCCCGTGTCGTCCGCGTGGGCGCGGCCGAAGGCGAAGACGTGCGCGCCGCTGGAGTAGTACAGCTGGAGGCCGTTGGCGCTGGTGCCGGACTGCGAGACGAAGGTGGAGTGCGCGGTCAGACTGCTCAGGTTGGCCCAGGCCGAGACGGTGTAGCTGCGGCTGGTGTCGAGCACGGGAGCGGAGGCGGCGGTCGGATGGTCCTGCTCGCCGATGCCGACCGGAATCACCGGCTGGGCGGCGGGCAGCACATTGTTGTCGGTGGCGGCCCCCTTCTGGTCGGCGAGGCAGCGGCCGGACTGCGGATTCTTGAGCGTGCCGGGGTACGGGCCGGGGACCCATTCCTGGGAGCCGGTGCTGTTGCACTGGTAGAAGCTGTACCAGCGTGCTGTTGTCGGTGTCGCCCTTGGTGACGTCCAGGCACTTGCCCAACGCGTGCACGGTGTGGTCGGTGCCGTTTTGCAGGTATACCTCTGGGCCGGGGTGCCATTGGTGCGGCCGCCGGCGATGTCCAGCCACCGGTACCGACCGGTCGATTCGGTCTCCAGCCGCTCAGGGTGCCCTACCAGGACTTCACCGACGGCCGTCCCAAGGGCCGTTGCCCCCGGCAGGTCTGGCGTCGGCTGCGGGACGGGCGTCCCGCGCCCACCGCGTCCGGGACTCCGACCGCGTGGTCCCGCGTCACCCAGTTCCTCGGATGACGCGATCGGGCCTCCGGGCCCGGCGACGGTTGCCTGGCCCGCGGTAATCCGCCCCCGCCCGGTTCGCCCCGGCCGCACCCTCGTCGTACCGACCACGCGCCGACGGCGCCTCGTACGACGGGAGTCGAGTGCCCCATGCCCTCACCCACCCCCACATCCACCCCCACTCCGGAGACGCTCTCCACCGAACTCGCCGTCCTGCGGCCCCGCATGGACGCCGTCAGCCTTGCCATCCACGCCCGCCCCGAGCTGAAGTTCGCCGAGTTCCACGCCCAGCAGGTGCTGACCCGCTGGCTCGAGGAGTCCGGGTTCACGGTCACGACGGGCGCGGGCGGGCTCGACACCGCGTTCGTCGCGGTGCACCCCGGGACCGCGCCCGGGCCCCGTGCCGCCGTCCTCGCGGAGTACGACGCGCTGCCCGGCGTCGGGCACGGCTGCGGCCACAACCTCATCGCGGCCGGAGCGGCGGCGGCCGCCATCGCCGTCGTACGCGCCCTGCCCGCACACCCGGGAACCGTCATGGTCATCGGCACGCCGGGAGAGGAGATGGGCGGCGCGGGCAAGGCCGTACTGGCCGAGGCGGGCGTCTTCGACGGGGTGGACGCGGCGGTGATGTTCCACCCCGGGGACCGCTGGCTGACCGGCCGGCCCGGTCTCGCGGCGGCGCACCTGCGGATCGCGTTCACCGGGGTCAGCACGCACGCCTCGGTGTCGCCGTGGCAGGGGCGCAGCGCCCTGGCCGCCGCCCAGCTCTTCCTCAACGCCCTCGACTCGATGCGGCAGTTCGTGCCGCCGACCGCACGGCTGCACGGGATCGTCTCCGACGGCGGCCAGGCGCCGAACGTGGTCCCCGCGCGGGCCGCCGTGGACCTGTACGTACGGGACCGCACGGCCGGCTCGGCCCTGGCGCTGGTGGACCGGGTGCGGGCCGCCGCCGAGGGCGTCGCGCTCGCCACCGGGACACGCGCCGAGGTCCACGAGACCGGCCCGATGTACGCCGAGCGCCGCAACAACACCGTGCTCGCCGAGCGGTTCGGGGACGCGGTGCGCGCACTGGGCGCGGACGTCGGGCCGTACGACCCCGACAGTCCGGCCGGCTCCTCGGACATCGGCAACCTCTCGCAGCTGATGCCGGTCATCCACCCGTACGTCCAGATCGCCGACGCCGGTACGCCCGCCCACTCCGACGCGATGCGCGAGGCCGCGGCCACGCCGTTCGCCCACGACCGCACCCAGGTCGCGGCGGCCGGGCTGGCCGAGGTGGTCGCCGCGCTGCTCACGGAACCGGAGGTACTCGCGGCGGCACGGGCCGAGTTCGCCGCGGGGGCCGGGGTGTCGGTGTGAGCCCCTACACTCCCGCTCATGTCGGTCGTGATCGTCCTGGAAGGGGCCGCCCCGGACCGGTTCACGGTCGCCGTGTCCCCCCACGCGGAGCTGGCCGCGAGCCTGCACGTGCTGACGGAGTACGGCCACCACGCCGAACACGCCGCCTGGGCGCAGGAGGTGGCCGCGTCCGCGCCGGCCGGCTTCCGGGCCGGGCTGCGGCGTTTCGCACCGCTGTGGACGGCACTGCGCTGGCGGGGCTTCTACCCGGGACTGGGCGAACCCCTGACCGGCCTGTCCCCGGACCGGTTCGCCGAACTCACCGCGTACACCTGCGCCAGTGGCTACCGCGCCTTCGACTTCTCCCGGGTGCTGCACGACCCGGCACAGGCACAGGTGCTGCGCCAGACCGCGTCCGTGCTGCCGAAGCCGCACTCGGCCCTGGCCGAGGACCTGCTGCGCGACCCGGAGCGGCTGCGCGACGACCTCCTCGCCTTCCTCGACCTGTGCCGCGGCGTCTTCTTCGACCGGCTGTGGGCCGAGACCGTGCCCGTCCTGTCGCGGGCCGCGCACCGGGTACGGCAGCGGCTCGCGGACGAGGGGCCCGCCGCGGCCCTGCTCTCGCTCAGCCCGTCGAGCACCCGCCTGGACGACCCCGCCCGGGTCGTCCTCGACAAGGTGCACCACGCGGTGATCAGCCCGGTCCGCTCGCCGGTCCTCCTGCTCCCCACCCGGTACGGCGCCCCGCACCTGCTGGTGAAGGACGAGCCGGGGCTGCCGCCGGTCGTGCACTTCCCGGTGCACGCCCCGGAGACCGGGGTCACGCTGGCCCGCAGCCGCATGCTGGCGCTCACCGACCCGCGCCGGGTGCGCCTGTGCCGGCTCATCGCCCGCCAGTCGATGACCACCGCCGACCTGGCCGAACGGCTCTCGATGACCCGCCCGCAGGTCTCCCGCCATCTGCGTGCCCTGCGCGACCTGGGCCTGGTCCGGGTGGAACGCAACGGCCGCTACGTGCACTACGGCCTCGACCTCACCGCGGTCGAGCGCATAGGGCGGGACGTGGCCACGGCACTCCAGTACTGACGCTCACCCCGGCGCGCACCCGCACACCGACGCACCCCCCGACGGGAGGAACGGCCCGATGAGGAACCGCTACCCGATCGTCCGCCACCGCGAACTGCGCCCCCGCTGCCGGTGGGACGCCTGGCGCGAGCGGCGCAGCCCCCTGGCCGCGGGGACCGGCCAGGTCCTCGTGCACGAGACCGACGGGGTGTACGGCACCGGGCCGTCCGTCCCCGGTCCGGCCGCGGCGGTGACCGTGGTCGACGTCCAGCACGGTGCGCGGGTGTACGTCCGCCGGCTGCTGACCACACCGGGAGGGCATCTGGAGTACCCCGTCACGGTCCTCTTCCGCTGCACCGTCGTCGACCCGATCGCCGTGGTACGGGCCCGCCGTACCGGTGGCCCGTGGGACGTACGGCGTGCACTGGCCGAGGACCCCAGGTACGGGAACCTGACCCGGGTGCTCCCGGAGGACGACGAGAACGGCGTGCGCGAGGCCCTGACCGCCCTCCTCGCGCCACGGCCCGCCCACCGGGACATCCCCGGAGTGCGGGTGGAGTTCGAGAGGGCGGACGTGGAACCGGCCCGTCAGGTCGTCAACTACGAGGCATGAGCGCGGTACGGGGCGTTCGGGCCGTTCGGGGCGGCGGCTTCGCGGGCGGGCCGAAGCCGCCGGGCTGGAACAATCCCCTCGTGACCACCGACGGGATCCACATCCGGGCGGGACGGCCCGAGGAGGCCGCCGCGCTGAGCGCGCTGGTGCTGCGTTCCAAGGCCCACTGGGGATACGACGACGCGTACTTGGCGGCCTGTGCGGACGAACTCCGGCTGGCGCCGGGGGACATGGCCGACCGCAGGGTGAAGGTGGCCGCGGCGGGCGACCGGGTCCTCGGGGTGGCCGCCCTGGACGGGGGGCCGCCCCGCGCGGAGCTCGGCATGCTCTTCGTCGATCCGCCGTCGATCGGCCGGGGAGTGGGCCGGTCGCTCTACCGGCACATGCTCGCGGAGGCCGGACGGATCGGCTGCGACGGGGTGACCATCACCGCCGACGCGCACGCCGAGCCCTTCTACCTCGCCATGGGCGCGCGGCGCACCGGCACCTCGCCGTCCCCGGGAGGGCTGGTCGGGATGGAGGCGTGGCCGGCCGGGACCACTCCGTCCTGGGTGCGGGCGTGGACGGGAGGCGGACGGTCCGTCCACCTCGGCAACGTGGCGGAGTTCCACGCCCAGTTCCCCGGCGGGGCGCCCGCGAACGGTGTCCCGCACTACGCCTGCCTCTCCGTCTTCGCGGGCCCGCATCCCGCCCTGGTGGTCCTTCCGCTGCCCGTCGAAGCGGCCTGGACGCGTGGTCTGGCCCGGCAGCTGGAGTGGGACGAGGTGGAGGTGCACTGCGTCGACGCCCCCGGCGGCGCCCTGACCCGGGCCCTCCTGGACCGGCCGGCGCTGACGCGGCGCATCCGGGACTCCGGTCTGCCGGTGCTGGCCTGGGGACGTACCGAGGCGTCCGAACGGCTCGTGGCCGGGCCGCCCCTCCGGCTGGACCACGAGTCGAAGGCCGTCTCCCACCGGCTCTTCCGGCGGCTCGCCGCCGCTCACCCCGGCATCCGGGTGCCCGCCCAGGAGCCGGTCGGCTCACGGCGCGAGCTGGCACGGGCACTGGCGGACCGGGCGGCGGCCGGGCTGACGAGCGTGGTCAAGGGCGAGTACGGCGTCGGTGGTTCGGCCACCGTCGTCCTCACGCCCGAGGACGTGCGGTCGGGGGGGGGGGCGCCGGGGCGCCCCCCCCCCCCCGAGCGCGCGCCGGGGCCGGGGGGGGGGGTGGAGGGCCCGCGCCCCCCCATCACCAAC
>NZ_JBHYPZ010000042.1:0-53235 GCF_042746485.1 Streptomyces sp. NPDC058751 | reverse complement strand
CGCCGGGGGGGGGGGGGGGTGTTTTGTGGGTGGTTTGGGCGTTGGGGGGGGGGGGTGGTCGCCCCCCCCCCCCCCCCCCGCCGGGGGGGGGGGGGGGGGGGGCGCCCCCCGGGCCCCCCCCCCCACGGCTCTTCGGCGAAGGCCTGCTGGTGGAGGAGTACGTGCCCGGCGCCGACCTGTACCGGAACCCGACCTTCGACGGAGTGGTCGCGCAGGACGGGACCGTCCACGCCGTCGGCACGGGGCTGATGGAGGTCACCGGAACGGCCTACCAGGGGGTCACCGTCGGCCCGGGTGTCCTGCCCGAGGCGCTGACGGCGACCGCGACCGCGTTCGGCACGGCCGTGGGGGAGGCCCTGTCGGCGGAGGGCTACCGGGGCTGGTACGACGTGGACTTCGTCACCGACCTGGCCGGACGGCCGGCGCCCACCGAGATCAACCTGCGGCTCACCGGCCCCGCCGTCGCCTTCGTCCTGCAGAGCCGCCTCGACGGCGTGCGGGGAGGCCACCACCTGGTACGCACCCTGGACCGCCTCCCCCTGGGCGCACGGCTGCCCGCTCCCGCCCTGCTCGAACACTGCGACGGCCTGGCCCGCCGGTGCAGAGCCCTGGGCGCCGTCCTGCTCACCACCATCCCCACGGCGGGACTGGACCCCGTGCCGTACGTCGGGGTCGCCCTCGCCGCACGGTCGCGTCAGGCACTCGACGAGGCCGAGGCGCTGGTGCGGTTCGGCAACGGCGCGCTGGGCGGCCTGTTCACCGGACCGGCCTCCGGCGCCACTTGGGCGTCACGGCGACGAAGGCGGCGACCACGGCTGCGGCGATCATGAGCGACACGTTGAAGGTGTAGACGAGGACGGCCTGCGACCCCCACTCCTCCTTGCCGGTGAGCCGGTAGAAGTTGTCCTGCGGCCACCAGGCCGCCAGCAGCCAGACCACGGACAGGTGCGCCGCCGTGGTGAACCAGCCCGTGTGCCCGATCCGCGCCATGCCCGGCCGCCCCACCAGCAGGAAGGCCATGCCCGCGCCGAAGGAGACGTTCTCGCAGAAATACAGGAAGCGGAAGCGGTCCGCGTACCGCTCAGGCACGTCCGACAGGTCCGTCGAGTACGGCCACAGGATGTCGGTGAATCCCCAGGCCGGCAGCGCGAAGAGCGCGACGAGGAACAGGATCCCGACCACCACGCACCCTGCCTGCGGCCCTGACGGCGCAGGGCCCGTGGTCCCTCCCTTGCCGCCGAGCACCTTCCCCGTCCCGACGGGCAGGGGAAGGTTCCTGCGGTCGACCTTGTCGGCCCGGGTGCGGGGCAGCGACCCGACGGACACCACCGCATGAGGCCACTCGTCACGCCGCGCGGCGAGGCACACGTGCCGGTGGACGTCCACGGGGTCCAGCCCGCGGCCCTCGACGGGGACCGCGTAGGCCACGACCTTGACGTCCCGGGGGTTCTTGGTCTCGACCTCGGCCACCAGACCCTCGCGCACGTCCGGGTGGCCGTGCAGCGCGCGCTCGGCGGCGGCGTACGCACCCTGCCGCCGGCCCAGGAACTCCAGCAGACCGTCGTCCCGGATCCGTCCCTCGTCGCCGGTACGGACGCCGTTCAGGACGATGGGGCCCCGCTCCTCGGGAGCGTGTCCCCCGACGGTGAGGTAGGTCCCGGGGAGAGGGACGCCGATCAGCGAGACCGGTTCGCTCCCGGACTCCGACGGCTGCCGCGTCCCCGGCAGCTCGAAGCAGGCGCCGGCACCGAACGCCTCGGTGACGGTGTAGGCGTTGACCACGCGCACGTCGCCGCCGAGCCCGTCCTTCAGAGCGCGCTGTTCGTCGAGGTACCAGGTGTCGCCCGTGACGGTCACGAGGCGCAACCGCGTCGTCCGGGGCGGCTCCTGGGCCGTCAGCAGCCGCGCGGTGGGCACACCGCAGGCGAGCACGGTCACTTCCTCGTTCGCGATGAGCCGCCACAGAGCCGTGCCCCGGGCGACGGGGTCGTGGTGTTCGTCATCGGGGAGGATCAGGGTGCCGCCGGAACCGAGAGCCCGTACCCAGCCCTCTGTGAACCCCGCGGATTCGGGTGGGGCCGTGTGCACGTGGCGGTCGTGGGCGCCGGAGCCGTAGACCTGTTCCCAGGCGTTCCGGGCCGTGGCGAGGGCATGGTGGCTGACGGGGACGAGTCCGGGCGGCCCCGTCGTCCCGGCGGTGAGGAGCACGCACGCGGTGGCGCCACGGGCGGACGGCGTGTCCCGCGCTCCATCCGCGTGCGGCATCGTCCCGTCCTCGTCCCCCGGTCCCGCTTCGGCGTCGACGCACACCACCCGCCGGTGCGGACGGTCTTCGACCGCCACCCGGTACAGCTCGCGGGTGAGCACGACGGACGGATCGGCGTCCGCCAGGACGCGGTGCAGCTCCTCCCGGGGCGCGGCCGGGTCGAGCGGCAGGTAGGCGCCACCGGCCCTGAGGACACCCAGCATGGCGACCAGGGCGGCGACGGGCCGGTCCAGCGCGACGGCGGCCAGCCCGCCGTCCCCCAGGCCCGCGCGGCGCAGGCGGTCGGCCTCGGTGTCCACGAGACGGCCCAGTTCCCCGTAGGTGATCCGTTCGACACCGCATACGATCGCCTCGGCCGACGGCGTCGTGTCCATCCAACCGGCCACCAGCTCGTCCACGCGCTGCTCGCCGACCGGCACATGTTCCACTGACATCGAACCCCCCTTGTGACCAAGCACGTTGGCAGAATTATGCTGACAAGTCGCCCGTCCGGTGGGTCGATCGCCCACCCTCGCCGACCTGGGCGTGAAGACCTGCGAAAAGCTGTGCGCGCGGCCCGGCGCCGCGAAGTCGGACGTGGCGGAGCCCGGTGAGGCGAACGAGTCCGGTGCCACACCCCGGCGCGGGCGTCTCACCGGACGGGCGCCACAGGACCGGCGAGGACGCGTGCCAGGGTGACAGCACGGACGAACTCGCCCTGGAGGTCCGAAGAGGCCCGAGGATCCGAACGATTCCTTGGCCCTCGCCCTGTTGGGCCGGTGCCACCGTTGCCGCGGCCTCTCCCGCCCCTGCCTGGCCGACGGATCTGCCGACGCCGGCCGAGCCGGAGAAGTGCCACCTGTTCTGGCGCAAGGTCACCGACCCGGCCTGGCGGCTGCCCGAGAGGGCGGTGGCGGCGGCCGACGACATCCGGGTCGTCCTGCCCGAGGGCCCCGCCTTCGACGACCTGCGCGCCCACCTGGCCTGGCAAGGCATTCCGTTCCGCGGCGGCTGGTACTAGATGGAGGACGAACAGGGCGACACAGCAGGCGAGTTCAGAAGCCTCACGGATCTGGTGGTCCACCCCCGCCCGCGTGTTCGCGGGCCCGGGTTCCCCCATACCACCCACGCCCGTCGCGAGATCCGGGGCGCACGCCGCCCGGAACGTGTTCGAGGCCCAGTGGGACGCCCTGACCGACTCATTGGCCCGACACCCTCAACGGATTCACAGCCGGAACCGGCCTGGGCCTCGACGCGCCGACGTCACCGTGGCCGTCCGGAGTCGGTGGTCGCCTTCCGGCAGAGGTGCTTGACCGTTTCCTGATGGGGGCGATCGGGTGTGCGGCACCGAGAGGCCGGCGGCAGGGGCAGCATGCGATCGTCGCGTGACACTGCTCGCTACGACAGGTGAAAGTGTCGTGGTCGGGAAAGTCCGGCCGGCAGGGCAGTCGAACCGTCTTCCGCACCCGTCTGTACGGGGGAACGAGGGAGGGCGCATTGAACGCCGAGGAGGAACGCCAGTTCCGCGAGTTCGTGGCGGCGCGATCGAGATCGCTGCTGCATACGGCCTATTTACTGACCGGAGACTGGGAGCAGGGCCGTGACCTGCTCCGGTCGCCACTGCGCCCTCGCCCGCCCTGGTTCCTTCTCGTCCCCTGCACCGGTGCCATGGGCCTCGGCTTCGGCACCGTCGTCATTTCCGACACCGACACCGACACCGACACCGAGACCGAAGCCGCAGCCGAATCCACTGCGGCGGCCCTCCGTGTGCCCTGCTGCGTCATGGTCACCCGCGCCCGCGAGCGGGGCTGGTCCCGGGTCTACAGGACAGCGGCTGCCGCGCCGCTCGGGGGCCTGCGCGGGTGAGCGATGCCGTGCTGAGCGCGCCCCCTGGGTGAGATGTCCGGGGGAAGGGCGGGCGGTGCCCGACCCGTACGTACGACGGGGACCCCCGTATCCGCCATGCCGCCGCCTCCCGGCAGCGATACTGGATGCATGGACGCGACGACCACCGCCCCCCGTGCCGAGGTGCTGCGGGACCGCTACCGCAGCCGACTGCCCGAGCGTTTGCAGGAGCTGGCCGGCCCCGTCGAGGGCGACGTGGACCTGCCGCTCCACATCGTCTGGTCCGGGCGGACGAGCTACAGCCTGGACCGTCCGAAGTCCCGCATGACGCTCTACCGGACCGTCCTCGCCGAAGGACTGGGCGAGGACCTGGTGGCCCTCCTGCACCACCGGCTGCTCACCGAGCAGTGGCCCGTGCTGCGACGCTTGATCAGTCCCTACGTCCGCGAGGTCTGGGAGGACGCCTTCCCCGAGCTGCTCCGCACCGCTCCGGCCGACACGACCGCCGCGTGAAGCTCACTCCGCTCCACGAGCGTCTCCTCGCCGACATCCTCGACCTCGGCTCCCCTGCCCTCTGGTCCTCACCGGCGGATACGCCGTGCAGGCCCACGGCCTGGTCGAACGCTTCAGCCGCGACCTCGACGTCGCCACCGAGAATCCCGCTCCGATGCAGGAGATCGTCGCCTCACTCACAGCGGGCCCCAGCGCGCGCGGATGGCGGACCACGCACGTCCGGACCGATCCGCTCAGCGGCCGGTTCCTCGTCACCGATCCGGACACCGGCGAGGAGTGCGAGGTCGACGTCCTCAAGGAGGCGTTCTGGGCTCCGCCTGCCCAGACCCCCTACGGCCCCGTTCTTTCCCTCGACGACGTGATCGGCACCAAGGTCCGTGCCCTCGCCGACCGCGGCACCGTCCGCGACCTCATCGACGTCCAGGCCGCCTCCCGCCACCGTTCCACCGCCGACCTCGAATCCCTGGGCCGCCGTCGTGCCCGCGACGAGTTCAGCCTCGAAGACCTCCGGGACCGGCTCATCGGCGCGGACTGGTACGAGGACGAGGACTACACCGCGTACGGACTCACCTCCCGGCAGATCGAAGAACTCAAAGCGTGGGCGCTGGAGTGGGCGGAGGATCTGGGCGCGCGGATCCATGACGAGAACGCCTGAGAGGCGGTCATCACGTCCGTCCCCTCTACCGCCGTTGCAACGAGAGGATGCGGTGCAGCCGGCAGGTTCCAACCCGGAGCCGTCCACGGTGGGTGGCTGTCCCGCACAGCAACCGAGAGGTACCCCGCAGTGGACTCACGGCGAAACCGGGCCGCGATAGCGGTCGAACACTGCATCCCGCTCCCACTCCCATGAGGACCACCCGCAGGGCCGGGGCTGAACGGCGGGCCGCCGCGCCCCGCTCGACGGCGCGGCGGCCCGCCGGACCGGCTACTCCGGTTCGTCCTTGTCCACCAGCCCCGCCTCGTAGGCGATGATCGCCGCCTGCACCCGGTTGCGGACCCCGAGCTGGTTGAGGATCGCGCTGACGTACGTCTTGATCGTCCCTTCCACCAGATGCAGCCGCTCGGCGATCTGCGCGTTCGACAGGCCGGCACCGAGCATCCCCAGCACCTCCTGCTCCCGCTTGGTCAGCAGTGTGGTGCGGTCCCCGGAGGCCTTTGCGCGCGGCGCGGGGCGGCGCAGCTCCGTCATCAGCCGCCGCGCCACCAGCGGGGACAGACAGGCACCGCCGGACGCCACGGCCCGCACCCCGGAGATCAGGTCCCGCGGGTCCGAGGCCTTCAGCAGGAAGCCCGCCACGCCCTGGTCGAGGGCGCGCTCGATGTACTTGTCCTCGCCGAAGGTGGTCAGGATGACCACGGCGCTGTCCGGGTTGGTGGCCCTGAGCTCCCCGGCGGCCGCCAGGCCGTCCATCTCCGGCATGCGGATGTCGAGCAGGACCACGTCCGGCCGGTGCCTGCGGGACAGCTCCACCGCCTCACGGCCGTCCGCGGCCTCGGCCACGACCTCGATGTCCGGTTCGGTGGTCAGGATGGAGCGGACCCCGGCCCTGATGATGGTCTCGTCGTCGGCGAGCAGAACGCGAATCATCCCAACTCCGTTGTCACAGGGTGTCCTTGGCCACCAGAACATCATCCTTGAAGCACAGGCGGTACAGCGTGTCCGTGAGGCTCAGGACGCTGTCGGCCGCCCGGTAGTACTCGCACGCGGCCCCCGGGGGAGCGGGGGGATCGGTGACGACCGGCGGCGGCTTGCGGATGCGCCGCTCGGGGAGGACCGGGGCCAGCTCCCGGCGTGACTCGCCCAGCCTCATGGAGTGGTAGTTCCGGGGGGAGAGCGAGGTCATCGCCGAGGTGAAGACGTAGAGCCCGGCCAGCACCAGCACCAGCGCCGCACCGAGCAGCACCGGCAGCAGCGCGGCCCGCCGCGCGTTGCGCCGCACCCGCGCCCTGGCCCGCGCGAGCGCCGTCCGCGAGGCACTGCGCCGCGACCGCGCACCCTCCGCGGCGGGGCAGAGGAGTCCTTCCTCCACCTGACCGAGGGCGTCCAGGCCGCCCCGCGTGCCGTCGGCATCCGGTCCTGCCGCGTCGGGACCGCCCCCTCCGGCGTCCTCGTCGTGCGCCTCCTCCACCGGCAGCGCGCGAGCGGACGGCTCGTGCGGGAGTTCCGCGCGGACCTCGAAGCCGCCCCTGCGGGGGCCCGCCCGCAGGGTGCCGCCGGCCAGCCTGACGCGCTCGTCGAGGCCGATCAGCCCCATCCGGCTGCCGGACGGGGCGGGCTCGTCCCCGCCGGACGGCAGTTCGTTGAACACGGACACCACCGTGTCGTCCACCCGGTGGCCCAACCGTACGGTGATCGGCGCGCCCGCCGCGTGCTTGGTCGCGTTGGTCAGCGCCTCCTGCACCACGCGGTACGCGGCGAGTTCGGTGAGCAGCGGCGGCCGCCGCTGCTCACCGCCGTCCTCCCGGAACCGCACCGGCATTCCGGAGCGCTCGAAGCGCCGCACCAGGTCGGAGATCGACTCGTGGGCGGGTCGCAGCGATGGCGTGGAGTCCTCCCGCAGCAGCCCGATGACCTCGTGCAGCCGCTCGGTGGCCATGGTGCACCGCTCCCGCAGCTGCGTCACCGTCCGGCGCTGCTCGTCCGTCAGGTCCCGGGCCAGCTCCAGCCCTCCGGCCAGCAGGGCCATCACGCTCAGCTCGTGGCCCAGCGAGTCATGGATGTCCTGGGCGATCCTGGCCCGTTCCTTGAGCCGGGCCTGTTCGGCGACGAAACGGCCCTTCCACTCCAGTTGTTCGGCGCGGTCCCAGCCGGCCCGGGTCAGATCGGAGCGCTGGCGCCACCAGTCTCCCGCCCACCAGGGCAGGACGCAGGTGAAGAACTCGGTGAGGAGCAGGCTCAGCCAGTCCTTGGGCTCGGCGAACAGATTCACCAGCAGCAGCCCGACGGCCGCCACCCCGAGGAACACCGCGTGCGCCGGCCAGAGCCGGGTGACCCGGCGGCCCGCCACGAAGCTCAGCACCACCGTCGCCCCGGCCGTCCACAGGTTCGAGCCGAGGGCGACGTAGAACAGCACGATCGACCCGGCCAGCGCCAGCGACAGCAGGGGCACGGCCCGGCGCACCGCGACCGCGGCCGTGATCAGCAGGCTGACGGCCAGCCAGCCGACCGGTGCGGCGGCGAGCCCCTCGACGTCGATCGCGGAAGGGGCCAGCAGCACGGCGAGCAGCAGCAGGTCGCGGCGCCGTGTGAACGGCCGCTCGGCGCCGAGACTGTGGATCACGTGGTCCGCTTGCCGCCGGACGGCCTGCAAGAGCTGCATTCCTGCACGCTACAAGAGGGGGTACGGGCCACGAACCTGCCGAAAGTCGAGTCACATCGTTGCCGAACGCCAGATGTTCCCGGGGGCGGTCACTCCTAGTTTCTGTGGTGTGACTGTGGAAGGAGCAGCCAGGTAATGATCACTGTGGACCGATTGACCAAGAGGTATGGGGACAAGACGGCCGTGTCCGACCTCTCGTTCGGAATCAACCCGGGAAAGGTGACGGGTTTCCTCGGACCGAACGGGGCGGGCAAGTCGACGACCATGCGCATGATCGTCGGTCTCGACGAGCCCACGGAGGGCCGCGCACTCGTCGGCGGCAAGCCGTATGCGCAGCTGAAGCACCCGTTGCGGAAGGTGGGCGCCCTGCTCGACGCACGGGCCGGGCATCCGGGCCGTTCCGCACACCAGCATCTGCTCGGCATGGCGCGCAGCAACGGCATCCCGGCCTCCCGGGTGACGCAGGTGCTGGAGACCGTCGGCCTCGGCGAGGTGGCCAAGAAGCGGATCGGCTCGTTCTCGCTCGGCATGGGCCAGCGGCTCGGCATCGCCGCGGCGCTGCTCGGCGACCCCGAGGTGCTGCTGTTCGACGAGCCCGTCAACGGCCTGGACCCCGACGGCGTGCGCTGGGTGCGGGAGCTGATGCGGGAACTGGCCGCGGAGGGCCGCACGGTCTTCGTCTCCAGCCATTTGATGAGTGAGATGCAGGAGACCGCCGACCACGTGGTGGTCATCGGCCGCGGCAAGGTCATCGCCGATGCCCCGATCGAGGAGGTCATCGCGGGCAGTTCACTGAATGCCGTCCGGGTGCGCACCCCCCAGCCGGACGTGCTGTGGCGCGAACTGCTCAGCCTCGGCATGAGCGTGGAGCGCGGTGCCGGCGACGCCCCCGAGGAACTCATGGTCGTCGGCGGCACCCTGGAGGAGATCGGCGACCTGGCCTTCCAGCACCGCGTCCCGGTCCACGAACTGAGCCTGCGCAAGGCCAGTCTGGAGCAGGCGTACATGGAACTCACCGCCGCCAGCGTGGAGTACGGCTCGCCCTCCCTCTCCCACGCCGCCGAAGCACTCGTAAACCAAGCACCGGATCACCAGGAAGCGTAAGCAGACATGACAGCGACAACGGCCCCCAGGCTCGTCGGACCCGTCTCCGGCGGTGGATTCAAAGGCGCCCTCGCCTTCGAGTGGACGAAACTGTGGAGCGTGCGCGCGACGTGGTGGAACCTGCTCGTCGGGCTGGTGCTCACCGTGGGGTTCGCGGTGATCGTCGGCATGTCCGCCGCCGCGAGCGCCAAGAAGGGCGTGGACGTCACCATGCCCGCCCCGCACCAGGCGTCCCAGGCGTTCCTGATCTCCCAGCTGACCGTGGTGGTGCTCGCCACGCTCGCGCTGACCAGCGAGTACTCCAGCGGCTCGATCCGCACCACGCTCCAGAGCGTGCCCAGGCGGCGCCGGATGCTGCTGTCCAAGACGCTGGTCGTCACCTCGGTCGTGGCCGTGGCGGGCTTCGTCCTCAGCCTGCTGGCCAGCTGGGCCGCCGCCTCCTTCATGGGGGAGTACGGCGAGTACACCGGCGGTGAGCTGGCCGGCACCGCCTTCGGCGCGGCCGCCTACCTCGCCCTCCTCGCCACCATGTGCATCGGCGTGGGCACGGTGCTGCGCAGCGCCGCCGGCACGATCACCACGCTCATCATGATGCTGCTGGCGCTGCCTCAGCTCATGGGCGTCATCGGCGCCAAGTGGCTGGATACCGCCAGCGACTACATGCCCAGCGAGGCGGGCACCGTGCTGATGACCCAGGAGACCGGCCCCTACGGCAGCGGCACCGCGCTCCTGGTGCTGATCCTGTGGGCGCTCGCCGCGGTCGTGGGCGGCTACGCCGTGCTGCGCCGCCGCGACGCCTGACCGCTCCGCGGGCCGACGGCCACCCCCGTCCGCCGGCCCGCGGTCCCCCCGACGTCGGCGTCGCCGCGGCACCCGCCCAGGCCATGCCCGCCGACAAGCCGCAGGTCCTCGCCTCCTTCACCCAGACCGACGTGGCGAGCCCAAACACCTGGAACGCCGCCAGCCAGAACAAGGCCGCGTGAACGGCCTACGAGTTCGACTGGTCCAACGACGGCTGCACCCAAGTGCCCGACAACCCGTTCGACTCCGGAGGAGTTCAGGAACGACGCGGTCGCGCTGTATCGCGCTGCGGCCGGCAGGCGCGCGTACTCGGCGGTCGCGGCGGACGTCGGGTGACCGGCGAGACGCTGCGGAGCTGGGTGCGGCAGGCTGACGAGCAGGCGGGCCGGGACGGCGGCCGCGGCGAGACGGCGGTGGAGGACCGGGAGGAGGAGCTTGTCCGGCTCCGGGCCGAGCTGGGCCGGCTGCGCAAGGCGGAGAAGGAGTGGGAGCTCGAGCGGGAGATCCTGCGGCGGGCGGCCCAGTATTTCGCGAAGGAGATGAGGGCGTGACCGGCCGCCGGGACTTCATCTCCATCCACCGCGCCGACTTCGGTGTGCAGCGGATATGCCGGGTCCTTCAGGTCTCGCGCTCGGGCTACCACCAGTGGCTCGCCAGCGCCGAGGCCCGCCAGGTCCGCCATGCCTGCGATGACGCGCTGGTCGCCGAGATCCGTGAGATCCACGGCACCTACGGCGTGCGCCGCGTCCATGCCGAGCTGCGGGACTTCGGGCACTGCGTGAACCGCAAGCGTGTGGAGCGGCTGATGCGCGCGAGCGGGCTCGAGGGCCGGCACCCGCGACGGCGTAAGCGGGCCACGGTCCCCGACCGCCTCGCGCCGCCTGCCCCTGACCTGGTCGATGGCCACCCACATGCGGACCGAACTGGTCGTCGATGCCCTGAAGATGGCGGTGGCCGCGAGGGGCGGCCGCGTGGACGGGGCGATCTTCCACGCGGCCAGGGGATCCCAGTACACCTCTGCCGTGTTCTCCCAGGTCAGCGACCACTTCGGGATCCGTAGGAGCGTGGGCCGCGTCGGGTCGAGTTACGACAATGCCCTCGCCGAGAGTTTCTGGCAGGGACTGAAGCGAGAGGCCCTACGCGCAACGTTCACGACGGTCCGTCAGGCCAGACTGGAGATCTTCCAGTGGCTCACCTGCTACAACACTCGACGGCGCCACAGCGGGCAGATGATCTCGCAAGCGTCGGACGGACGGGAACGGGTGCGAGCTACGGATCGGTTTTCAGCGCCATAACGGCGAGTTAACGCGGCTCGGGATGCTCTGAGTGGTTCGGTTCCGTGCGGGAGCCGAACCGTTCCCGCATCTTTCCGGAGGTTTCCATGCGTCGTCGTTACACCGCCCCGTTGGTTGCCCTCGCCCTCGCCCTGCCTGCAGTGCTGGCCTCGGCCGCCGACGCCTCGGCCGCGCCAGCGGACAAGGGTGAGGTGCTCAGTTCCTGGACCCAGACATCGGCGAGCAGCTACAACGCCTGGAACGCCGCCCGGAACAACCAGGCCGCCTGGAGCGCCTACGGGTTCGACTGGTCCACGGACTACTGCACCACGTCCCCGGACAACCCCTTCGGCTTCCCGTTCAAGGACTCCTGCGCCCGCCACGACTTCGGATACCGCAACTACAAGGCGGCCGGCACCTTCGAGGCCAACAAGTCCCGTCTCGACAGTGCCTTCTACGCCGATCTGAAGCGGGTCTGCGCCACCTACTCCGGTGCGTCCAAGACCTCCTGCGACGCCACCGCCTGGACGTACTACCAGGCGGTCTCCGCCTTCGGCGGTTCGCCGGCCGTGGACGGGACGGCCGTGGCCTGACAGTCCGCCACCCCCTGTCGGCCCGGGCGTCTACGACGTGATATCGCGCCCGGGCTCGGCGGCGCGTTCGCGGAGCATCTCGGCGACGAGAAACGCCAGATCGAGTGACTGGCTCCGGTTGAGTCTAGGGTCGCACGCCGTCTCATAACGCCGGTGCAGCTGACTCGCTCGGATTTCGTCACTGCCGCCCACGCATTCCGTGACGTCGTCACCGGTGAGTTCGATATGTGCTCCACCTGGGTAGGTGCCCAATTCTCGGTGGACCTCGAAGAAGCCGCGCAGCTCGTCCAGGATTTCCGCCACCTGGCGCGTTTTTCGGCCGTCCGGAGCGGTGAATGTGTTGCCATGCATGGGATCGCATACCCAGCCCACTCGAACTCCTTCAGCGAGGCTCTTTTCGATGAGCGGGGGCAGTAGTTCCCGTACGTTCTTCGCGCCCATCCGTACGATGAAGGTGAGCCGTCCGGGCTCCCGTTCCGGGTCGAGCCGCTCGGCGTAGCCGAGCACCTCGTCGGGTGTCGTGGTCGGCCCCAGCTTCACCGCTAAGGGGTTGGCGACCCGGGAGAAGAACTCGACGTGCGGGCCGTCCAGGTTCCGGGTGCGTTCACCGATCCACAGCAGATGGCCGCTCGTGGCATAGGTCCTGCCGGAGACCGGATCCCGGCGTGCCAGCGCCCTTTCGTAGTCGAGCAGGAGTCCCTCGTGACTGGCGAACACCTCCGTGGTGCGGACCCCGGCCGGATCGACGCCGCACGCGGCCATGAACGCGAGAGCCCGGTCGATCTCGTCGGCCAGTGCGGCATAGCGCGCGCCTTCGGGTGAGTGCGCGACGAAACCCTGGTTCCAGGTATGCGCCTGATGCAGGTCGGCGTCGTCGGCGGCGAAGGCCCGTACCAGATTGAGGACGACCGCCGACTTCTCATACATGGTGCGCATGCGGTGCGGGTCGGGTGTCCGGTCCCGAACCGTGAAGCCCGGCCCGTTCACCGCGTCGCCCTGGTAGGAGGGCAGCTCGGTGCCGTCCCGCAACTCCACGGGGCTGGAGCGGGGTTTGGCGAACTGGCCCGCGAGCCTGCCGACCTTGACCACCGGGACGGACGCGCCGTAGGTGAGCACCACCGCCATCTGCAGCAGGGTTCGCAGCTTGCCGCGTATCCCGTCGGCGGTCACCCCGGCGAACGTCTCCGCGCAGTCGCCGCCCTGCAGCAGGAACGCCCGTCCCAGGGCCACCTCGCCGAGCCGGGCACGGAGCTGGTCGCATTCCGCCCCGAACACCAGGGGCGGGGCCGTCGACAACTCGTCGACCACAGAACACAGAACGGATGCGTCCGGCCACGCCGGCTGTTGTTTCGCGCACGGTCCCGGATGGTGATTCGGCTGCGTTTCCATCGCGTTCGATCAGCCCTTTCGAAAGATGGTCGCGGATTTTTCCGTGACGGTTCCGTGAGTCCGGTATCCACAGTGAATCCATGCTCGATGGTTCCGGGCAAGCATCATGGCAGTGGTCTGTATTGCGGCCGGAGAAATGGTCTGGTCCGTGCGACGGAGCGGTGATTGTCTGTAGTGGAATTCACCCGGCGTGAATATCCCGGGCATCCGTCGGTGGTCATCCGCCAGACGGGGCCCCGGACATCGACGACGCGAAGGAGTGCCATGCACGCATCCACGCGCACACTGGACCTCGCTCCCGCACCCGTTTCCCTCGGCGTGCGGGTCACCGATACCCGGCTGCCCCCTCACGCGGCCATCGAGCTCTACACACTGCTGCGTCATGAATTCGGTGCCCGTGAGGTGTTCCTGCTGGAGGGCCTGGGCGGACCTGCGGAGCACCGAGGGCCGACCGTCGTCGGGCTCGGCCGGCTTGCAGAGATCCGAGTGCATGCCCGGCATGTGGAGATCGATGGCGCACCGTCTCTGGCTGCGGCCTTCGCCGGGTGCGCCGCCCGCGCCGGGCTCACCGCCGAACCGCCGACCGACGACACCGTAGCGAGATTCACGCCGACCGAACCGGATCAGGTGTGGCGGCTGTTGGCTGCCGCCCAGGACCTGTTCCAGGTGGAAACCGAGCTCGCGGCGTCCTCTTACACCTTCGGATTCCTGACCAGCGTCGCTTACGAGGCGGCTTGGCACATGGAAGAACTGCCCCGCCGTGACGAGGACGTGGGCCCGCCGGACCTCACCCTCACGCTATTCCGTGACACGGTGTGGTACAAACCCGGCACCGGCGACATCCGGTTGCTGCGGGCCGATCCCGTGGACGGCGGGGTCTTCCCGCCGCGTCACTTGCTCGACCTCGCGGCCCTGGCCAGGCAGGCGGCCGCTGCTCCTGCCACCGCCACCCCCGAAGCGCCCCGCGCGCGGGCCGTACGGGACTCCGTGGCACGCGAGACGTTCCTGGAGCGGGCCAGAATCTGCCTGGAACATATCGGTGTGGGTGACATCTACCAGATTCAGCTCGGCCACCGCATCGACGTACTCAGTGAGTTGACGCCACCAGACGTCTACCGTCGGTTGCGCGCCCGCAACCCCTCGCCGTACATGTACCTGCTACCGCGCGCCAAGGGCGAACTCATCGGTGCGAGCCCCGAGTTGTTCTTCCGCAGCGTGGACGGCGAGATCACCATGCGTCCGATCGCGGGGACCACCCGGCGCGGCCCCGATCAGGAGGAGAACGACAGGCGCGTCAAGGAGATGCTGGCCAGCTCCAAGGAGCTGGCAGAGCACATCATGCTCGTCGATCTGTGCCGCAACGACATCGGCCGGGTCAGCCTGCCCGGCACCCTGCCCGTGGACAGCCTGATGACGGTCGAGGGTTTCTCCCACGTCTTCCACCTCGTCTCGACGGTGCGAGGTCGGCTCGAACCAGGCACCTCGGCCTGGGACGCGCTGCGCGCGACCTTCCCCGCCGGCACCATGAGCGGCGCCCCCAAACTGCGCGCCATGGAGATTATCAACGCTCTGGAGGGTCAGGCCCGGGGAAGTTACGCGGGGGCGGTGGGGCTCATCGACGTATGCGGATGGGCCGAACTTGCCCTGTGCATCAGAACGATCGCGTACGACGCCGGGATCTTCTCGACCCAGAGCTCGGCCGGAATCGTCGCAGAGTCCCGGGCCGAGGCCGAATGGGACGAGACGCTGGCGAAGATGGGCGCCGCGTACTGGGCCCTGACCGGGGAGGAATTGGTGGGGGACGGTCCCGGATCCGGGGCGTACACGGAAGCGGCGGGCGAGGGGCGGATGGCGTGAACGTTCTGATCGTGGATGCGTACGACAGCTTCACGCACATCATCGACCGCTACATCCGCTCCCTCGGCGTGCGGACGCAGGTCGTGCGGTCCGGCACCAGGAGTCCGGACGAACTCGCCGCCAGGCGTCCCGACGCGGTCGTCCTGGGGCCGGGGCCCGGGCATCCCGCCGATTCGGGGCATGTTGAACTGGTCCACCGTTTCGCAGGAGAGGTGCCCCTGCTGGGGGTCTGCCTGGGACACCAGGCCATCGCGCTCGCCCACGGCGGCCGTGTCCAGGTCGCGGATCATCTGATGCACGGCCGGACCAGCACCGTAAGACACGACGGCATGGGGCTGTTCGCACGGGCCCCGCGGGCCGTGGAGGTCACGCGCTACCACTCGCTCGTGGTGGCCGAGCCGCTGCCGACGCAGCTGACGGTAACGGCCCGTTCACAGGACGACGGATACGTGATGGGGCTGCGCCATCGCGAACTCCCCATCGAGGGGGTGCAGTTCCACCCGGAGAGCATCACCACCACCGGCGGATTGGACATGCTCGCCGACTTTCTCTCCGTGGCGCACCGCTGACCAGCACCACGGCAGACGAGGGCCGGCCGTCGCACCGGCCCTCAGGCGGACCACGTCGTGCCTCGTTGTCCGCGGGGCAATATCGTCCAGACCCGGCCGAGTTCGCGCACCGCATCGACCAGCGCGGTCGTGGGAAGCCCGGCGTAGCCGATCACCAGCGCGGGGTCGGGCCTGCGGTCGAGCGTGACGAACTCCCTTCCCCCGCGCACCAGCACGGAGTGGCGAAGCGCTCCTGCCACCAGCAGCGCTTCATCGGTGCCCGGGGGAAACCGTAGACAGGCGTGCAGCCCGGCTGCCACACCGATTATGGTCGTACCCGGAAGATGTCGGTGGACTGCCTGGCCTAGGGCCTGTCGGCGGCCCCGGTAGCGGGCCCTTAGACGGCGCAGGTGGCGGTCCAGGGCGCCGCCCCGCAGCAACTCGGCATAGGCCAGCTGGGTCAACCCTTCCGCACCGAGGTCGCGTTCGCCGCGTACCTGTTCCAGCACGGCGAGCAGGGCCGGCGGTGCGGCCAGCCAGCCGAGCCGCAGAACGGGAGCCAGGGCTTTGCTGGCCGTGCCCGCGTACACGACACGGTCGGGCGCCATCCGCTGCAGGGCCAGTGGGTGCGGGTGGCGTTCCAGCCAGAAGTCACCGTCGTAGTCGTCCTCGATCAGGTAGCTGTCCGTCCTCCTCGCCCAGTCGACGAGCTCGGCCCGACGCCGCGGGGACAAGGTGACCCCTGTGGGGAACTGGTGGAACGGCGTCACCAGGACCGCCCGTACCCCGCTGCGGGCCAGCGCCGAGACGTCGATGCCCTCGGCGTCGACGGGGACGGGTACGGTCGGCAGGCCGGCCTCTTGGACGAACCGGTGCTGGCGGACCAGGCCCGGGTCCTCTACCGCCACTGTCCCCACACCCAGTCGGGGAAGTGCCGAGCACAGCAACGCCAGCCCATGTGCGAAACCCTGTACCACCATGATCTGTTCGGGTACGGTGCGCACCCCACGCACCCGGCCCAGATAGCGCGCCAGCTCCTCGCGCAGCGGCCGGACGCCCGACAGCGGCGGATAGCCGAGTTCCGCACGCCCCACACTCTGCAGTGCCCGCTGGTACGCCCCGGCCCACTCCCGGTGCGGGAAGTGTGCCGGTACCGCCCCGCCGGTCCGCAGATCCCAGCGCACCGCAGGCACCCGACCCTCGTCGAGCAGGGTCGGAGCCCGCGGGGCTGGGGCGAGATGCGCGGCCACCCGGGTGCCCGATCCCTGTACCGCCTCCAGATATCCCTCCGCGATCAGCTGCCCGTACGCCTCCACCACCACGCTGCGTGAGACGCGCAGATCGTCGGCGAGCGCCCGGCTGGACGGCAGACGGGTGCCCGGACGCAGAGCGCCCTCGGCGATCTCCCGTTTGACCGCCGTCTGGATCTGACTGGTCAGAGGTTGAGAGGAATCCCGTGAGACCTCGACCGAGGCCAGCCACGTCATCAACAACTCACTTGTGAAACAAGGAGATTGGACCGTCGGCGACGCTCCCGACTGGTCTGGTGCGGCAGGTGCGGCGGCTTCCAGACTGATCCGTGGGACGGCCCGCGCCCATCCGGCGGGGGCGCGACGATACTGGAGGGGATTTCGGTGCGGGAAACGGAGCGGGACTGGCCCGGACTGCTCGAAGCGGTGCTGAGCCGCACGGATCTGACGTCCGACGACACGGTGTGGGCGATGGAAAGTGTCATGCGCGGTGAGGTGAGCCCGGCTCGACTTGCCGGGCTGCTGGTGGCACTGCGCGCCAAGGGCGAGACCGTGGACGAGGTGTCGGGCCTGGTCAGCGGGCTGCTCGCGCACGCCGTGCGGCTGACCGTACCCGGGCCGACCCTGGACATCGTCGGCACCGGCGGGGATGGAGCCGGCACCGTCAACATCTCGACGATGGGCGCGATCGTGGCGGCCGGCGCGGGTGCCCGGGTGACCAAGCACGGCAACCGCTCGGCCTCCTCCGCGTGCGGCTCCGCCGATGTGCTGGAGCGGCTGGGAGTCGTCCTGGAACTGCCGCCGCGCGACATCGAGGGCATGGCAGAAGAAGCCGGGATCACCTTCTGCTTCGCCCCGCACTTCCACCCCGCGATGCGGCACGCCGCCCCGACCCGGCGGGAACTGGGCGTCGCCACGGTCTTCAACCTGCTGGGCCCGCTGTCCAACCCGGCCTCACCCACGGCCCAGGCGGTTGGCACAGCCCATGCCCGAACCGCCCCGCTGATTGCCGGAGTGCTGGCCCGCCGAGGGGTCAGCGCGTTGGTCTTCCGCGGTGATGACGGGCTGGACGAACTGACGGTCACGACTACCTCCAAGGTCTGGTCGGTCCAGGACGGGACGGTCTGCCGGGAGACGTTCGACCCGCTGGACGTCGGCATCGCCCGCGTCCGCGCCGAGGAACTGCGCGGCGGGAACGCCGAGCACAACGCTGGGGTCGTACGCGCACTACTCGCCGGGGAACGGGGACCGGTACGCGACGCGGTGCTGCTGTCCGCCGCCGCGGGGCTCGCCGCGCTGCGCCCCGCGTCGCTGCCCGTTGCCGAACGTATCGCCAGGGAGCTCGGACCCTGCGCCGAGGCGATCGACTCAGGCGCGGCCGCCGCCCTGCTGCAGCGGTGGGTGGAGCTCACCGGCAAGCGGGCCGCCGAGGGTTGAGGACGGCCACGCAGTCGTGGCAGCGCGGTGTCGATACCATCGCCCCGCCCCCCACGGCCGGAAGTTCAGCGGTGTCCGGCCTCGCGCAGGGCGCGAACCGCAGCGCTCGGCCCGTCACCTGTCACGAGGGCCGTGCCGACGAGTACGGCGTCCGCACCCGCCGCGGCACAGGCGGCCACGTCCCGCGCATCGCGGATGCCCGACTCGGCGACCCGCACCACGCCGTCCGGGACCCGCCCGGCGAGCCTGGCGAACGCCGTCCGGTCCACCTTCAGGTTGCGCAGATCCCGGTTGTTGATGCCGATCACCTCCGCTCCCGCGTCGACGGCCCGGGCGATCTCCTCCGCATCGTGCGCCTCGACCAACGGGGTCAGCCCGGCGCCACGTGCCTGAGCCACTAGGGCCTGTCGTCAAATTCCCGTCTGCCTCGCGACGCCTGGCACGCCCTCTCGCCGCACCGGGCGAAAGCCCCAGTACGTCCAGTACGAGGACTTCCGCCCGGCACTCCCCCGAGCTCTTCGAGCAGGGGGTACCCCCAGAGCACGCACCAGACGCCGCGAGACCGCCCTTCGGGCGACGACGGGAATTTGACGACAGGCCCTAGGGCCGGCAGGCGTTCGCGGTCCAGTGCGGTCACGATCAGCAGCACCAGGTCCGCGCCATGGGCCCGTGCCTCCCACACCTGATAGCGGCTCACCACGAAGTCCTTGCGCAGTACGGGAATCCGCACCCGTCGCCGCACCGCGCCGAGGTCCTCGAGATTGCCGCCGAAGTGCCGTTCCTCGGTCAGCACGCTGACGGCCGCCGCGCCGCCGTCCTCGTACGCGCCGGCCAGCGCCGCGGGGTCCGGGATGTCCGCGAGGTGTCCGGCGGACGGACTGATCCGCTTCACCTCGGCGATCACGCGCACTCCGGCGTCCGAGCGCAGCGCCGCCACTCCGTCCAGGGCCACCGGCGCGGCGGCTGCCCGCCGCCGCAGCTCCGTCAGGGGTACCCGGCTGCGGCGCACCGCCAGATCGGCGAGCACCCCGTTCACGATCGAGTCGAGTACGTTCACGCGGTGCCACTCCTCGCACACGATGCGGGGACGAGTCCCGACAGCCGCAGGATCAGGTCCTTCACATCCGTGACGTGCCAGCGCTCGCGCTCCGCGGCCGGATCGGAGCAGAGGAACACCGGTGCGTCACGTGCGTCGTCGGGCAGTCGGCCGTGGGTGCCGCGCACCACCGACGCGTCCAGCGGCACCACGGTCATCGGAGCCCGCATCCCGGCCCGTTTGCGCAACAGGGTGAGCGCGGCCCGCCCCTTCACCCAGCGGTCGTCCGGATCGAAGAAGAGTTCCGCCGGGTCGTAGCCGGGCTTGCGGTGGATCTCCACACCGCGCGCGAAGTCCGGTGCGCATGCGGCGTCGAGCCAGTAGTAGTACGTGAACCAGGCGTCCGGCTCCGCGACCGCGACCAACTCGCCCGACCGCTCGTGCCCCGCCCCGAGCTTCAGCTGTCCGGGCCGGTCGAGCACCTCGTCCACGCCCGGCAGTTCGCGCACCACGTCCCGGACCCGCGGGACGTCCGCCGGGTCGGCGACATACACCTGCGCCACCTGATGGTCAGCCACGGCGAACGCGCGGGACGTGTGGGGGTCCAGGTACTCCATGCCGCGCTGGGCATACACGGAGAGCAGACCCGCGCGCCGCAGCGCCCGGTTGATGTCGACGGGTCGGCGCGCGGCGGTGATGCCGTACTCGCTCAGCGCCACCACCGTGGTGCCCCGCCCACGCAGTTCGCTCAGCAACGGGGCAAGGGCGGCGTCGGCCATGCGCGCGGCCCGGATCGCCTCGGGGCCGTCGGGCCCGTACCGCTGCAGGTCGTAGTCGAGATGCGGGATGTACACGAACGAGAGGTCGGGCGAGACGGTCCGCACCACGAGACGTGCTGCGGCGACGATCCACTCGGTGGCGGAGATGTCTGCGGCCGGGCCCCAGTACCGGAACAGGGGAAACGGTCCGAACGCGTCGGTGAGGGCGTCCCGCAGCCCGACCGGACGGGTGTAGCAATCGGGTTCCTTCCTGCCGTCGTAGCGGTACACCGGACGCGGCGTCAGGATGGTGTCGACGTCGGCGCCCATCGCGTACCACCAGCACAGGTAGGCGCTGCGGTGCGAAGGGTCCAGTGCGCGTGCGGCCTGCCACACCTTTTCGCCGGCCACGAGGCCGTTGTGCTGCCCCCAGAAGCGCACCTCGCCGTGGTCGCGGGCATACCAGCCGTTGGCGACGGCACCGTGCTCGCCGGGATGCAGTCCGGTGATGACACTGGCCTGGACCGTGGAGGTCACAGCGGGGAAGACGGTCGTCAGCAGGGAGGTAAAGCCCTCCTCGCCGATCGCGCGCAGATGCGGCATATGGGGCAGCAGCCGTGGAGTGACCCCGACCGTGCACAGGACCGCCACCGCTCGGCGTGAGTTCATCGGCCGTCCTCCTTCAGCCCGAGCCCACGCAACTTGCCGCGCGTCCAGTCGAGTTCCGCCGCGATGCCCCGTGTCAGGGCCGACGGGCCCGCGGGGCGCTGCCCGGGCGGCAGCACGTTCCAGGTGTACGTCTCGACCTCGACGTGGTCCGTGCCGGCTGCAGGCCCGCCGAACAACCCGGCCAGGGTGGCTTCGAGCACCGGACGGGTGGAGTCCAGCGGTGGCTGCGGATCGGCGTGCAGCGGTACGTGGAAGTGGACGCGCCAGGCAGCGTCTCCTGGCAGTCCGTCTGGGCCGAGCGCCTCGTCCAGGTCGTCCGCGGGCATCGGCAGGGGGGGAGCCGACTCCCTTGTCTGGTGCAGGAACCGGGGTTCGACGAAATCCGAGAGCACGGTCCTTGCCTCCGGGGACCGGGGCCGCGGCACGTGCAGGGCACAGGAGGCCTGGAGCTTCACGACGGACACTCCGGCGGCCGCCAGCTGCTCCAGTGCGGCCGCGGGTTCCTCGAAGGCCACGGCGAGATGGCAGGTGTCCAGGCAGATCCCCAGTGCCTCCGGGTCGCGGTTCGCCAGCAGCCGTACGGCGTGCTCGGTGCGCTCGACGACACAGCCCGGTTCGGGCTCGAAGCCGACCCGGACCGGCCGCCCTTCTTCGGCGGCGAGCGTGGCGAGGCCCACGGCGAGTCGGTCGAGGGCGTCCTCGGCGGCCGCCTGCCGCTGCGGTGACCACCAGGCGCGCCAGCCCAGAGGCAGTGTGGAGATGCTGCCTCGAACGGCGTCGTCCGGCAGCAGCCGGGATAGCACGCGCGCCAGATCGAGGGTGTAGCGCAGCCTCGCGGCGTCGGCCCAGTCCGGGAGATAGACGTTTCGCTTGACCCGGGGCGCGTGAAAACCCTGGTAGGGAAAGGCGTTGAGGGACAGGACCTCCAGACCGCGGTCGGTGAGCGCGCGGCGCAGCCCAGCCACGGCCGCGGGGTCGACGGCGAGCTCGTCCGCGGCCTGCCGCGGGATCCACAGGCCCACGCCGAGCCGGTCCACGGCCAGACGTTCCCGTACCGGCACGGCATGGCGGTCCAGCTGGGCGAGGATCCCCTCAAGCGACTCGGCGGGGTGCACATTGGTGCAGTACGCGAGATGGACGGTGCTGCCGTCCGGATGCGTGAAGCGCATATGCTCTCTCAACTCCCCCCGCGGAGAATAGAGTTGCCCTTATGGGCGGCGTAGGCCGTTGCGGACGCCGAGTCCGGTCGGAGCCGACCGCTCTGCCCGTAGAAGGCGACCGGGTTGCGCCACAGCACCTGGTCCACGGCGTCCTCATCGAATCCGGCCGCGAGCATTGCCTCCCCGGTCGCTCGGGTGAGCAGGGGGTCGCTGTGGCCCCAGTCGGCCGCGGAGTTCACCAACACCCGCTCGGTGCCGTACTGCTTCAGGATGCGTACCATCCGGTCCGGATCCATCTTGGTGTCGGGATAGATCGAGAACCCCATCCAGCAGCCGGTGTCCACGACATCGGCCACTGTCACCTCGTTGAGGTGGTCCAGCGCCACCAGGGCCGGGTCGATGCCGGATGCTGCGATCAGATCCAGGGAGCGCGCGGTACCCGCGGCCTTGTCACGGTGAGGCGTGTGCACCAAGGCGGGCAGTCCGTGCTCCCGCGCGAGGTCGAGCTGTGCCGCGAACGCCTTCTCCTCCTCGGGCGTCCCGGAGTCGAAGCCGATCTCACCGACGGCCACCACCGAGTCCTTCGCCAGATAGCGGGGCAGTAGATCCAGTACGCCGATGCAGCGCGGGTCGTTGGCCTCCTTGGGGTTGAGCGCCAACGCGCAGTGGTGGGCGATACCGAACTGAACGGCCCGGTAGGGCTCCCACCCCAGCAGCGTGTCGAAGTAGTCGGTGAAGCTGCCCACGCTCGTGCGCGGCTGTCCCAGCCAGAAGGCGGGCTCTACGACGCAGCGCACCCCAGCGGCGCGCATGGCCCGATAGTCGTCGGTGGTTCGGGACGTCATATGGATGTGCGGGTCGAGAATCTGCATCACACACCACTCCTGGTCGGTGGGACGGTGGGGGGTGCGGCGAGCAGCGCCACCGCGTCGGGCGGCGCCGGGCGGCCCGCGGCCTCACGTTCCCGCACGAGGTCGCCCAGCATTCGCAGCAGCGGCGCGTCGCAGCGGTCGCGGAGCGCCGCGACGGAGGACAACGGCACCTCCGTGAAAAGGCACTTGAGTACCGCGTGGCGCCACAGCGGCTGGCTCAGGTGGCGCGCTGCGTACGGTCCCACGGCGGCTTTCAGTAGTCGGCCGTCGTTGGTCCGCAGCGCGTCCTCGGTCAGTTCGATCGCCGCCGGGCCGAGCCCGAGCAGCGGTAACGACCGCAGTACGGAAAGGCGTTCAGCCGCGTCGCCGTACCGGTAGCAGGTCAGGGTCTCGGCGAGCCGCCGATCGTCCCGCACCGGCACGGCCAGCAGCAGGAGTGCGCGCGCCGCGTCCGCCATGGTCCAGTCGGAAAGCCCGGGCAGTGGCCCGTGCCCGCAAGAGCGCCCGGCGGCCGGGAACAACGAGGCGATCTCTCCGGCCGATGCACGGACTCGTTCCCCGGCCGTGCTCAGCCACGCGGCAGCGGCCGGGTCGAGCGCACGCTCCAGGGCGAACCGCAGGTCGGCGGGGGACGGCGTGCCACAGGCCGCGTCCCCACTGCGGTTGCGGCGAGCGGGTACCGAGGTCAGGGGGATCTCGAGAGCGGCGAGCGAGGGAGTCCCGGTCACGGAGCCCTGCGGCGAACTGCACGGTCTCTCATCGGCGTCGGGCACGTGAGGCGTGTGGGCTCCCGGTGAAGGGTGACGGTCCGTCCCGTCCAGGGCGCTCATGTGGGAGACACCCGTCGGGAGAGGCGTCGGATCGGCGGGAGTGCCGCGGCGAGCAGCAGCGCGGGCAGCGGTGCGCCGGCCCGCGCGGTGAGCGCCGCCTGGAGCGGCACCATGGCGTGAATGCCGGCGCCGACGGACGCGCGGATCCGGTCCGCGGTGGGCTGCACGGCAGCCGCCGCTTGGGGGACGCCGAAGCGATAGGCGTACCAGCCCGCCAGGGCGGTCTGGGCCACCCTGGCGGGCCGGACTCGACGACCGGCCTGAAGGGGGAGGGCGGTCGTCGCGGCGACCGCGGCGGTAACCGTGAGCGTCGCGACCGGCACGGCGGCCGACGCTCCGTACACCTCGCCCCGGCTCAGCCGGGTCACCGCGGCCGTGTGGGCTGCCATTGTTACGGCAGGGAACAGGGCATGGGCCATGCCCCGCCGCCCGCCCGCCGTGGCGCCCAGCATGACGTCGAGCCCGCGCGCGAGGGCCATCGCCGCCGGGCCGCAGGGACTCGACTTGAGCTTCATGTCGTACGCCCACACGGTGGCCGCCAGCGGCACGGCCACGGCGAGCGCCCTGCGTCCGCCACTGAGTGCAGTCAGTCCGATCCCCGCCGCGGTGCCGCCGACGGCGACGGCCAGCGCGGTGCCCGCACGGACCCGTCCCGACGGCACTGGACGATGCGAGCGCTCGTAGGCGTCGATGGTCCGGTCGGCGTAGTCGTTGAGCGCCATGCCGGCCCAGTACAGACAGATCGAGGCGGCGGCGAGGCCGACGACCTCGGAACGCAGAGGTGCTCCTGCGGCCGTCGCTCCGGCCAGCACGTCGCCGGGCACTGTCAGCGCGGCGGGAGCGCGCACGAGTTCGTACAGAGCGCGGGGCATCAGAGCCTCACCGACCCGGCCCAGCCGAGCAGCGCCCCGTACTGCGCGTCGAGCGCGTGCTCCGGCCGTGCGCCCGGCACCCCGGCCGCGGTGGCGAGGCTCTCCTCGACGGGATCCTTGAAGAAGAATCCGAACTGGGTCTGTGGCCCGCTCGCCCCCGACCTGCGGGCGATCGCCATGAGTCGGACCAGGTCGAGCACCAGGGGCGCGGCGAGCGCCGAGTCGCAGCCCTGCCAGGTGAACTGCAGTGTCATCCGCACTCCGAGGAACCCCTCGAAGCCGATGTGGTCCCAGGCCGTCTTCCACTCCCCGAGGTCGGGTACATCGTCAATGTGTGTCTCGCCCTGCACACGGTGCCCGAGGATCCGCTCCAGCACCTGGTTCTTGGACCGGGTCTTGCTCCGGGCCGCCCTCGGGTCCCGGAGCGTCGCTCCGTCGCCGCCGCCCAGCAGGTTCGTGCCCGACCAGGACCGCACCCGAAGCGCACGCTGCGCGAACATCGGCGCGAGCACGCTCTTGACCAGGGTCTCGCCGGTCTTACCGTCACGCCCCGTGTACGGCACGCCGAGGTCGACGGCGAGCGACTCGAGCGCGGGCAGCCGGATGCCCGTCGAGGGCGTGAAGTCCACGTACGCGCAGCCCGCGAGTAGGGACGCGTACGCGTACAGGGAACTCGGCGGCAGCACGTCCGCCCGTTCCTCCAGTGTCAGGCGCAGCTCCGCGGGTGTGGTCGGCAACCCGGCCGGGTCGACGTCCGGTTCAGTGGAGGAGAGGTTGACGACCACCACGGTGTCCAGGCCATTGAGCTCGCGGAAGGACACCAGGTCGGCGGCGAGTGCGTCGGCGTGCCGCGCCTGGGGTCCGCCGGCCGCGGGCCGGGTGCCCAAGCGGACCTCCCGGTCGGCCCTTTCCAGCGCCTCGCCGAGCGCGGCGGTCACGAACGGGGGCAGCACCCCCGCGTCCACGAGTTGTTCGGCCCGCTTGCGCAGGGGGACTGCCACGATGTCGTGCCCACCGAAGACCAGGTCGCCGAATCCGGGCAGCGCAAGCCCGCGCAGCGGCTCCTTCTCCGTGACACAGCCGGTCGGCTCCGCAAGCCCGGCGGCGAGCGCTGCCGCGCCGGCCACCACGGTGGTGGCCACCGATCCCCGTGCGCCCACCAGCCACACTCCGGTCCGCTGTGCCATGGTTCCGCCTCCGGTTGTGTCCGTGCTTGGTTCGGTCTCGGTGGGCCAGCATGGTCGGCGGCTCTATGGACCCGGCAACTCGCCACTATCACGGGTCCAACCGGCCCCGGGACACCGGCACCTGAGCGGCGAAGACACCCTCGGCGAAGGCCTGCTCCAGCATGGTCCGCCAGGGGGCGAGGGGCGACATGCCGGCCCGTGCCCAGCCCTCCTGTCCCAGGACGCTCCAGGACGGCCGCGGTGCGGTGCGGGGATACCGGTCGGAGCCCACGGGCCTGACCCGGGCTGGGTCGAGTCCGGCCCGTACGAAGGCGCAGCGGGCCAGCTCGCACCAGGTGGCCCGGCCTGCGGCGGTCCCGTGGTAGATGCCGGGAGGGGCGGAGCCGGCTGTCGCGGACCGGCCCAGCTCCACCAGTCGCGTGGCCAGTGCGCCGGTCCAGGTGGGCTGTCCCGTCTGGTCGTCGACGACCTCCAACTCGTCGCGCTCGGCCGCCAGCCGCAGCATGGTGGTCACGAAGTTCGGGCCGTGCGCCCCGTAGAGCCAGGCCGTGCGGATGGTGTACCCGTGCGCAGGCAGTAGTTCGCGGACCGCACGTTCGCCCGCGAGCTTGGTACGGCCGTAGGCGTTGACCGGTGCCGGTTCGGCGTCCTCCGCCCAGGGGGCCGTGCCCCCACCGGGAAAAACGTAGTCCGTGGAGACATGCAGCAGCCGGGCCCCGTGCTGGGCACAGGCGGCAGCCAGCTGACGCACACCGGTGGCGTTGACGGCCTTCGCTGCCGCTTCGTCGGCTTCCGCACCATCCACGTTCGTCCAGGCCGCCGTGTTGACCACCACATCATGTCCCGCCACCGCGTCCCGCACCGCCGCGGCGTCCGTGATGTCGAGACCGTTGCGGTCGAGCGCGGTCGTACGGGGCTCCTCGTCCGCCGCGCGCAGGGCCGCGACGACGTCACGGCCGAGCATTCCCGCCGCGCCGGTGACCAGCCAGCGCGTCACCGGGGGAGCTCCGCGCGTTCCCGGAGCGGCTCCCACCAGTCGCGGTTGTCGTGGTACCAGCGGACGGTGTCGGCGAGTCCCTCCGCGAAGGAGACCCTCGGACGGTAACCGAGTTCGTCGCGGATCTTCGTGATGTCCAGGGAGTACCGCAGGTCGTGCCCCTTGCGGTTGGCGACGTAATCCACCCGGTCCCAGCCGGCCCCGCAGGCGTCCAGGAGCAACCCCGTCAGCTCCTTGTTGGTCATCTCGACACCGCCGCCGATGTGGTACACCTCGCCGGCCCGGCCGCGATGCAGAACCAGGTCGATACCGGCGCAATGGTCCGAGACGTGCAACCAGTCCCGGACGTTGCCGCCGTCGCCGTAGAGCGGAACCGGGTCTCCCTCCATGAGCCGGGTGATGAACAGCGGGATCATCTTCTCCGGGAAGTGGTAGCGGCCGTAGTTGTTCGAGCAGCGGGTGACGACCACGTCCATGCCGTGGCTGCGGTGCTGGGCCAGGGCGAGCAGGTCTGAGCTGGCCTTGCTGGCCGCGTAGGGGGAGTTGGGAGCCAGCGGCTGGTTCTCGGTCCACGAACCCCGCTCGATCGAGCCGTACACTTCGTCGGTGGAGACGTGGACGAAGCGGCCGACCCGGTGCCTGCGCGCCCCGTCCAGCAAGGCCTGCGTGCCCAGCACGTTCGATGTCACGAAGTCGCGGGCCCCTATCAGTGAGCGGTCCACATGCGACTCGGCGGCGAAGTGCACTACCGCGTCATGGCCCGACATCACCGAATCGACGAGGTAGGCGTCGGTGATGTCGCCGGGCACGAAGGTCAGGCCCGGATGGTCGGCGACCGGGGCGAGATTCGTGAGGTTGCCGGAGTAGGTGAGTTTGTCCAGTACGGTGACCTGGACATCGGCCGGAGAAAGCAGTGTGCCGGAGAGCGTGGCGCGGACGAATTGCGAACCTATGAAGCCGGCGCCACCGGTGACGAGGATTCTCATGGCTGCCGGAGCTTAGCCGAGTGATGGCCTTCGCAGCGGGGCCCGGCATATCCGCCTAAGCGATCCCTAAGGGCTCGCATGCACCATGGCGGGTATGCGCGGAATCCTTCTTGCAGGTGGCACCGGATCCCGGTTGTGGCCGGTCACGAAAGCGGTCTCGAAGCAGCTCATCCCTGTCTTCGACAAACCGATGGTCTACTACCCTCTCTCCACGCTCCTGATGGCCGGAGTGAGCGAGGTACTGATCATCACCACCCCGTCGGACCAGGAACCGTTCCAGCAACTGCTCGGTGACGGCTCCCAGTTGGGAATCAGTCTCGAGTACGCGGTCCAGGAGCGTCCCGATGGCCTGGCCCAGGCATTTCTGATAGGGGAGAAGTTCATCGGCGACGCCCCGGTGGCGCTCGTGCTCGGCGACAACGTCTTCTACGGAACCGGACTGGGACGGAACCTGGCAGCCGGTGCTCCGGAACGCGGCGGGCGTATTTTCGCCTGCCCGGTATCGGATCCGCGCGCGTACGGGGTGGTCGAATTCGATGAGCGGGGGAAGGCGGTGTCCGTGGAGGAGAAACCCGCCCACCCCAAATCGAGATACGCCGTGCCCGGTCTGTACTTCTACGACAACCAGGTGGTCGACATCGCCCGCTCGCTCACCCCGAGCCCACGCGGTGAGCTGGAGATCACCGACGTCAACACCGTCTATTTGAACCGCGGTGAACTCCAGGTCACCGTGCTCGACCGGGGCACGGCCTGGCTGGACACGGGCACCTTCGCTTCGCTGGTGCACGCCTCGGAGTTCGTCCGGGTCATCGAGGAGCGCCAAGGGCTGAAGATCGGCTGCGTGGAGGAGGCGGCCTGGCGCTCTGGCCATATCGACGACGCTCAACTGGCCAGGCTCGCGGAGCCGTTGGCCAAGAGCGGCTACGGCGACTACCTGCTCGGACTGCTCGACACCGCACGGCCGAGGACGCCATGAAGATCAGTGGACTCTCCCTCCCCGGCGCCCTTCGGGTTGTCCCGCGCCGACATGCCGATCCACGCGGGGTCTTCCTGGAGTGGTACCGTCCCGACCTGCTTGCCGAGGCGCTCGGCCACCGGCCCCCGGATATGGTGCAGGGCAACCTGTCTGTGTCCGCGCGCGGTGTGGTGCGGGGCATCCACTTTGCACAGGTGCCGTACGGGCAGGCGAAGTACGTGACCTGCGTGAGCGGCGCAGTCCTCGACGTCGTCGTCGATCTGCGGGTCGGCTCACCCGGTTTCGGCCGGTGGGAGGCCGTCCGGCTCGACGACACGGAGCGTGCCGCGGTTTATCTCCCCGAGGGGTTCGGACACGGCTTCTGCGCGCTGAGCGAGACCGCCACGGTCAGCTATCTGGTCTCCCGGGCGTACGAGCCGGAGCGGGAGCATTCCGTGCACGCCCACGACCCGGAACTCGGCATCGCCTGGCCGGTCCGGGAGGCGCTGCTGTCACCCCGCGACCAGCAGGCACCGACCCTTTCCGACCTCCTGGAGCGGGGCCTGCTGCCCCGGTACCGGGACTGCCTCGAGCTCGTCAGGGGAGGATGACGCTGCGGGACTGCGCGGCATCCCCGATCGGCTCCGTACGGCCGGGACGCAACCGCCAGACCCCAGGTCGCGTCTCAACCCCGCCGTACGCCCCCGGGGCGTCGCCGGATCGAGGTGCCACCGAGCGCCCGGCGCGTCGTGCCCAGGCCTCCAGCCGTCGGTCGGCCAGCTCCCCGGCCGTCTCCAGACAGCGGCCGAAGAGCTCCTCGGCCTCGGCTCCCCGGCTGGCGACGAGGGCGAGGAGCGCCCGGCAGCGCAGCACCTCGAAGCGAGCCCGGGGGTCTGGCGCCGCGTCGGCCGCCTGCTGTGCCTCGGCGGCCAGGCGCGCCGCCTCCTGCAGGGAACCGTGTTCCAGATGCAAGTCTACGAGTCCGGCGAGTGAACGTGCCGCCTCGGCGTCGCTCCCCGCCTGCCGCGCGGTCCTTCTCGCCTTCTCGAAATGATCGTAGGCATCGTCGAACCGCCGCTGCTGCCAGGCGAGGTCGCCCAGCGAGCGAAGCGCGCGGGCCCGACCGGCTCCGTCGCCCGTAGCCTCGGCCGCGCGCAGCGCCGCCTCCTGCGTCGTGGCCCAGTCGTCCCACGCCGCCGTTGCCTCCAGGAAGTCGCCGACGGCACCGGCCAGCCGTAGCACGGGACACCACTGTCCGGCGTCGGCCGCCGCGCGCACCGTCCATACGAGCGCCGTCTGTTGCTCGGCGAACCAGTGCGGCGGGCGCGGCCCCATGGCATGGGACGACAGGACCGGACCGGTGGGCCGGGCAAGCGCGCGGTCGTCGGCGACGACCAGGACACCGGACCACTCGGCGGCGTCGGCATACGCCGTGCACAGCCGCCCGATGGCGGCGTGCCGCGCCTTGGTGGTGTCCTGCTCGGCCAGTTCGACGGCGAGGAGCCGGTGCAGGAGTGGGATCTCGTAGCCGCAGTGGTCCGCGCCCTCGACGGCCAGCAGCCCGTGCCGGACGAGCCGGTCGAGCAGCGCCTCGGCGGCGACCGGCGCGATGCCGAGTACGGCGGCGGCCGCGTCCCCGGTGAACGGACCCGGCGGCAGGACGCTCAGCAGTCGGAAGGCGTCGCGCTCCGGTGCGGAGCACTCCTCATACGCGTCCAGCAGACGGGCCCGTACGTCGAGGCCGTCGTTGCATAGTTCGTCGAGCCGGGTCTTCTCGGCACGCAGCCGGTTCGCCAGGGCCTTCGCCGTCCAGTGCGGATGAGCGGTCAGTCGTGCCCCGGCGACGCTCAGGGCGTATGGCAGCCGGTCACAGAGGGCGACGATCTCCTGGACCGTCTCCGGTGCCGCCTGCGCAGCAGCGGGGCCACCTGCCACGGTGAAGATCTTCTCGGCCTCGGTCTGTTCGGGCGGCCGAAGTCGGAGCGTCGTAGTCGGCCGGAGCCGTCCAGGCAGGTAACGCACGGTGATCAGCGTGGCGGTGCCGGGCGGCCCGGGGAGGACGTCGCCCAGGTCCTGCGCGCGGTCCGCGTTGTCCAGGACGACGAGGAGGCGCCGGCCTTCGACGAGCCGGTTCAGCAGAGCCCGGCGGGCCGCAGGCTGGTCGGGCAGGGGGGCGGGCGCCCCGAGCGCGCGCAGCAACCGCTCGGTGATCTCGACGCGCTCGGTGGATTGGGCCGTACGCAGGTCGATCAGGATGCGTCCGTCCGGGAAGTCGTCCGCCAGCATCTGGGCGGCCTGTAGGGCGAGGGCGGACTTGCCCGTGCCTGGTGCGCCGGTGACGACCACCATGGCCGAATCCTCGCGCAGGAGCCCGACGAGGTGGTCGAGTTCGGCCTCGCGCGCGGTGAACCGGACGTCTGGGGGCGGGAGTTTCCCGGACGGGGGCGGTGGCTGCGGGCCGGAACCAAGGGAGCGCACCACGTGCTCAGCCGTGTGTAGAAGTCTCGGATCGCCGGAGAGCAGCCGCTGGTGCAGCTGCTGGAGCGCGGGACCGGGTTCGATGGCGAGTTCGTCGACGAGAGTACGGCGCAGGGCCGAGAACGTCTGAAGTGCCTCTGCCTGTCGGCCGGAGCGGTAGAGGGCCACCATGAGATGGGCGTGCAGTTCCTCGCGCAGTGGATGCTCCGTCGTCGCGGCCCGCAGCTCGCCGAGGAGTTCGTGATGGCGGCCGAGATGCAGATCGGCTCGGATGCGCTGCTCCAAGGAGGCCATGCGCAGCTCCGACAGCCGTGCCGCCTCGGCCGACAGCAGCGGTCCCGCAGGGGTGTCGGCGAGGAACCGCCCCCGCCACAGGGCGAGCGCCCGGTCCTGCAGCTCGGAGGCCTTCGCGTGCTCCCGCTGTTCGGCCGCGGCCACCCCCTGCTGGTACAGCACCTCGAAGCGGGTGAGGTCGAGCCGGCCGGGATCGAGCCGGATCAGGTAGCCGGGGCGGCGGGTCACGATGGCCTGCTGGGCCTCGTCGGAGTCCGCGAGCCCCAGGAGTTTGCGTAGTTGGGAGATGTAGACCTGAATGGTGGTCGTCGCCGTGCGCGGCGGCGTCTCCCCCCAGAGTTCGTTGATCAGCGTCTCGGTCGGTACGGGCTCACCCGCCCGCACCAGAAGGGTGGCGAGGACGATCCGGTGCTTTGCCGCGCGGGGCGTGACGTAACAGTCCGCGGTCGTGGGACGAAGTACTTCCAGCGGGCCGAGTAAGTGAAATCTCATGGTGTCGACTTCCGTCGCTCTCCTCTGTCGCGTTCGGTCCGGGAGTCAGAAGCCCTGGTAGACCTCGGACGTCGCCTCCAGGACCGTCCGGCCCTTCTGATGGACGGTCAGGACCAGGGGTACGCACGGGTATCCGTGCTGGTCGACCGAGAGTGTCCCCGGCACGACGGTGCAGTGCAGTGGGGCTCCCGCGACGGCCGAGCCGCGGCGGCGGACGGCCAGAGCGGTTGTCGTACTGTGCCGGGGATTGAGGCCGCAGGCCAGCCGCGCACACAGCAATGACGCCTGTCTGACCACCTCCACCAGGGCCAGATCGGGAACGGCCTGGCCTGGCGCCGCACCCAGGCCTGGCAGATCGCGGGGGATGAGGACAGGAGAGGTGAGACGGCCGTACGAGGAGAGCATGGGCGTGCCGAGGAGGACGGACCCCGGGGAGACGCGTCCCACGTCGACGGGGCGGACCGCGACGGCGGGACCCGCGGGGTCGGGTGCGTGGACGGGCATGGGCACCAGGAAGCCGAGTGCTGCCCGGACGCCGGCGCAGGGAATGGCGTTCAGGAAGACCGTGCTCTCGAACTCGAGCCGGTGCGCGGTACCGTCCAGGACGCCGGACGGCCGTACGCACAGATCCAGGGTGACGGACGTCCGGTCGTCGTTCGCGCGCCAGGCCGCCGGATCGTGGATGTCCAACTCGAACACGGAGAACTGGGCGGGGAGATACGGGGGGACACCGAAGTGTTGGTACCCGATGAAGCTGCCCGCCTCACGCACCAGCTCGGTGAGGAACTGCCAGTCGCGGAAGTATCCGTCGTGCTCCCCGGCCGGCCCTGGCCCGGAGGGCAGCTCACCGGAGAGGGAGAACCGCTCGTTGCCCCGTGAGGGAGTGTCGACCGCGAAGTAGTTCCACGAGGGCGAGCGGTGGACGAGGTGGAACGCCGGAGCTGGTGGGCTCAGCAGGCAGTACGGTATATCGCCTTTGCTCACAGCTCCTTGCCCCCGCTCCGGCTCATGGTTCCCGGTCCTCCCCACGATCGCTGTCGGACGTCTGTTCGGGCCAGAAGTGGGTGCTGGCAGGAACCTGCATGACCGAGAGTTGCATCGGGCGACTGGTGCTCTGGCGAGGCTCACGTAGTGTCGGTGAGGGGGTCGAGCAGACCCTGTACCGCCGCTTGCGCTCCTGCCTGGAAGCGGCTCGTGGCCTTGAGTTCCGTGGCGATCTCGGAGATGTGGCGTCGGCAGGTGCGGACGGACATGCCGAGCCGGCGTGCCACCAGCTCGTCCTTGTGCCCCTCGGCCAGCAGCCGGATGATCGCCCGCTTCACCTCGTCGATGGCCGGCTTGGCGTCGCTTTCGTCCTGCCCGAACGGCAACGCGGCCCGCCACAGCAGGTCGTGGACCGAACAGAGGTAGTCGACCAGGGTCGGCTCTCGGACGATCACCGCCGCGCGGGCGGGGTCGGAGGGTCTGCGCTGGCGCAGGAAGGCGACCTCCCGGTCGATGATGATGAGGCGGTCGATTACCTCCTCGGTGGTACGGAACTGGCCGCCTTCGGCGGAGACCGCCCGGGCCAGAGCCTCGGTCCCTGGATCCGTGCGCGCGGTGTGCTGGTAGATCGAGCGCAGCCGGACGCCCCGGGTCACCATGGCCAGGCAGCTCTCCTTGGCGGATTCCAGCACGTGCGCGGGGCGGGCGCCGCCGGGCTGCACCGTCAGGACCTCGCTCTTGCTGCGCTTGAGCAGCGAGTCGATCATCGACTGGACGGTGTCCGGTTCGCTGATCGTGTCGAACGCCTCCAGACGGTTGCGCATCTTGCGGCCCTCGAAGTAGATGGGCTGCAGTGCGTCGAGCTGGCTGCGGAGTCTGGCGACGTGCTGCTCCATCTGCCCCATGTGCTCTTCCATGGGCCCCAGAAGCTCTGAGGAGGCGGCATCCGGGCTGACAGGCGCCAGCCGGCGCGGGTCCCCGGGGGTTGGGTGCAGTAGGCGCAGTACGCGCAGCACCCGCTCGGTCCGTTTGACGTCCTCCGGGGACAGGCCCAGCTCGTCGGCTATCGCCTCCGCTCTGAACTGCCCCTCGAGTACGGCTAATCGATAGGCCTCGGCGCTCACATCGTCCAGCCGGTCGAACTCGGAATCCGCAGGGCTCTCCACGACTCAGCCTCCCCTGATTAAGTGCAGTTGCTGCAGTGCAACTATATGCCAGGGCTGTTCGGGCGTCCTTGGAGTAATGATTGGGGTGGGGCGGCGCTAATGCCGTGTCGTGAATCAGAATGCGCCTCGTCGAATCGGAGAGACTCGTGCACTTTTCCAAGGCCAGGGACTTCTTCCATGCCCGACGCGTGCTGCGGGGAGTGCTGGTAGGCATCGCCGCGTCGGTTGTCGCCGTCACCGGGACCAGCGGGATTATGGGTGGTGAGGCCTACCGCGAGGCTCCGGCGCAGGCCACTGCCCAGGTCTCCGAGGGTGAGGGTTTCGGCGACCCCATCTGGGACTGAACGAAAGCGAGATAAATCAGACGGGCAGGCCCACTGCATCCCCCGGTAGTGGGCCTGTCGCTTTGCTGCGCAGCGGAGTCCTACGCTCCGGTATCGCTGGTAGAAGTCTCAACTGAGAAGTATGGTAAGACGGAGGGAACTCCAGGTGTCCACGTATTTCTGGCCAATCAGCGCCGATAATCGACCTGTTCTGGTGAAATGACACCTGTGCGGTCGGACGTCGTCACCGGAGCCGGGAGGGCTCCGGGCGCAGGCTGGTCCGGGTGTCCAGGAGGTGAGTCCGCCCACTACGCTCGACGAGCAGGGCGACGGGCGCCACCGCGTCGGTCACCTCGCCGATCACCGCGGCGCCCCTGCCGTACGGATGGGCCCGCAGGGCGTCCCGTACGACGTCTGCCGCATCCGGCGCCACGAACAGACACAGACAACCCTCGTCCGCGGTGTGCAGCGGGTCGATGCCGAGTAACTCGGCGGCGGATCCGACCTCGTGCTGAATCGGCAGTGCATCCTCGGTGATCCGTATGGTCTGTCCCGCAGCCATAGCCTGCGCTCGCAACACCCTCCCCAGGCCGCCACGCGCGATGCGATGCACCTGGCGCACCGCGCCCGGCTCCACCGACCGCACCACGTCGCGCAACATCGTGTTCAGCGGGTGGCAGCCGCTCGGCACCAGGTTCTCCAGCCCGAGCCCCTCACGGACCGACAACAGGTGCACCGCCCAGCCACCCAGCGACGAGCTGAGGACGAGGACATCCCCCGGTACCGCGGCCCGCGTGTGCACGGGTTGCCGCGGCGCCGTTCCCCCCGCCGTGCTGTGCGCGAAGAGCCGGTTGGCGTCGCCAGCCCGTACCACCCGTGTCTCCAGGCCGCGGACATCCACCTCCGCCTCCTGGGCGGCTTCCCCGGCCGAGGTCAGCACCCGGCGCAGCAGCGCGACAGGCAACCCTGCCTCGACCGTGAGGCTCAGCGTGACCCACCGTGGGGCGACGCCACCGGCGGCGAGGTCGTTGACGGTGGCGCACACGGCCAGCCGGCCGATGTCCCCGTCCCCGAAGAAGGGTGGATCGACCGCGTACGAACCGCTTGCGACAGCCGGCTCCCCGGCCCTAGCCGGTTCGAGCACCGGTGCCCCGCCCAGGAGTTTGGCCGCCAACTCGCCGAGGCTCCCGTAGGCGTCGTCGTCCAGCGTCATCTGCCCGTTCTCAAGCGGGTCTTCGTTTCTCACTCGTGCCCCCTCCCGGCCGGATCGTCCTCGTCGGCTGCAAGGTGTCGGGCCAAGGAGCAAGTCTGCCCGCAGTGAGCGGCCGGAGCGAGGGGGGCCACCCCGGCGGGCCGGACCGTACCGGTCTGCACAAAGGCTCCTTTAGGACGCGGTGTTAGTCATGGAGATGGTTGAGACGCGAGTGAGTTCGCCGCTCGAGGATCCGAGCGGCACGGCACTCGCTGAACGGGGAGGCCATGTCTTGAAGCCGTCCATGGCGCACAACACGGGGGAATGCGCTTTCCGCCTGCTGGGGCCGATCGAAGTGTCCGTCGGCTCCCGGGTCCTCGAACTGAGGGGAGTACGGCAGCGGGCCCTGCTGGCCCGGCTGGTGCTGGCCCAGGGTCGGGTCGTGCCTGTGGACACCCTGGCCCGTGATGTGTGGAACGGCAATCCGCCGAGCAGCGCCCGCACCCAGGTGTCCATCTGTGTCGCCGCGCTGCGCAAGCTCTTCCGGGACGCGGGTGCGGGCGACGACGTCATCACCACGACGGCGCCCGGATACCGGCTCGCGCCGACATGTCACTGGACCGACCTCGCAGAGTTCGCCGAGAAGACGGACGAGGGGTACGAACTCGCCCGTCAGGGACGCGCCGGGCAGGCGGCCGAGCGGCTGCACGAGGCCCTCACGCTGTGGCGCGGCCCGGCCTTCGCCGATCTGACCTCCGACTTCGCGGAGTTGGAGGCCGTCCATCTGGCACAACAGCGGATTCTCGCCACGGAGCAGTTGATGGTGCTCCGCCTGGAACTCGGTGAGCACCGTTCCCTGGTCAGCGAGCTCACCGCACTGGTACGGGAGAACCCGCTGCGGGAACAGCTTCGTGCCTGCCTCATGCTCGCCCAGCACCGGTCGGGCCAGCGCGCCGATGCCCTGCGCACGTTCCGTGAGGGGCGAGCCCTGACCATCGACGAGCTCGGACTGGAGCCGGGCGCCGATCTGCGCTCGGTGCACGACCAGATCCTGCATGACGAACCGGAGCCCTCCGCCCCCGCCGGACCGTCCCTCCCGCTGATACCGCGGCAGGTCCGGGTACCCTCTCAACTTCCTGCGGACAGCATTGTGTTCACCGGCCGCCGGGCCGAACTGCGGCACATGGACGAGGCGCTCGCCCCACGCAACCCGGACCGTGGCGCACTTGTTTGCTGCATCGTCGGCCCGCCAGGAACAGGCAAGAGCGCGCTCGCGGTGCACTGGGGCCACCGGGCCGCAGCCGACTTCCCTGGCGGACGGCTCTACGCCGACCTGCGGGAGACCGCGGGCCGACCGCCCCGGCATGCCGCCGGCCAGGTGTTGCGAGGGTTCCTGCGAGCGCTCGGCGTGCCCCCGAGGCAGATTCCCACCGGGCTGGAGGAATGCGCGACCCTCTACCGCAGCCTGCTCGCGGACCGCCAGGCGTTCATCGTCCTGGACCATGCCAGCTCTTACGAGCAGATCGGACCCCTGCTTCCCGGCGACGGCCCGTGCCGCGTCGTGGTCACCGGGTCCGAACTTCTCATGGACGGCGGCACCGCCAAGGTCCTCAGACTGGGCGGCCTGGCCCAGGATGAGGCGGAGCGGTTGTTGGCGCAGAGCGCGGGAGCGGGCCGTATCGCAGCTGATCCGGTCGGCACGGCCACGCTCGTACGATTTTGCGCGCGACTGCCCGTCGCCCTGCGGGCTGCCGGTGCCCGGCTGGCTGGGAAGCCGCACTGGACGGTGGCGGACCTGGTCGAGCGGATGACCGACCGGCACCGACTGCTGGACGTACTCGACCACGGCGAGAACTCGGTCCGTGCCTGCTTCGACCGGGCTCTGCACCTGCTGTCGTCCGAAGTGGCGGACCACTACGACAGGTTGGGTGCGGTGACGGCCCCCGCCTTCGATGTGTGGACCGGTGCGGACGTACTCGATCTCGGCGTGCGCGACGCGGAGGACGCCCTGGAACGGTTGGTGGATCTGCATCTGCTGGAAGTGGCGGGCCGCGACGACTGCGGAACGCTGCTCTACCGCTTGCCCGCGCTGCTCAGGCTGCATGCCGCTGAGCGGCACGCGGCATTGCCCCGTGCCGTGGCCTGGCGTCGTGAACTCGCTCTGACGGCGCCCGGAGCCGCGACCACCATCGCCCCGCGACACGGGATCGACCGCGGTTGAGCGGACTCTTGACGGAACTTGACGGGGAGGACGGAAGGTGCTCACAATCCATTTCACCGCGCAGGACCTGACCCGGATCAGACTGCGGCCCACCCTGGGCCCAGTCGCCGAGACGGTTTTCGCGCTCGGCATGCTGGGCCGGACCGGCAGTGCATCACAGGTGCGCTGGCGCAACCAGATGAGCTGGCATCTGCGCCGGTCGACCCCGCTGACCCAGATGCTCACCTCGGCGCAGCGCAGGATCCAGGCACCGGGCGACCTGCTCTGCTTGATCGACCGGGCACCCACCGCGGACGGCTCGGCGCTGCGCTCGGCGGGGATCAGCCGTCGTGACGCCGCGGCCGAGATCACCCGGGTGTGGCACTCCGCCCTGGAACCGTACGCGAGCCGTATGCATGCCCGGCTGGCCGCGGAGTGCGATGCCCGGGGGAGGATCACCATGACCGGCGGCGTCGACCGGCTCTTCTCGACGTTGCACTCCCGGATCAGATGGAACTCGCCGGTGATGGAGATCCCCGCCCCGCCCCAGGAGGTCTTCCTGGACGGCCAGGGCCTCCTCCTGGTGCCGTCGCTGTTCCTCTCCCAGCACCAACCGGCCGTACTGATCGGTGCCGAGCCCGAGACCGGACAGCCGGCCCTCGTGTTCGCGGCGCCCGCCAATGCCGCGGCCGCCGCCGGGTTGTGGGACACCCCGGCCACCTCGTCGCAGGCGCTGAGCGCCCTGGTCGGCCGGACCCGGGCCGCCGCGCTACGGGCCCTCACCTCGTCGTGCACCACCAGCCAGCTCGCCGAACTGCTCGGCATCTCCTCGGCCGGTGCCAGCCAGCACACCGCCATTCTGCGCGAGTCGGGGCTCATCACCACCATGCGCAACCGCAACACCGTGCTGCACACGGTCACTCCGTTGGGCATGGCGCTGCTCGGCGTCCCGCATACGGAGCGAGCCACAGGGCCCGAGACGCAGGAGACGCGCCCGGAGATCGCGGCCGGGTGACCGGCCTCGGACGCCGCCCCGCGCTGCGCCGCTCCCAGGAAGACAGGCCCACGTGATCCAAGGAGACCCCTTGCGCCTCGGGTACGGAACCAATGGTTTCGCCAACCACCGCCTGGACGATGCCCTGCGCACCATCGCCGACCTCGGATACACGGCGGTGGCGCTCACGCTCGATCATGCTCACCTCGACCCGTTCGCTCCCAGTGCAGCGGCCGAAACGGCACGCGTGGCCCGGCTGTTGTCCGAGCTTGGCCTGCGCTGCGTGGTGGAGACAGGAGCCCGGTACCTGCTCGATGCGCGGCGCAAGCACCACCCCACCTTGGTGTGTGACGAGCCGGCCCGCCGGATCGACTTCCTGCGCCGCGCGGTGCGTGTGGCGGCCGATCTCGACGCGGACTGCGTCTCTTTCTGGTCGGGCATCAGGCCCTCCGCCGTCGCCGCGGACACGGCGTGGCAGCGCATGAAATCGGGTGTCGTGGAGGTGCTTCAGGACTGTGAGCGGTACGGAGTGCCGCTCGGCCTGGAACCGGAACCCGGCATGTTTGTCGAGCACCTCGAGCAGGCGTTGGCCCTGAGGGCCGAGCTGGGCGACCCGGCCCTGCTGGGCATCACCCTGGACGTCGGTCACTGCGTCGCCGTCGAGCCGGTCGACGCGGCGGCCTGCATCCGCCGTGCCGCGGATCTGCTCGTCAACGTGCAGCTGGACGACATGCGGCAGGGAGTCCATGAACACCTCGAATTCGGCACGGGCGAACTGGATCTGAGGGGCACGCTGGCCGCGCTGCGGGAGACCGGCTATCGCGGGATCGCCGCGGTGGAACTGCCCCGGCACAGCCACGCTGCGCCGCAGGTTGCCGCGCGGGCTCTGGACGCGCTGCGCGGGGCCCTCGCCCCGTAGGGGGGTTTCCCCGAAGTCCCTCCAGCTCGCGGCTCTTGGCACGGCGCCTAGCGGGCGGACGACACCACTTTCGTGCCCCGGACCCGGACCCGGTCGGGGCGAGCCGCTGAACGGGCGGTGCCCCGAGACGCGACGGGGGTGAGCGCATCCCGGGGCACCAGTCTGGGGGCCGGCCGTCAGGCAGCGGCCCGGGCGCCGGCCCTGCGGAGGGCCATCCGGGCCGGCAGGATGCTGGAGACCAGCGCCAGGGCGAGACACAGCCCGACCGTCAACAGCATCGTCGGCCAGGGGAGGTTGAGGTTGACCTGGGTGCCGAGCTGCGCGGACAGCCCCGACCTGATGCCGAGCAGGGTGATCAGCGCGATGCCCAGTCCGAGCCCGGCACCGATACCCACGGAGAGCGCCGACTCGGCGGCGACGACTCGCAGCACTTGTCGCCGGGTCGCCCCGGAGAGCCGCAGCACCGCGAAGTCCCCGGCGCGGTCGGCGGTCGCCATCATCAGCGTGTTAGCGATGGCGAGGCAGGTGTAGCCGAGCGACATCCCGATCAGGATGATCAGGAAGATCTGCACCAGCCGGTCGTCCTCGGCGTCCGTGCGTGCCGCGTAGTCGGACGTGCTCAAGGCTTCCGCCCCGAGTTCGGCGGACACCGCAGGCCGCTGCGAGCCGCTCGCGTACACGACCTGAGTGAGCGCGGAGGGCGAGTGCGCCCGCGCCGTGTCCCGAGTGAGCAGCACACTCGCCGTGGACGAGTCGTCCGTGATTTCCGCGACCACCTTGACCTTCTCGGTCCTGCCGTCCTCGAAGGTGACGGGCACGGTGCGTCCGGTGGTCCAGCCGAGCCAGGCCGTGGTCGAGGACCGCACGATCATGGTGTTCTCGCCCTGGAGGGCGTCCAGCGAACCGGACTTGACGGTCATCTTCTCCCGCGCCTTCTCGAAGGCGCCCTCGCTCACACCCATCGCGCCGATGTGGTCGGTGCCTCCCACGTAGAGCTCGGTGGGCAGCAGCGACGCCCCGTCGGGCACCGTGGCGACCGCGGCGTCCGAGAGGCCCGGGGTGCCCTTGGGAGTGACCACGGACGTCGCGTCCTGGCGGACGGTCTCCTCCAGCGCGTAACCGCTGGCCTTGATCTGGAACATGCCGGCGATCAGGACGGCGAAGCCCACGGTGACCAGCACCGGTGCCGCCGTCGACGCGGTGCGCCGCACCGCCGTCAGCGAACTCTCCCTGGCGACCATGCTGGTGGCACCACGCAGGCGGCCCAGCGGCCACCAGACGGCCTTGACCACCAACGGGATGACCGCGGGTGCGAACAGCGTCAGGCCCACGATCAGGGCCATCGCCGCGTACAGCGCGTTGTTGATCATCTCGTCCGAGGAGCTGCCGGCCGCGACGAGTACCAGGATCAGTCCGAAGGCGGTGAAGCCGATCGCGCCGATCCACCGGCCACGCGTCATCGGCCGCTTTTCCAGCGCGGCCTCACGTAGCGCCTCCAGCGGGGCGATCCGGGCCGCGCGCCGGGACGCCGACCAGACTCCGAGCAGGGCGACCAGCAGACCGAGCGCAAAGGAGCCGATCAGGGGCAGCGCCTGCATGCGCACGGTGAAGCCGGCCGGCTCCAGCCCGCCGTCCACCAGCAGACCGCCGAGCACGGGGGCGAACAGGGAGCCCAGGACCAGCCCGGTCGTCGCCGCCACCACACCCACGCCGAGCGCCTCGCCGTACATCATCCGGCGGATCTGGCGTGGAGTGGCGCCGATGGTACGCAGCAGGCCGAATTCCCGGCGCCGCTGCACGATGCTGAACGCGAAGGTCGAGGCGACCACGAAGACGGAAACGAACGCGGTCAGTCCGGCCATGGCGATCAGGATCTGCATACCGATCCAGCGGGTCTTCGCCGCGGTCTTTGCCTCCAGGTCCTTCAGGCCGCCGCCGGCGAGCACCTTGTCGTCCTTGCCCACGACCTTCTCGGCCGCGCTTGCCACCGCGGCGGCGTCCGCGCCCTTCTCGGTGACCAGACCGATGACCCGCACCCCGCCGGACAGGGGTTCGGCGGTGGAGTCCGTGAGATAGAAGGCGTCGGAGTCGACCGTGCCGGACACCTTGTACTGGGCCGGTCCCCTGGCGGTGAGCAGCGTCACCGGGGCACCGGGGGCCAGACCCAGGGACTTGTCCAGGACGACCTCGTCGGCTGCCTGTGGAGCGCGGCCCGAGGTCAGCTTGTCCGGCGCCAGCGCCGCACTGGCCCAGGGGTGGCCGCGCAGTTCCCCGCCAGGGTCGTCGACCGGTTTGCCGTCGACCATTGCCTGGGTGTAGAAGGACCGGTCGGGCACCGCGGCAGCGACGCCCGGCACCGAACCCAGTTCGGAGACCAGCTCCTTGGTGCGCTCGGGTGACCAGGGCAGGTTCTCGGTGAAATTGCCGTCCGACTGGTCGGCTCCGGGGCTCTGTACCAGCACCTTGGTGCCCGCGTAGCGCTTGGGTGCCTCGGGATCGGCGGAGGCGAGCACCAGCGCGGTCATGCACAGGATGGTCACGCCGAGGCACAGGGCGGTGAAGGTCCCGGTGAAGGACACCCAGCGCTGGCGGATGGTGGCGAGACTCAGCATGTGACGGCCTCCAGAGCGGCCATGCGGGCGGCGATCGTGTCGACGGTGCTGCGGCCCCGCAGTTCGTCCGCGATCCTTCCGTCGGCGAGCAGCAGCACTCGATCCGCGTAGGCGGCGGCCGCCGGGTCGTGGGTGACCATGACCACCGTCTGCTGGTGGCGGTCGACCACGCCGCGCAGCAGCGCGAGCACATCACGGGACGTCTTGGTGTCCAGGGCGCCGGTCGGTTCGTCGGCGAAGAGCACGGCGGGGCGGGTGATCAGGGCGCGGGCGATGGCCACCCGCTGCTGCTCACCGCCGGAGAGCTCGCTGGGGCGGTGCGGGCCCCGGTGGCCGAGGCCCACTTCGGTGAGGGCCGCGATCAGGTCCTCGTGATTCGGGCGGCGCCCGGCGAGGCGCAGCGGCAGGGCGATGTTCTGTTCGGCGGTGAGCGCCGAGACAAGGTTGAACGCCTGGAAGACGAACCCGACGCGGTCACGCCGCAGCAGGGTGAGCGCGGTCTCGTCGAGATCGCTCAGATCGGTGTCATCGATGATCACCTTGCCGTCGGTGACGCGGTCGAGGCCCGCCGCGCAGTGCAGCAGCGTGGACTTGCCGGACCCGGAGGGACCCATCACCGCGGTGAAGGTGCCGCGGGCGAACGTGGTGGTGACATTGTCCAGCGCGGTGACGGTCTGCGTCCCCGAGCCATACTGCTTGGTCACGGACCACAGTTGGACGGTGTCAGTCGAATTCGTCATGGTCAAAGCCAACCGTGTGCAGGTGGTCCCCCGCAGGGGCGCTGACTGGAGACCTGGGGTAGACCCAGCTGTAATTCCGGGCTCACTTCTGCGCCCGGTGCCGGAAGGCGGCGATGCCCACGGCCGTGAACAGCAGTGCGTAGCCGGTCAGGGCCAGCAGGCACAGCCACGGCTCCACATGGGGAATGGACGGCACCAGAGCGGCCCGCATCCCCTCGGAGACGTACGTCAGCGGATTGAGGGCGCTGATCACCTGGAACCAGCCGATCTCGTCCAGGGACACCAGGGGATACTGCGTGGCACCCGTGAACATCAGCGGCGCCATGATGATCGCGAACATGATGCTGATCCGGTGCGGAGGGACGAGGGTGCCCACCATGATGCCGATGGCGGCGCCGGCCCAGGAGCCCAGCGCGAGCACGGCGAGGAGCAGCGGGACCCCGGACGCACGCCAGGGCGCGTCGCCCAGGACCAGTGCCCCCATCGGGAAGACGCACGCCGAGGCGATCATTCCGCGCACCATGGACATGAGCAGCTTCTCGACCGCCACCATGTACACCGGCAGCGGAGCCAGCAGCCGGTCCTCCATCTCCTTGGTGACGCCGAACTCCATCACCAGGGGATACGCGACGCTCTGCAACGCAGTCAGGAAGGCGGCCAGCGCGGCGATGCCGGGCAGCAGCAGATCACCGAACTCCGGCCGTACGTAGTTCAGCGTGCCCAGCACCTTGGCGAAGATGAAGAGCATGAACAGGGGCGTGAGCGCGATCTGGACCAGCAGGAGACCGAACTCCTTGCCGGTCACGAAGGCGTCACGCCACAGGATGGCGAGGAACACCCGGGCAACGGACGGCCGGCGGGGCCTGGACGTCTCCAGGGCCCGCCGGCCGGCGCTCTCGGTTGCTGTCGTGGGTTGTGCGGTGGTCATCGCAGTCCTCTTCCGGTGAGCTCGATGAATACGTCTTCCAGGCTGGGTTCGCCGAGGCGGACATCGGCCAGTACGGCGGAGCGGGAATCGAGGACGGCGACGACGGGTATCAGCAGGGACGCCGGTTCCTTGGCGAGGTACAACCGCAGCTGCACGCTGTCGGGCCGGTCCCGGACGCCTGGCACGATTCGCTCCCCGCGCTCGACGTCGTCCACGGCGGTGAGTGCTGCGAGCAGGTCGTCGGCGCTGTCCGCGGGACCCGGAACCGCCGTGATCTCCATGACGGAGTGGCCGGAGACGCCGCGGGTGAGCACCTCGGGTGTGTCGAGTGCGAGCAGCCGCCCGTGGTCGACGATGCCCACCCGGTCGGACAGATCGGCCGCCTCTTTCATGTCGTGCGTGGTCAGGACCACCGTCACACCCCGCTCACGCAGGGCGCGGACCCGCTCCCAGACGAACAGGCGGGCCTGCGGGTCGAGGCCGGTTGTCGGTTCGTCGAGGAACAGCACCCGTGGTTCGTGCATCAGCGCCCGAGCGATCATCAAGCGCTGCGCCATGCCGCCGGAATACCAGTCGACCTTGACGTCGGCCTCCTGCGCCAGCCCGAACTCGTCGAGCAGTTCGGCGGCGCGGGCTCGTCGCCTGGCCCGCGAGAAGCCGTGATAGGCGGCGTGGAAGAGCAGATTCTGGCGTGGTGTCAGATCGCGGTCCAGATTGCTGCCCTGGGGCACCACGGCCAGCTGAGCCCGAGCCATGACGGGTTCGCGACGCACGTCCACACCGGCCACCCGCACGGTGCCGCTGGTCGCGCGGACCCGGGTGGTGAGCACACCCACGGTTGTCGTCTTGCCCGCCCCGTTCGGCCCGAGGAGTCCGAAGACCTCGCCGGGGGCGACCGTGAACGACAGCCCGTCCACCGCGCTCACCTCCCGCCGGGGGTAGCGCTTGACCAGCTGGCGGACTTCGACGGCTGCGGTCACAGGGCGTCCCCTTCGAACGGGTCGGCGGCGGACCACGACCGGTACTGGCGCAGTCCGTAGAGCAGGGGGCGGGGAGGGGCGGGCTGGTGCCGCTCGATCCGGAACACCTCGCCGAAGACCACCACGTGGTCGCCGACGGAGAGGGTCCGGTCCACCCGGCAGTCCGCGACGGCATGAGCGTCGTCGAGCAGATGAGGGCCGCCCAGACCGCTGCCACCACGCCAGGCGACCCGGTCGAAACGGTCCGGGTCGCCCGAGGAGAACAGTTCGGCGGCAGGCCGGCCCCGGTGGTGCAGCAGGTTCACCGCGAAGGTGGAGCACTGCTGCAGCGCGGTCAGGGTCGGGCTGCCCCGGCGCAGACTGACCAGCAGGGTGGGTGGGTCGGTGGTGATGCTGGTCACCGAGGAACAGGTCATGCCCCAGGGGCGGCCGGTCGGGCCCATGGTGGTTACCACGGCGACGCCGGTCGGAAAGGTGGACATCAGGGACCGGAAGTCCGGGGCGGCGGGCGGCGCCGTCCCGGGCGCCTGGGGAGAGTCGAGCAGGGGTTCGGTCATGGCCGGGCCATCTCCTTCTTCCGCGGGGCCGCCGAGGCGTCGACGCGGGCGGCCCGGGCCTCGACGAGGCTGTACACGGGTCCGGTCATCGCCGTGGTCACGAGTGTCATCACCACCAGGGCGAGGAAGAGGTCGGGGGTGAGGATTCCCGCGCTGAACCCGGCCTGCAGAACGACGAGTTCGGTCAGGCCGCGGGTGTTGAGCAGCACCCCCAGACGCAGCCCGTCCCAGTGTGATTCCCCGCCGAGGCGGGCTCCCGCGTAGGTGCCCGAGACCTTGCCGACGATCGCAAGGGAGACCGCCATGGCCATCGCGGCCCACGGCATCCCGTCGAACTCCCGGGTGAAGACGGTCAGTCCCGTTGTCACGAAGAAGACCGGTACCAGCGTGCGGCCGGCGCCGGAGACGGTGCGTACGGCACGGGACCAGGGCCCTTCGGGGCCGTCGGACGGAAGGGCGGCGCCGACCAGCAGCGCCCCGAGAATGTCGGGCAGTTCCCAGTGCCGCAGGGCGGCCGCGGCCCCGGCCGCGAGCACGGCGATACCGACGAGCGTCCCACGTGGACGTCCGGCCGCCAGCCGGGAAGCCGACGTGCTGCGCAGCGCCACGCTCAACGCGACGTACCCGGTGGCCGAGACGGACACCACCAGGATCAGCAGGGGTACGTTCTCGGAGCCGCCCGAGGCGAGGCCGACCGCGACGGCGAGCAGGACCCACGCGACCATGTCGATCACCACCGCCGAGGCCATCGCCAGTCGTCCCACGACGGTGTCCACCACGTCGCGCGTCACCAGGATGCGGGCGAGGACGGGGACGGCCGTGACCGACAGTCCCACGGCGAGCAGCAGGAACAGCGCCGGAGCGGGAGCGTGGCCGCGCAGGGCCGGGTCGTCACCGGCCAGCACCCACACGGCGAGCAGACCGCCGCAGACCAGCGGCACCAGCAGGGCTCCCGCGGTGGTCGTGACGATCGAACGGCCCTTGACCGAGACGGACGGGCTCCTGAGCTCATGACCGATGCCCACCAGGAACAGCGCCAGTCCGGCGTGCCCGATGTAGTCCAGCCAGGTGTGGACGTCGGGGGGCACCACCACATCCAGCGCGTCCGTACCGCCGAGACGCAGCACGAGCGGTCCGGCGATCATGCCCAGGGCGATCTCGGCGACCACGGCCGGCTGGCCGGTGCGCCGTGCGAGCAGGTGCGCGAGCCGAGCACCTGCCAGCACCACGGCCACGGCCAGCGTGACATGACCGGTGAGCGGCAGCCAGTGGGACACGCTCATCGAACCCGGGCAGCGCGACGCTCCGGCGGTAGCCCGTGCAGGTGCGCGAAGTACTCGTACTGCGAGGGAAGCCGGCTGACGAGCTGCGCGGCCTGGTCCCGCACGAGCTGCAGCTCCCGCGCGGCGGCGGTTTCGTCCAAGAAGGCCAGCGTCGGGGGCGCCTGTACCGGGAGCCCGCCGAGGCCGAGCAGCATCGCGGTGTACGAGTACGGCTCGAAGCCGTGGTAGTACGGGAAGACCGACTCGGTGTCCGGGAGCTTGGTCTGCCACTGTTCGATGCGCTCGGCGAGCGCGTCCGGCAGCGGTCGGGTCTTGGTGTCCTTCCAGTACTGGTTGTCCTGCCGGGCCGCCGCGTAGTAGTGCAGCACCAGGAACTCCCGTACGCCGTCCATGACATGGCCGACCTGGCGGTTGTAGGAGCGACGCAGGTTCGTCCAGTCGGTCTCGCCCTCGCCCGGGAAGTGCTTGACCAACTGCTCGATGGCGTTCTGGATGAAGAAGATGCCGGTGGACTCCAGCGGCTCGACGAAGCCACTGGACAGGCCCACCGCCACGCAGTTGTTCACCCAGGAGCGTTCGTTGCGCCCGATGCGCATCTTGATGTGGTTGGCCTCCAGGTCCGCGGCCTCGGGCCCGACGAACTCGCGCAATGTGCGCTCGGCCTCGTCCGGAGTGGTGTAGTCGCTCGCGTAGACGTAACCGGTGCCGATGCGCCCGAACAGCGGGATGGTCCAGATCCAGCCGGCGTCCTGAGCGGTGGCCGTGGTGCACGGACGGATGCCCCGCTCGGCCATGTCCACGGGTACCCGCAGGGCCACCGCGCTGTCGTTGGGCAGTGTGTCCTGGTATGACTGGAACGGCTCGCCCAGAGCCTGGTTGAGCAGCATGCCGCGGAAGCCGGTGCAGTCGATGAACAGGTCGCCGTGCAGGTTCCCGTGCTCCTTGGTCACCACGTGGCTGATCCAGCCGCGCTCGTCGAGCGAGACGTCGAGGACGTCGTCGAGCACATGCCGCACTCCACGGTCTGTGCCGTACTTGGTGAGGTACTTGGCGAGCAGGGTGGCGTCGAAGTGGAACGCGTACGGAAACTGCGTGTTCTGTTCGCTGAGCGTCGTACGGAACTTGCGGCTGTCGCCGCCGTCCTCGGAGAAGTCCTGCTCGAACAGGGTGCCGTCGAGGTAGCGGGGCGAGCTCTTGGCGTCGCACAGCGAGGCGATGAGGAAACAGTCCTTGTCGAAGCGGTCGCCCGGCTTGGTGTGCAGCCACCAGTCGGTGATGGGGAACCCGTCCACCACGCGCAGCCGCTCGAAGGGGTGGTAGAAGTGATCCTCCTTGGCGCGCCAGTTCTCGAAGCGGATCGCCAGTTTGTAGGTGGCCTGACACTCGGGCATCCACTCGCGTTCGTCGAGTCCGAGGTAGTCGAAGAAGTGCCGGACCGTACTGAACGTTGCCTCGCCGACACCGATCGGAGCTACCCGATTTGATTCCACGAGAGTGACGTCGATGCGATCGCCGAATGCGGCCCGCAGATATGAGGCGGTCATCCAGCCGGCCGTTCCGCCGCCTACCACAACTATGCTCTTAGCCATATTCCATCCTCTGTCTCGGCCTGCCGATGCGAATCGAGAATGTGGAGCCTTTTGAATTCCTTGGCGGTATGTTCCGGCAGTGGCTCCTGGGCCGCGAGCCGCCTCTGAGCTGCATAAATGTTGAGATCCGGGAGAACGTGAAGCAGGCTACCAGTGGCTCGGCCGTGAGGTCACCATGGTTAAGTGGGCGCCTAAAGACGCAGCTCGATTGAGGATTCACAGAGCAATAAGGAGTCCGCGGGAAACGGTCGCTTGACGTGCTGAGAAATACGGGATAGCTTCGCCGGGTCTTTGGCGGAAGTTATGGCCGACGGTCGTGGTCCTGTTACGTGAATTATCGCAGCGGAGGAAACGGCGTATCGTGATCAGCCTCAGTCACATACCGAATGCAGTGGAAGCGATACGCCGCCATGTGCGGGAGCGGCCCGAGCGGGACGCCGTCATCCAGGTGCGCGACGCGGAGAGCGGCGAGGCCCGGCACCACTCCTACGCCGAGTTCGACGCCGACGCCCGCCGTATCGCCGCCGAGCTGCAGCACCGGTATCCGCCCGGATCCCGCATCCTGCTGCTCTTCCCGCCGGTGGAGTTCATCACGGCCTTCGTCGGCTGCCTGTACGCCGGCATGGTGGCCGTTCCGGCGCCGCTGCCCGGCTCCTTCGGCCATGAGCGCCGACGCCTTCGAAGCATCGCGACGGACGCCGAAGTGTCGGCCGTCCTCACCGACTCGGCGAACCGGCCGGCCGTCGCCGAGTGGCTGAGTGGCGAGCAGATGCCTCCGCTGGACCTGCTGGCCACCGACGCGGACAAGTGGGCCGATCCCGGCAACTGGCGGGAGCCGGACCTGGGGCACGACACCATTGCCCTGCTCCAGTACACCTCGGGCTCGACCGGTGACCCCAAGGGCGTCATGGTCAGCCACGGCAATCTGCTCGCCAACGCCTCGGCCCTGTACCGGGCCCTGGACATCGACGAGGGCACCCGCTTCGGCGGCTGGGCACCGCACTACCACGACATGGGCCTGATGGCGCAGACCCTGCCGGCGCTCTTCCTCGGCAGCGCCTGCGCACTGCTGAGCCCGGTCACTTTCATCAAGAGCCCCTACCAGTGGCTGCGCATGATCGACCGCTATGACATCGGCTGGTCGGCGGCACCCAACTTCGCATACGAACTGTGCTGCCGTCGGGTGAGCGACGAGCAGATCGCCCAGCTCGACCTGTCCCGCTGGACCCATGCGGTGAACGGTTCGGAACCGGTGCACGCCGCGACCGTCGCCCGGTTCGCGAAGCGCTTCTCGTCCGCCGGTCTGAACCCCGAGGCACCGTCGCCCTGTTACGGCCTCGCTGAGGCCACCGTCTTCGTCTCGGGGGCGGCTCACCGGGTGCCCGTCGTCGCCCGTGTCGACGCGGAGCTCCTGGCCCGCCACGAGTTCCACGAGGTGCCCTTCCCCGCTCCCGGCCGGGAGCTGCTCGGCAACGGCCAAGCCGCCGACTTCGACGTCCGGGTCGTGGACCCGGAAACCCGCGAGGTGCTGCCCACCGGACGGGTGGGAGAAGTCTGGCTGCGCGGTGACAGCGTGGCCTGCGGCTACTGGCGCAACGAGTCCGCCACCCGCACGGCGTTCGCGGCACGCACCGCTGACGGTGACGCCGGCTATCTGCGCACCGGCGACCTCGGCGTCGTCAGGAACGGCGAACTCTTCGTGACCGGCCGCCTCAAGGAGACGTTGATCCTGCGCGGCCGCAACCTCTACCCGCAGGACATCGAGCAGGAGCTACGGGCCCGGCACGCGGAACTCGGCGCTGTGGGAGCGGTGTTCACGGCCCCGCTGCCGGGCGGGCCGGACGGTGCGGAGGACACCGAGGAAGGCCTCGTCGTCACCCATGAGGTGGTCGGCCGACCCGACACTGCCGCCTTGCGGGCACTGGCCGCCCGGATCCGCAGGACCGTCGTCGAGGAGTTCGGAGTACGGGTCACAGGTGTGGTCCTGCTCCGCCGCGGCCAGGTGCGGCGAACCACCAGCGGCAAGATCCAGCGCGCCGAGATGCGCCGGCTCTGCCTTGCCGGGGAACTGCGCCCCGAGTACTCCGACTGATCCGGGCGGCCGCCGCCGCCTCCGGCACGTCCCAACACCCCTGTGATCCCCCGCCCGCTGGACCGGGCTGTGGAGAGGAGCTGGCCCCGACATGACCGTGCCCGAAAGCGCTCAGGACACCCGCCTTCCGCGGTCCGCGGACGCTCTGCGGCAGTGGGCCGCGCAGCACGTGGCCGTACAGGCCCGGCTGCCGTACACGGAGGTCCTGCCGGACGTGCCGCTGGCCGAGTACGGGTTGGACTCGCTGTACGCGGTGACCCTCGCCGCGGACCTGGAGGATCGGCTCGGCATTGCGCTGGAGCCGACCGTGGCACTGGAGCACCAGACGATCGGCGAACTCATCGACTTCGTGCTGGGCGAATTGGACAAGGAGCGGGCCGAAGGTGTCTGAGATGCACGAGGCGGGCCGACCCGCGACCGCCGCCCAGCTCGGCGTCTGGGTGGCCCAGCAACTGCAGCCGGGGCAGCCGCTCTACAACTGCGGGGTGTGCTTCGACATCGACGGCGCCGTCGACGCCGCCGCCCTGCGTGACGCCGTGCGGGGGGCGTCCACCGAGGCAGAGACCGTCCGCATGCGCTTCACTGAGGACGCCGAGGGGCTCTGGCAGAACCCGGGGGACGACGAACTGCCCTTCCACACCGTCGACCTGCGGCACGAGAACGACCCGGCGGGTGCTGCCGAGAGCTGGATGCGCGCCGACCTCGAAACGCCCGCCGACCCCTCCCGCGACCCGCTGACCGTGCACGCCCTGCTCCGCACGGCCGACGACCGGCATATCTTCTACCTCCGCTACCACCACATTGTGATGGACGGCTGGGCGCAGACCTTGTACTGCCGTCGCATCGCGGAGCTCTACACGGCTCTCACCGAGGGCCGGGCACCCGCGCCGAGACAGTTCGGCGCGCTGGACGACGTGCTGCGGGCCGAGGCCGCCTACCGGGCGTCAGCCGCCTACGAACGCGACCGCGCCCACCATCTGAAGGAGTTTGCGGACCACCCCGAGCCCACCAGCCTGACCGGCCGCTCGGCCCCGGCGGCGCACAGCGCTCTGCGCAGCACTGTCTGGCTCGACGAGCGGCGGGTGACCGCCGTACGGGACGCCGCACGTCGGGCGCGCACCCGCTGGCCGGCTGTCGTCATCGCCGCCATGGCCGCTTATCTGCACCGGCTGACCTCGCAGGACGACATCCTTCTGGGACTGCCCGTCGCCGCCCGTACCGGACGCGTCGCCCTGACGACCCCGGCGATGCTCTCCAACGAGGTGACGCTGCGCGTCCCCGTCCGGCCAGAGACCTCCTTCACCGAACTGCTCGGCGATGTCGCGCCCCGCATGCTGGCGGCCGCCGCCCATCAGCACTACCGGGGCGAGGAACTCCACAGCGAGTTGGGCCGCTCCGGCTCCGCCGGGCTCGGCGGCCCCGTCGTCAACGCCGTCTCCTTCGACCAGTCCCTGAGCTTCGGCAGCCACCGGGTGGTGGCACGCCAGCTGTCCACCGGCCGCGTCAAGGACCTTTCGGTGCACGTGTACGCGACCTCCGACATCGTCAGCGGCATCCGCGTCGATTTCGACGCCAACCCCGAGCTGTACACCGAGACCGAACTCCACGGGCACCGCGACCGCTTCCTGGGCTTCCTGGACCGGCTGCTCGCGGATGCCGATCAGCCCCTGGGGCGCGCGGAACTCCTCCACCCCGAGGAACGCCGACGCGTCCTCACCGACTGGAACGGTCCGACGGTCCCCGTCCCGTCCGTTCCGCTGCCTCGCCTCTTCTCCGAGCAGGCGGCGCTCACGCCGAACGAGCCCGCGGTCGAATGCGACGGCACGGTCCTGTCGTACGCGGAACTCGACACCCGCTCCGACCGGCTGGCCCGCGCGCTCGTCGCCCGCGGAGCCCTCCCCGAGACCCTGGTCGCCCTCGCCCTGCCCCGCGGCATCGATCTCGTGGTGGCGCTGCTCGCCGTACTGAAGTCCGGGGCCGCCTATGTGCCGCTGGACCCGGACCACCCCGAGGCACGTATCGCGGCCGTACTGGAAGAGGCCCGGCCGGTGCTGCTGCTCACGGACAGCGGCGTCGCTCCCCGGCTGCCACGGGCCGGTATGCCGACCGAACGGATCCTGCTCGACCGGCCGATCGTCGACAGTGTTCAGCCGGCCTCGCACGACGGGGAACCCGTGGGCACGGTTCTGCCGTACCACCCGGCGTACGTCATCTACACCTCCGGTTCCACGGGGCGCCCCAAGGGCGTCGTGGTCGAACACCGCGCGCTCACGGACTACGTCCTGAGGGCCCGTGAGGAATACCCCGCGGCCGCCGGCACCTCGCTGCTGCATTCTCCCGTGACCTTCGACCTCACGGTGACCGCCCTCTACACGCCGCTGATCAGCGGTGGCTGCGTACGCATCGCGGACCTCACCGAGGACGCTCTGCTCGGCACGGCCCGGCCCTCCTTCATGAAGGTGACCCCGAGTCATCTGGAGATGCTGCTCGCCCTGCCGGACGCGGCCAATCCTGACAACTGCCTCATCCTGGGCGGCGAGGCGCTCTTCGGCCCGGCGCTCGACCGCTGGCGGGCCCGCCACCCGGACGTCGTGGTCTACAACGCTTACGGCCCGACCGAAGCGACCGTCAACTGCCTCGATCACCGCATCGCCCCGGGGGCCTCGGTGCTCGACGGCGCCGTGCCGATCGGCCGTCCCTTCCGGAACACGCGGGTGTTTGTGCTGGATGGTGCGTTGCGGCCGGTGCCGGTGGGTGTGGCGGGTGAGCTGTATGTCGCGGGTGACGGGCTGGCGCGTGGGTATCTGGGGCGTCCGGGGCTGACGGCGGAGCGGTTTGTGGCGTGTCCGTTCGGGCCGGCTGGTGGGCGGATGTACCGCACCGGCGATCTGGTCCGGTGGACGGTCGATGGGGT
>NZ_JBHYPZ010000041.1:0-87315 GCF_042746485.1 Streptomyces sp. NPDC058751 | reverse complement strand
GGACCCGTCTCCGTGACGGGTCCCGCCGTACGCGTCACGCGTCGCCAGCGCTTCGGCCTCCGGGTCCCGGGGCCGGGGGCCGATGCGCTGGCGCCGGTGTCAGGCGGCCGGGGTGCCCTCGTGCTCGTCCCCCGCCGTCCCGCGGTCGGCGGCCGGGCGGCGGGCGGACCGGACCGCGAGCCCCGCCGGCAAGGCCGCGAGGACGAGCAGCCCCAGCGGGACGCCGGTGCTCAGCCACCACCACACCCGCTGCGCGGTGGAGGCGTCGTGGGCCTGCTCGCGCACCGACGCGGCCGTGCCCTTGACGGCGACATCGGTCACGGGGAACAGCGTGACCGGACCGCCCGCGCCCTGTGTCCGCGCGAGCACCGTCTGGCGGAGGACTCCGTTCAGGCTCAGGCCGGTGTTCGCGTCGACCCAGCCCGTGCGGACGGTGGTGGAGACGTAGGTCAGGGGTACGGCCTCGGGCAGGTCCGCCAGCACGGCCTCGTCTGGCCTTCGGGCCGCGGGAAGCACCGCGGTGAGGGCCGCCACCGCGCTCCGGGGAAGCACCTTGGGCAGGGCTTCGACGGTGGCGGGGTCGGCGAGCGGACCGGTGGCCTCGATGTCGTACCGGTAGGCGTCGCGGCCGTTCACCGTCTCCTGGCCCGTGTACCGGGCGGGCACCGTCTTGCGGATGCCGGAGTCCCAGAAACGGTAGTCGCGCTTCTCCGGGTCCAGCGGCCAGGAGAAGACCAGTCCGGTGTGCTTCTCGGCCCCGGAGCCCGCGGGGGCCGGGCGGTCCACGAGCGTGCGCCGGTCCACGGCCCAGACGTGCTTCGCGGCGTTCAGCGGCTTGCCGTCCGGACCTCGCAGCACGGCGGAGTCGAGGACCACGGCGGTCCGGCCGCTGGTGTCCTTCACGGTGATGCGCCGGTCGAGTGTCACCGGCAGGTCGCGCAGGAACGCGTGAGCGCGGTCACCGGCCGCCAGGGCGGGGGCGTTGAGCAGGGAGGCGGTGCCCTTGTAGTGGAACGTGCCGTCGGCGTCGGACGGTATCTGGTGCAGGGCGGGACAGACGCTGAACCGCATCACCGCCGACGCGGCCACCAAGGCCACGGCCGACCCGGTCAGGATCCAGCTGCTTCTGCGCATGGCGTTCTCCTCAGGCGGGATGCCGGCGGGCTGCCGCTCGGCGTGCGATCAGCCGTACTTAGCGAGCGCTAGGTAAATTAGGGAGGGTCTGACAGGTAGTCAATACTTCAGGCATGACCCCTGCGAGTTCTTTCTTGCACGCCCGTTGAACAGCGGGACGGGCTCGCCCTACGCTGCAATCCCGAGCGTCAACGGTCTAGCGATCGCTAGGTAGTCGATGAGTCGAGGAGGTACCTCGTGTATCCGGGTGCGCACGCGTGCACATCCCCCGGCAGGCCCGCGGTCGTCGTCGCGGAGACCGGGCGGACGCTGACGTACGGCGAGCTGGAGGAGAACTCCGTCCGGCTGGCGAACGCGCTGCGGGCGGCCGGCATGTGCCGCGGCGACGTGGTGGCCCTGCTGGCGGACAACGCCGTCGAGGTGTTCGAGGTCTACTGGGCGGCCCTGCGGTCCGGCCTGTACGTCACCGCGGTGAACCGTCATCTCGCGCCCGCCGAGGTGGCTTACGTGATCAACGACTGCGGGGCGCGGGCCCTGGTGGTCTCCTCCGCCCTCGGCGAGTCCGCGGAGGCGGTGGCGAAGGACACGCCCGGCGTCGCGCTGCGGCTGGCGTTCGGCGGTGACGTCCCGGGGCACGGCTCCTACGCCCACGCGCTGGCCGCCGCGTCCCCCGTACCGGCGTCGGACCAGCCGCGCGGCGCCGACATGCTCTACTCCTCCGGCACCACCGGCCGCCCCAAAGGCATCAAGAGCCCGCTGCCCGACCGTCAGGTGCACGAACCCGGCGACATCCCGGCCGCGCTGTTCGGCCCGCTCTACGGCTTCGGCCCGGACACCGTCTACCTCTCCCCCGCGCCGGTCTACCACGCCGCGCCGCTGCGCTTCGGGGGCGTGGTGCACGCGTACGGCGGAACCGTGGTGATGATGCGGCACTTCGACGCGGAGCAGGCCCTGTCCGCCGTCGAGCGCTACCGGGTGACCCACACCCAGTGGGTGCCGACCATGTTCGTCAGGGCGCTGAAGCTGCCCGCCGCGGTGCGGAACCGGTACGACCTGTCCTCGCTGCGTGTCGCGGTGCACGCCGCCGCGCCCTGCCCGGTGGACGTCAAGCGGGCGATGATCGCCTGGTGGGGACCGGTGATCCACGAGTACTACGCGGCGACCGAGGGCATCGGGGCGACGTTCATCGACACCGAGGAGTGGCTGCGCAGACCCGGCTCGGTCGGCCGGTCCTTGCTGGGCACCGTGCGGATCTGCGCCGACGACGGCAGCGAGCTGCCGCCGGGCCGGACCGGGACGGTCTACTTCGAGCGCGACGAGCTGCCGTTCGTCTACCACGGCGACCCCGAGCGGACCCGCGGGGCCCAGCACCCGCGCCATCCGAACTGGGCCACCACGGGCGACGTGGGCCACGTCGACGCGGACGGCTACCTCTTCCTGACCGACCGGCGGGACTTCGTCATCATCTCCGGCGGGGTCAACGTCTATCCGCAGGAGACCGAGAACGCGCTGGCCCTGCACCCCGCGGTCTCGGACGTGGCGGTGATCGGGGTGCCCGACCCGGAGATGGGAGGGCGGGTCACGGCCGTGGTGGTGGCCGAGCCCGACGCCACGCCGGGGCCGGACCTGGAACGCGAGCTGATCGCGTACGTCCGGGAGCGGATCGCCCACTACAAGGCGCCGCGCCGCGTGGACTTCGTCGGCACACTGCCCCGCACGCCGACCGGGAAGCTGGTCAAGCGCGTTCTGGCCGACCGATATCGGCGGCCCGGCGGAAACGGCGCGGATGATCGATAGACTCGGTGCCGGGGAGCGGGCGGACGGAAGGCACCGGTGATGGCGGAAGCGGTGGCGGCACTGCGTGCGGACGGGCACCAGGACTGGCGGGCGTACGAGCCACTGGAATTGCCGCCCATCCTTGCCGCCGCCCTGGAGGCCTTCGACGAGCAGGGCTACCACGGCACCAGCGTGCGGGACATCGCACGCCGGATCGGGGTCACCGTGCCGACCCTCTACTACCACTTCCAGAACAAGCAGGCGCTGCTCGTCGAGTTGCTCATGGGCTCGATGCGGGCGGTGCTCGGCCGCTGCCGCGACGCGGCCAGGGACGCCGACGCCGACCCGGTCGCCCGCTTCAGGATCCTGGTGGAGTGCGTGGTGCTGTACATGGCGCACCGGGGTCCGCTCGCCTTCCTCGACACCGAGATACGCAGTCTGGAGCCGGAGAACCGGGCGCGCTACGTCGCGCTGCGCGACGAACTGGAGGCGATGCTGCGGCACAGCGTGCAGGACGCCGTGGATCTGGGCGCCTTCACCACCCCCTACCCCGTGGACGCGGCGCGCGCCGTGCTGACCATGTGCCAGGGCGTCGTCAACTGGTACCGCCCCGACGGCCCCCTGACCCCGGCGACCCTGGCCGACCGGTACGTGACCCTGGCCCTGTCCACGGTGGGCCACCGGACACGCCGCTGAGGCCCGGCTCGGCTCCGCGCGGTCGAACGCGCTCGGCGTCCGGTATCGGCCGCCGGGCGGCGGGCAGCCGGGACTTGGCGATGTTGCGGATGCGGCGGGTGCGGCCGCTCTCGGCCAGAACTTCCAGGGCGGTCACGGCCGAGGAGTTCTCGGAGGTGTGGAGCTGCAGCCGGTCGGAGGCCGCGAGCAGGTCCTCGGCGTCCCACGGCTCGCTCAAGGTGATCACCCGCAGCAGGGTCCACTCGTCGAGGCGGCGTGCGGAGAAGTCGTCCACGGCGACAGGTCCGGCCATCTCCAGGCACCAGGAGGGGTAGCCGGGATCCGTGAGCAGCTCTGCGGCTCGCCTGTCCAGGTACTCGCAGACGGCACTGTTCGCCATCCCTTTGTCGGGATCGGTGAGTACCCGGGCGACGAGGGCGGCCGCGTCCGCCGGGGCCACCTCGGCGAACGCCCTCCGGTAGCGGGCGAACCGCACGTGCTCGTCCGGGTCCCCGTTCGGATCGTCCGCCGGCACCGCACCGCCCGACACCATCGCCACCCCTCTCCGCCGGCTCGGGACGGAAGCCTGCCACAACCCCCTGCTCCGACGCCTTGACGCCCTGGTGCCCGTCGCAGTCCCGTGGAGACCTGCGCGAGTCCCGCAGGACCGGGCACGCTCGCCCGTGCGAGGAGAGGAAGGGAGGGTGGCGGCTCAGGGCGGGGTGGAGTCGCCGCGGCCGAAGCTCATCTCGTGGGGGCGTCCCTCCAGCAGGAGCAGGGCGAGGGTGACGACCGGGTCGAGTGCGGCGTCGCTGCGCGTGTCGAAGACGCGGGCGCCGTCGTTGTCCTTGAACCGTTCGCGGACTCGCAGGACGGTGCGCTCGCCCGCGGTCACGGTGAAGAGCAGCTTCGGCCAGAGCCATTGGCGGTGGATGCGGTACTCCTGGGACCACAGTCGCACGGTGTTGCCCTGACGCTCACCCACCTGCCGCCTCTGCAGTCTGTCGGCGTACAGCAGGGCCGATCCGCTGCTGAAGTCGACCTGCAGCCGGGGGTCGCCGCTGCCTGACGGATCCGAGCCGCGCCAGACGGCCTGCCGTTGATGGCCGGCCTGCATCGAGACCACCGACGCCGGTTCGCCGGTTATGCGCAGCGTCGTGGTCAGTCTGATCATTTCGGCCTGGCCCGGCCTCAGTTCATCGGTCATGGGTGCCATGCTCCCGCCGGTGGGTGGGTGTCGTGGTTCGGTGCGGACGGCGCGGAAGGTTCCCGCCGTCACTTCGGAGCCGACGGGGCCGACAGGATCCGGTCGGGTACGTCGTCGGCCAGGGCCTCGCGGGTCGCGTACACCCGCAGGGTCCCACCGGCCAGGACCACCTGGGGATCGGTCCATGTCTCCTGGGGCCCTGGGATCAGCGTCCGGGTGGAGCCGTGGGCGGCGTCGTGGATCAGCACGGAGACGATCCCGGTGACCAGCGTCCCCGGCCCGTACGACTGCCAAGGGTGATCGTCCGGCCCCTCCGCCTGAACCACCAGGAACCTGCCGCCGAGCCAGTGCCCGTACGAGTCCAGGTCGGCCCCGGCGTCGACCGGGACCCCGTCCACCCACAGCCGAACCGCCGACGTCGTGTCGCGCCAGAACACCGCGCGATGCCGGTCGTCGCCGCCACTGAACCGCACATGGACATCGAAGTCGCCCCAGAGACCGTGGAATCCGCCGCAGGCGCCCTGGACCGGCCCCTCGCGCTCACCGCGCGGGGCCTCCCCGTCGGCCGACGGCACAGCAGGATCCAGACGGCACACCGACGGCTCACGGCACTCCCGGTCGATGCGCCGTGTGCACCCGAGCCCCACCGCCGCGCAGTCACGCGGGGACGCGGCGGACAGCAGAGCGGCCAAGCGCTCCCCGTAGGCGTCCCGGCCGGCACCACTCGTCTCGTCCCGCGCTCGCCGCCACCACGCGAGCAGTTCGGTTCCCGACGGCGACTGCCGCAGCCACTCGCCCCATGCCTCGTCCCACACCACCGACACCTCCTCGCCGACCCTCACGGCCTGCTGCGACGAGCTGCCGGAAGACGTCTTCGTTCATGTCACAGAGCATGCCGGACGGGTGTGACAGTCCGGCGGCCCGGGCACCAGCAGGGTCTGCCGGAGCTGGTGCCGCATCAGACGACGTTCGCCCTGTTGAGGCACCACGCGAGCACAGCCGCGCTGACAGGCATCGCGACAAGGAAGCCGATGAGGATACCGACGCCTGAGTCGGCAGACGCCGGAAGGGCCCGGTTCGCTGCCGCAGCCACGAGCGGTGTCACCGTTGCCAGCGCGAGGACAGCGGCAACAACGGCAAGCCGTCGGGGCGACCCCGCACGGTACAAATCAACCGCAGGCCGGCCCCCGAGCATGCCCGCGAGCAACGCGGCGAGACTGAGCTCGGGCGGCCAGCCGAACAGCCACGCCACCAGGGTGCCGACCCCGAAGAAGGCGAGACCGACGAGTTCCAGCAAGACGGTCTCCACCACCACGTCCCCCACCAGCTCCCATGGACGTCGCCGGATCGGGCCGTTTCCGTCCATCAACTCACCCCGGCCCACCACAAGATCCGTCATCGAGGCAATCGCGGTCAGGATCACCCGCGGGATACGGCACGAACAGGCTCAGCCGGTAGACGGTCGGACGCGTCAGACGCCCGCAGAGCGTGTCGATCCGGACCAGCTCCGTGTCGGACCTCTCCTTCCCGGCACGCCGGCCACGGAGGTGAGCATTGAATTCCGACCCGTCCCTGGTCTCGAAGACCACTTCCCAGTGACCCCTGTCCGGAGCGGTGCGAGCGGCAGCCCGTGCCCGTGAGTCCCGTTCCTTGCGTTTCCTCTTCCGCTGTCCTGGCACAGGATCAGCATCAACGCCCCAGCCCACCACGGCAAGGCCACCGGCCCAAGTCGCAGACGTGGAAAACGCTCATTCGTCAGGCAGGGCCCGGCAAGGGATGTATCAGCTCGGTGCAGGCGCGACCAGGTCCTGTCCGACGGGTCGCTCGGGGGGTGTCGTCACGACTGACCGATCGTTTCAGAACGAGGTGTGCAGGCGGCGGTACTTGTCGAAGTCGTAGCCCCGGTCGGCGTACAGGCGGCGGGGCTCACGGCGGGGCCGTCACCCCGGAGCAGCCCACGGCCCGGGCGGGAACATCCCGCCATGCAACGCCGGTGCGCAGCACATACATGACACCGGCGAGCGCAGCCCGGCCGGGGATGCGCAGCCGTCCCGGATGGCGGCGGCGCCGCCCGGGAGCCGGCGGCAGCAGCGGAGCGACCTGCTCCACAGGTCGTCAGGAACAGGATCAGCGCGCATCTTCAGATCCTGCCGACCGAGATCGTGGATCAGGAGACCCGCGGCACGACTCATCCTGAAGCGCCGGTGAAGCGAGCAGCGCACGCGCACCCGGACTCCCGGGTGCAGGAGCAGTTCGCGGGGCGCGGCACCGCGTCCGAGGGATGCGTCACGCCTTCGAGGCGACGCTCTGCCAGCCGTTGTCGAGCAGGTCGAAGGCGCGGCGGACGGCGTCGGCGCTGTCCGCGTGTCCGCGGAAGGCGTGAGGGGCTTCGAGGGCGAAGTGGGCCAGTGCGGTGCAGGCGGGGTCGTCGGCGGTGAGGCCGCTCTCCTCGGCGATGGCTGCCGCCAGGTCGGCCGTGTAATCCATCCATGCCGCCTGCTGGTACTCGAGCAGGGCCGGGGTGCTGTTGACCAGTGCGACGAAGGCTGCGACACCGGGCTCGTCATGAGGGCCGTGCAGGCGGTACTGCAGGGCGTGCTCGCGCAGAGCGGCCGGGACGGACTGGCCCTCGGGGCGTTCGCGTACGGCGTCGAGCAGGCGGGTCCGCATCTCGTCCTGCCGGTCGAAGACGAGGGCCTCCTTGCCTGTGAAGTGCTTGAAGAGCGTGGTGGTGGACACGTCGGCGGCGTCCGCGATCTCGCGGATGCTGACGCCGTCGTAGCCGCGTTCCAGGAACAGGCGCAGGGCGGCGTCGGCGATGGCCTGGCGGGTGGCCGCCTTCTTGCGCTCGCGGCGCCCCACCGGCGCGGGAGCGGTCTCACTCTCAGCGTGCATATCAGTAACCTACACCACTTGTGTATCGATCCCAAAAGTTGATTCATTGCACTTATTGGATCGGTGTGGTTTTCTGGGTTTGCGGCCGCTGGAAGCCAGCCGCCCTACCCACTCCCTGCCCGAAAGCAGTGATCAGCCATGTCCACAACCGCCTCGACGCCCGCTGGCGGGCCGCCCGTGTCGGCGAAGAACGTGCGCTGGGTGATGCTCGGCGACTCGCACCGCTCCCGTCCGGGGCAAGCTCGGCGACTTGGCCGACCGCGAATCCGTCTGCCTGGCCGCGATCGCGATCTCCGTCGCCGGCTCCGCGCCCTGTGGGGCTGCGCAGTCGATGACTCAGCCGATCGCCTTCCGCGTCGTACAGGCCATCGGCGCCGGCGGTATCGGGCACGGGCGCCTTCGCCCTGATCGGCGCGCTCTTCGTGATCGAAGTGCCGCTCAAGGCAGCCGGGCCGGCGCCCGCCGCCGACCCGGACGAGACCACCGTCACCGTCACCGTCACCGTCACCGTCACGAGCGCGTAACCCGCCAACCCCTGCCGGCAAACGCCCGGCCCCGTGCCGGACCACAAGAACGGAGCACCACCATGTCCACCACCCCCAAGCCCCGCATCGCCATCATCGGCGCCGGCCCCGGCGGCCTCACCTGCGCGCGCATCCTCCAGCGGCACGGAATCGAGGCGGCCGTCTACGACCTCGCCTCCGGCCCCGACGACCGCAACCAGGGCGGCACCCTGGACCTTCACGAGGACAACGGCCAAGTCGCCCTGAAGGAAGCCGGACTGATGGAGGAGTTCACCCGCCTCGCCCGCCCCGAGGGCCAGGAGATGCGCCAGTTCCACGCGGCCGACGCAACGATCCGCTTCCACCAGCGCCCCGCCGAGGACCAGTTCTTCGCCCCCGAGATAGACCGCGGCCAGCTGCGCGACCTCCTGCTGAACTCACTCGAGCCCGGCACCGTCCGCTGGAACCACGCCCTGCAGAGCGTCGAAGGACCGGACAACGGCCCCCGTCGGCTCCACTTCTCAGACGGCACCATCATCGAGGCCGACCTCGTCATCGGCGCCGACGGCACCTGGTCCAAGGTCCGGCGCGTCCTCTCGGACGCCACCCCCCAGCACATCGGCATCAACTACCTCGAAGCCTGGTTCAACGACGTCGAAACCCGGCACCGCTTCATCGCCGACTTCGTCGGCCAGGGCAGCGCCATGGCAGCCGACGGCGAGCGCTGCCTGTTCGCTCAGCGCAACAGCGGCGGCCACATTCGCGTCTACATCATCCAGGCCGTTGCCGCCGACTGGCTGGCACAGGCCGGCCTGAACAGCCAGGACACCGACGGCATCCGCGCCCTGCTCCTGGAGCGCTTCGGCGACTGGGCGCCCAGCCTCCTCCGCCTGGTCACCGAAAACGACGGCCCCTACATCGACCGCCCCCTCTACGCCCTGCCCGTCCCACACACCTGGGAGTCCGACCCCACCGTCACCTTGCTCGGCGACGCCGCCCACCTCATGCCCCCGCTGGGCGTCGGAGTCAACCTCGCGATGCTCGACGCCAGCGAACTCGCCCTCGCCGTTGCGGGCCACGACACGATCGCCGACGCCATCCGCGCGTACGAGAAGACCATGCTGCCCCGATCCAACGAGATGCAGAAGATGCTGGACGGCGCCGCCGTCGGCCTGTTGGCCGACGAAACCTTCGACCCCAGCCAGATGGACGCCGACTGACCACACGCCCCGCCTACGAACGAACGCTGGGTCGCGGACTCGCCCCCGACCACCTGGGCAAGGTTCAATGCCGGAGTGGTCACCTGGGTGGATATGCATGACTGCCGGTTCGAGGTCGGTCGTGTTCCAAAACTCTTGAAGCAGGTCGAGCAGGACGACGACCCAGCAGCGTGGAAGGAACTGGGATGGCGGCTCGTTCTCGAGCATGACCTGGTGTCCCCGGCGAGTTTCGCTGCCCTGCCGCGCCTGGTGCGCCTCGCGCCGCGCAGCGCGAAGGCGCGGCACCTGGCGGGGGAGATCCTCGAGCGTGCGGCAGGCCACCATGGCTGCGACGATCTCCTGGCGGATTGCGCCGGCGCCATTGCGGAGTTCCGCGAGGTGCTGGGTCGGCACCTGCGGTCGCGGCCGGCCGACTTCCTCGTGTCCTTGCGCGCCCTGCTCGCGGTCGAGGAGGAGTACCACTGGGCGGCGGTCCTCGGCGACTTCGAGGATGACTTCTATCCCTTGACGTGTCCGCACTGTGGCGTCGGGGTCAGGATCGCCATCGGCAACTACGGGCGGTACTCGGCGACCCAGGACTGGAACCTGGGTGATGTGGAACGAAGGGACCTGCGGCCGGTGGCCGCCGAGGAGCTGACCGGAACTGGCGGGTGGATGTTCGAGATGGCCGTCCACGCAGGTCAGGAAGCACTCGCCGACGGGATTGCCCATTTGTTCGGACGTGCGGAATGCCCGCTCTGCGCCAGCGTCTTCAACGTCGCGGACGAGTACGCCTCCGCCAATTGTCCGGTCGTGCGATGAGCCGCACAAAACCGACAGCGTCCCGGCCACGCCTCACGCACGAAGCCGGAGCCGGACTGAGGCGACGGCGACCGTCCCGTGAACGATGCAAGCCCTTTTGTCATAGCGAGTCACGACCGCACGGAAGGACTTCAGTCGACTGGTCGTCCGCTCCACTTCGTTGCGGCGCCGGTAGATCTCCCTGTAGAACCCGGCCGGACGGCCGCCTTGACCACCTCGCCGCCGGCGGTTGGCACGCCGGCCTCCGGGCTGGTGTGCTCGATCTGGCGCGGTGGGGGTGTAGCATCCGGCGATGGCCACCCGGCAGCCCCGATCGGCTGCGCCGTGTGCGGCATCCCGCCACGGTGCAGCGGTCGAACTCGGCCGGCTCCAGAGGACGTCTCATCCCCGTGCCCACGTCAACGGCCCGGACGCGGACCGGTCACCGGAGCGGCCGGACGAGTACGGACCGAGTACCCGGCCGAGGCCGCGCAAAAGCACGTCAGCGAGCCAACCGACGCACGAATCACGAGCCCCGGGGGACGGTTCGCCCACCGTCGAGGACGACGCTCGAGCGGGGCTTCACGATCACTGGGCAGGAGTTCCACAGCTCCACCCCGGCCGTGATCACTTCCAGTACCGCGCATTGCTCCGCGGGGGTCCATGCCACGCACTCACCTGCGAACAGCTTCTCGTAGGCGCCGTCATGCACCGCGCTCTGCCGGGGCAGCCGGTGGACCTCACCAAGCCCTCGGGCCAGATCCTCGAAGAAGTTCCACGCATCCAGCACCACACCCGCGGGGACGCGCCGACGCACCGGGTCCTCCAGCCAATGCTGGACACGCTGGAGTTCCAGGACGTCGACCTCGGCAGTGTCAGGCTCCCACCCTCGTCGGCTCGCATACGTCCGTGCCTGTCGAACGGTCGTGAACACCGGCACCCGACAGCGACCAGCCTCCGGCAACGCCAGAACCCGGTCGGCTTCGTCGCCCCTGCCACCGATCCACAGGACCACCGCGCTGCGGCCGAGGCCGCGCACCCGATATGCGTAGAGACCCGCACGCCCACCGTCGCGTCCGGCCTCGAACACATCTGTCATCTCGTTCTTCGCCACACCTCACACTGACACGACCCGCGACAACCCCGCGCGGATTTCCTCCGCGGCAACCGCCGTGATCGGAAGGCCCGGAGAGTCCCGCTACCCGGCCGCCGATTCGAGCGGAGCCACTGGCTGCACCCTCACCGCCGCTCCGGGCGTCATGTGCCGGTGCGCGGCCCCGGTTGCGCCGGTGCCGGGTGGTTCGTCGAGTGCGGCGAGGTCTTCGGGCCTTCGGCACCGTCTTCGGTATCGCCTGCGTCGTCGCGGGACTGGCCCCGTCGGCCGGGGTGATGATCGCCGCGCGCCTGGCCGCCGGCATCAGCGCCGCGATGATCATGCCGATCACCCTGGCCGTCATCACCTCCACCTTCCCCGAGGAGCAACGGGGCAAGGCGATCGGCGTGTGGACCGGCGTCGCCGGAGGCGGCGGCATCCTGGGAATGTTCCTTTCCGCGCTGCTGGTCGACGTGGCCGACTGGCGCCGGCTGTTCGTCCTGCCCGTGGTCCTGGCCGTCGTAGCGCTGGCGATGACGCTGAAGGCGGTCCCCGACTCCCGTGAGCACTCCGCTCATTCCTTCGACACCGCGGGCGCGTTGCTGTCAGCCGTCGCCGTGGGCGGTCTGATCTTTGTTCTGCAGGAGGGTCCGGAACGCGGCTGGACCGCCCCGGTGATCCTGATCAGCCTGATCGCCGGTGTCATCGCCGCTGTCGGATTCGCGCTCTGGGAGCTGCACCGCCGTGACGCCTCGCTGCTGGACGTGCGCCTGTTCCGTGAGCGCGGCCTGGCCGGCGGCTCCATCACCCTGCTGGTCGTCTTCGGTGTCCAGGCGGGCATCGCCGTGGTCCTCTTCCCGTTCTTCCAGGCCGTCCTGGGCTGGACCGGGCTGCTGTCCACCGTGGCGATGATGCCGATGGCCGTCATGATGATGGCGGCGTCCGGCCTGGCCCCCAGGATGGCCGCACGCGTCGGCACCCGCTCCACCATGACCGTGGGTGTCGCCCTGGCCACCCTCGGCCTGGCCCTGATGGCCCTGTTCGTCTCCGTCGACGGCGGCTACCTCTCCGTCCTGGCCGGCATGCTCGCCATGGGCATCGGCATGGGCCTGTCGATGACACCCTCCACCGAGGCCATCACCGGCTCGCTGCCCCGCGCCGAGCAGGGGGTCGCCTCCGCGCTCAACGACGTCACCCGCGAGTTCGGCACCGCCCTCGGTGTCGCCATGCTCGGCGCGCTCCTGTCGGCCGGATATCGCAGCGCCATCGACGACAGGCTCGACGGCGTCCCCCGAGGGGCCGCGGACGCCGCACGCGAAGGCATCGCCGGTGCCGTCGAGGCAGCGCCCGGCACCGGCACGCACTCCCAGGACCTGATCAGCTCCGCACAGCAGTCCTTCGTGGAGGGGTGGCAGCAGGCGATGTGGGCAGGCGTCGCCGTCATGGGCGTACTGCTCGCCTGCCTCGCTCTTCGCGGTCCGAAGGACTCGGCCCCCGCCGTCGCGGACGAGCCGGAGACCGTGGAGAGGGTCGCCACCCGATGACCGCGTGACAAACGGGCGGATCATCCGTCGGGCGTCAGGCGTCGCGACACCGCGGTGCCTGACGCCTGATGTCTGACACCTGATGCCTGATGCCTGGCTCGGCAGCATCGGAGGCACCGGGCGAGAGCACCGGCGCACCGGTCGACCGCGTTGTCGGGCTCGCCGGTTCAGCAGGTCAGCGCCGCCATTCGTAGGTTCCCGGGGAGGTTTCCACGACCTCCTCGGGCCACGCGGAGCGGACGCGCCGCAGCCGTTCGTGGTGCTCGTCGGCCCATCCGTCGGCCAGGCGCACCGGGACACGGACGGATGTCCCCGATGCGGCTACGTCCTTCACCACGAACACGGCGAGTCCGCCCTGCCCGGCCGGCTCGAACCGGATCTCGGGGTTGCGCCCGTCATCCATCCAGACGGCGTTCCGCCCGGCCGCGAGCTCCGTCAGGACCTGTGACCAGCCGTCCAGGTCGTCCGGGGTCAGACACACGTCGAGACGTCCTCGGGCGAACCCGCTCGTGACGACGATCTCCGCATCGAGGTAATCGTGCAGGGTCAGCACCCCGGCCATCGTCCGGCCGAGAACCCTGACCTCGAGAGCGTTCTCCCCGTCGGTCAGACGGATGAGACCCACAGTGCCGTCCTCGGCCACGCCAACTCCCCACGCTCGCATCGATTCTCGTCATCATGCACGTGCGTCGGCACTCGGCAGTACGGGGGCAGTGCGTCAGGCTGTATGGCCGACGGCCACGGTTCGAAGCGGGTGTGTGTTGTGCCTACTGCGGCATGTCGACCGCGTCCGCCTGGCGGAAGACGTCTGCGCACGTGGGGGACGACACCGGCTCGCGAGCGGCGAGGACGGCCAGCGTATGGCGTACTTCCGTGCTCAACCGAAGGAGCTGGAGGCTGGTCCCGCCGCCCTTGTAGGCGAACAGACGGAAGACCTTGACCGCGACTTCGTCCCGGTCGTCGGCGAAGGTGTCCGGGAGCCCCGCGAGCAGTTCGAAGTCTTCCTTGCCCGTCACCGCGTCGGCCACGGCACCGAGGGGCAAGGTCTCGAACTCTGGCGCGGACAACGAGGTGTCCACCGCGACAGCGTGGGCGGCCAAGGCCGTGAAGACCTCCATGAGACGTTCTCCCACCGGCACGTCGATACCCCAGGAGCGCAGCCGTTCTCGGCGGCGGTCCCGACGCCACGGCTCCTGGTCCAGCAGTGGCAGCAGGACGCGGCCCAGGTACGCGCAGCGACACCACAGCGTGTCGTGGTCCGAAGTCATGATCGATCCTCTCTACGGCAGTTGGAGGGCCTGCCGCCCGAGCGGCACGGATCCTCCAACTTCCCACCGCGCGCAGGCCGGGTACAGCCGAGTACAGGACGGGGCCGGAGACGTTGTCCCTGCGTCGGCTCCCGCCCTTGCCGGATGTGGTGGCGCCAGGGACGTCCATACCCCTTCACCCCACCAACTGCCTTTCCTAAGCTGCTAGTTGACAGCGTCCTGCGACGTGAAGGCGACAGGAGGACCACCGTGGCGCATCCGGCCGGACCCGATGGGCTGGGCCCCTTGATCAGCGAGTGCGGATACGACCGGGAACGGGCCCGGCGCAATGCCGTCGGCTGGCTCGTCGTCGGCGTGCTGGGCACCGGCATAGGCGTCCCCGTCACCATCGCCTACATCGCCGCCGCCGGGAACAGCGGCTTCAGCCCGCTGCCCGGCGTCCTGCTCGGCATCGGCCTCGTCGGACTCTGGGTCGGCGGCACCCTGCTCACCCGCAGCGTCACCCGGCGGGCGGAGGTGTTCCGACTGCACGGGGGCGGCCTGGTGCACCGCCGGGCCGGCACCGAACGCGCTCTGCCCTGGCCGGACATCGCCCGGGTGGTCTACCGGGAGAACGACCGGCCCACCGCACGGCTCGTGGGAACCGACGTGCACTGCGTGATCCACCTCAAGGCCGGCGGCCGGCTCCGCATCACCGGCTACCACGACAACGCCCACCGCGTGGGCAGCGCCGCGTGGCGCGCCGTCGCCAAGAAGGAGTTCCCGGCCGGTCCCTGACCGCCGCTGCCCGACAGACGTCCTGGCCCTTCGCATTGCCCCCGCAGGCCGGTCGACCCGAGCGGTTCGGCTTCCGCCGCCCCGCCCCGGGGCGTCTCCGCTTCGCCGAAGGGCCCGAACCGACCGAGCCGGGCCGGCCCCGAGGCGGCTGCGGGCGTCGGCCGCTTCCCGGGCGGCACCGTCGTCGGGCCGCCCCGCAGCGCCGGGTGCGGGCGACAACCACAGCAGCGTCCCCCAGACTCGAAGGAAGAGTTCCGGTCGATCGCGTCTGCGAGGCAAGGCCGTGCATGACGTGCCGCTGTGGTTGTGGCTGGTGTTCGCCCTCACCGTGATCGTGTCACTGACGGTGGACCTTCTCGCGCACCGGGAAGCCCACGTCATCGGTTTCCGCGAGGCCGCCGCCTGGAGCGGCGTCTGGGTGGGCCTCGCGATGGTCTTCGGCGGCGTCGTCTACTTCGTGGTCGGCACGGACGCGGGGGTCGAGTACACCACCGCGTGGCTGCTGGAGAAGAGCCTGTCGGTGGACAACCTGTTCGTCTTCGCGCTGATCTTCGGCTACTTCAGGGTTCCCCGCGCCTACCAGCACCGCGTGCTCTTCCTCGGGGTCCTCGGCGCCCTGGTCTTCCGGGGGATCTTCCTCGCCGCCGGTGTCGCGGTCGTCAGCCGCTTCACCGCGGTCCTGTTCGTCTTCGCCGCCGTCCTCTTCTGGAGCACCTGGAAGATCCTGAAGGGAGAGGACGAGAGCTTCGACCCCGGCAAGAGCTTCGCCGTACGGCTGCTGCGCAAGGTGATCCCGGTCCGGGACGAGTACTCCGGACCCCACTTCTTCGTCCGCGAGGCAGGACGACTCGTCGCCACACCGCTGCTGGCGGTGGTCGCCGCGATCGAGGCCGCCGACCTGGTCTTCGCCGTCGACAGCGTGCCCGCCGTACTGGCCGTCAGCAGCGACGCCTTCATCGTCTACACCAGCAACGCCTTCGCCATCCTCGGCCTGCGCGCCCTGTACTTCATGCTCGCGGGCCTGCTCGACCGCTTCCACTACCTCGGCACCGGCCTGGCGATCATCCTGGCGTTCATCGGCTTCAAGCTCATCCTCCAGGCATCCCACAAGATGATCAGTTCCTCCATCCCGGAGATCCCCTCCCTGGTCAGCCTTGCCGTCATCGTCGCGGTACTCGCCGTCTCGATCACCTTCAGCCTGCTCCGCCCGCCACCCGGCGGATCCGGAGCGCCGGCCCCCGATGGTGTCGGGGCGTCAGGCGTCGGTCTCCCCGGCGGCGGGGGCGCCGGGGAGACCGGATCCCGGGATCCGGCGAATCCCCGCAGCACCGGGGAACCACCCGACGCCCCGTGACGCGGTTCCGCGGCACCGGCCCGCCTCAAGCGGGCTTCCCGATCACCAAAGGAAGACAAAAAATCTAAAGCGAAGGTAAAGTGGGGTCATGGAAGGCCAGCCGAAGCACAGGACGAACCCACCCCCCGCGCGCCTCTGCCACTCCTGCCGGCAGCCGGTGAAAAGCGTCGTGGAACGGCACAAGACCATGGGCGTCTACGTCCCCCACTGGACGGCGGGACCCTGCCACAACCCCGACTGCGAGTACTACGTCCCGGAGCAGGTGACCATCGATTCCGTACGCGGTGCCACCTGGCGGACTCTCACCGGCCGGACGCACCGCTGACCCGCGCGACGACGACAGGCGCGAACCGGCCGCGCGCTCCGCTGCCGGTTCGCGCCGAGACCCGCCCTGCCCGGACGGCCGGCCCCGAGAGCCGGTAGGGCGCAGGGCCGGAACGGGCGGACCACAGACGGTGGCGGCCCGGCCGTCGGAATGCCATGCCCTCCGGGCGGCCATGCCTTCGTCGCGGTCCGGACTTTCGCCGTCGAGGCCGCGCACGCGCCCACCGGATTGCCCTGGACGGCTCCTCCAGGTGGCGAGGCGTGATGCTCCGCCGGAGGGTGGCGGGGAAGCGGGCCGCGGCAGGCGGTACGCGGCGGCGGCCGGGAGGGGCATGGAACAGCGAGCGGGACAACGGCTCGGGCCCCGGCGAACAGACGGCGCCAGGGCGAGCAGGCCGGCCACGGTCAGCCGGCCGCGGACGGCGGGCCGGTACGCGCCCGCCGCGGTGGCCGGCGTGTTCGTCCTGGTCCAGCTTCTGCTGGTGATCCCCGGGGCCGGTCTCGGCTGGGACGAGATCGTGTACGTCAGCCAGGTCGAACCGGGTACCCCGACCGCGTACTTCTCCGCGCCCCGGGCCCGCGGCATCACCTGGCTCGCCGCCCCGGCCGCCGTCCTCGCCGACTCCGCGACCCACCCCGCCGTCCTCCGGGTCTTCCTCGCCCTCCTCTCCGGGCTCGGCCTGCTGGTCGCCCTGCGCGCATGGCGGCGCCTCCTCCCGGCAACCGTCCTCGGCTGCGCCGGGCTCCTCTTCACCAGTCTCTGGATCACCCTCTATTACGGCCCCCGCGCGATGCCCAACCTGTGGTGCGCGCTGGGCGCCCTCGCCGCGACGGGCTGGTTCCTGCGGGCGGTGGGACCGGACCGGGACACCCCCGCCGGCCGCCGGGCCCTGCTCCTCAACGGTGCCGCCGTGGCGTTCGTCACCGTGATGCGCCCCGGCGACGGCGCCTGGCTGGCGCTGCCCCTCACCGCCGCCGCGATCCTGGTACGGCCCTGGCGACGGGCCCTGCCGGCCCTGGTGCCGCCGGTCGCCTTCGTGGCGGGCGCAGCACCCTGGCTGATCGAGGCGTACACCTCCTACGGCGGACCGCTCGCCCGCCTGGAGCGCGCCGGGAAGATCCAGGGCGGCATGGGTCTGCACCTAGCCGTCGACGACCAGCTGCGCAGCCTCGCCGGGCGCACCCTCTGCCGCCCCTGCGAGGTGCCCTGGGCCCACCCCTGGACGGCCGCCTGGTGGCTCGCGCTGCCGGTGCTCACCGCCGTCGGGGTGCGGTGCGCCCGCCGTGCCGGGCGGGGGCCCACCGCCCTCCTCGCGGTCGCCGTCGCCGGCTGCCTCGCCGTGACGTACCTGCTCACCATCGACTACGCCGCGCCCAGATTCCTGCTGCCCGCGTACGCGCTGCTCGCCCTCCCGGTCGCCGAGGGCGTCGTCGCGGGAGCCATGGCGGTCACCGGGGCCGGGGCCGCCGGTCCGGCCCGGCACGGTCGGCGGTGGTGGCGGGCCTCGGCGGGCGCGGCACTCGCGGCGGCCGTCCTCGGGCACCTCGCCGTCCAGTACGCGGTCCTCGCCCAGACCGGGGAGCGCAGCCGCCGCCAGCACCGGGAACTGACCACCGCCGCCGCCGAACTGCGCCGTCACGGAGTGCGGCCGCCCTGTGTGATCACCGGCGGTGACTACGTTCCCGTAGCCCACTACACCGGTTGTTCCTCGCGTCAGCCCGGCGGTCACGACGCGAGCATCACCACCGGCCGACTGCTCGCCCTGGGGCGGACGATGCCTCTGGTCGTCCTCACCGCACCGGGCCGGTCCCGGCCCGCTCTCGCCAGGGGTCGCACACCGGTCGCGCTCCCCGGCGGCCGGGTGGCCTGGCTCCCCGCTCCGGAACGTGAACCGGTGGCCGGCACTGTCACCCGCTCGCAACCACCGAGCGGCGACGGGCCCGCCGGCCGGTGACCCCACCGCTGCCGCTGTCCGTCGCCCGTGGAGGGCGGGTCCGCGCGGCAGGGCGGTCAGACGGTTTTGACGACGGTGCCGGCGCTTTCGACCGCGGCCACCTCCCCGGCGGGTGCGGTGGTGTCGGTGACGAGGGTGTGCACGAGCGCGGAGGGGCCGACGTAGGCGTAGGCGGTGCGGCCGAACTTGCTGCCGTCCGTGGCGAGGACGACGCGGCGCGACGAGGTGATGGCCGCCTTCTTCACCGCGGCCTCGTCGAGGTCGTAGGCGGTCAGGCCGTCGGCCGCGCTCAGCGCACAGCAGCCGAGGACGGCGGTGTCGAAGCGCAGGGCCGCCAGGGAGGCGAGCGTGAGGGGGCCGACGAGGGCTCCCTCGGCGGCTCGGGGCTGCCCTCCGGGCACCACCAGCGTCGCCCGGCCGGGCGTTTCGCCGAGCAGGTGGATGGCCTGCAGGGACAGGGGCATCACGGTGACGGGGCGCTCACGCAGGAGGCGGGCGACCTCCAGACAGGTGGTACCGCTGTCCAGCAGCACGCTCTCGCCGTCGGCGACGAGCGCGGAGACCCCGGCGGCGATCCGGCGCTTGGCGTCGACCGACTCGTTGGTGCGCAGCGCGAACGGGGGCTCCTCACCGCGGAGCAGCAGGGTGCGCGCGCCACCCCGGACGCGTTCCAGGACGCCCTGCGCGGCCAGGGTGTCGAGGTCGCGCCGGATGGTCATCTCCGAGGCGCCGGTCAGCTCCGCGAGTTCCTGGACCGTGGCACCACCGGAGTCCCTGACGACCTTCGCGATCAGCCCGTGCCGCTCTGCGTTGCTCATACCGGGATTGAACACCACCGCACAACGAACATTCAACGTGTTCAATATCCAGTCTTTCGAACATCAAATTCGTTCGTTACGGTGAGCGGCATGGAACCATCGCTTCGAGCCGCCCGCGTGGCGACCTATGTCTACTTCGTCCTGTGCGGCACCCTGATGGGCGCCTGGGTCGTACACATTCCCGCCGTGGAGGAGCGCGTGGGCGTCAGCCACGCGACACTGGGCGGCCTGCTGGTCCTGCTCGGGCTCGGGGCCTTCGCCGGGATGCAGGTGGCCGGCCCCCTGACCGACCGCCTCGGCGCACGCGTCGTGGCCCCCGCCAGTGGCGTGCTGTGCGGCGCGGCCCTGCTGCTGCCCGCTCTGGCCGAGACTCCGTGGACACTGGCGGGAGCACTGCTGGTCTTCGGGTTCTGCAACGGCTGCGTGGACGTGAGCATGAACGCCCACGCCGTCCACGTGGAGAAGGCGTACGGCCGCCCCGTCATGTCGGGTTTCCACGCCACGTTCTCCGTCGGCGGTGTCCTCGCCGCGCTCGTCGCGGCCGGGGCCGCGAGCGTCGGGCTGGGTCCGGTCGCGAGCATGGCCGCCATGGGCGCCGCGGGCGTCGTCGTCGCCCTGGTGACGGCCGGTTCCCTGCTGCCGACCTCCCCCACCGCCGAGAGCACCGGCTCCGGCTCCCCGGAAGAGACCGGGACGTCACCGGGCCTCACGCCCGGCGGCGCCAAGGGACGCATCTGGCTTCTCGCCGTCCTGGCGCTGATGGTCATGCTGTGCGAGGGCGCCGCCAACGACTGGAGCGCCCTGCACCTCAAGGACGTCCTCGGCGCGCCCGCCGGCACGGCCGCCTTCGCCTACGGCACCTTCGCCGCGGCCATGACCACCGGCCGGCTCCTCGCCGACCGCCTCGTGGCCCGGTTCGGCTCCATGGCGGTTCTGCGCCACGGCGCGGCGACGGCGGCCGTCGGCATCACGCTCGTGGCGCTCGGCCCGTGGATGTGGGCCGCGTTCGCGGGCTGGGCGCTGTTCGGCCTCGGCCTGTCGGGCACCGTCCCGCAGCTGTTCAGCGCGGCCGGGCACGCCGACCCCGCGGCCGCCGGCGCCAACGTCTCCCGTGTCGCCGGGCTCGGCTACGTCGGCATGCTCGCCGGTCCCGCCGTCATCGGCTGGCTGACCCACCTCGTGCCCCTCAACCACACCTTCGTCCTGCTGAGCCTGCTGTGCGTGGCCACCGCCGCGGCGGCCGGGATCCTGCGCACCGACTCCGACCGCGCGCCCCACGACGAGTTGGCGTCCGCCGGCCGCTGACCCGGCGCGCGGCGCGGCACCCGACGCCGCGCCACTCCCGTACGGCCGGCCACCGGGACCGGGGAGGAGGAAGCCCGCCGCGGACGCGAGGCACCTTCTCCCCGGGGTCCGGATCAGGCGGTCGCCTCGGCCGGAGCGAGATCCGGGGTCTCCTGCCGCACGACGCGGCGGCGCCGGGACGGCAGGCCCATCGTCGGGTTGGCGACGCCCCAGGCCGCGCCCTTGCAGATCAGTTCCTTGTAGCGGGCGGCCGTGCGGCCCGTCAGGGCGCGGTCGACCGCCCGGTCGTCGGCGGTGACGAACTGGATCAGGCCGTCCTTGCGGCCGAGGGAGACGCACTGCTGGTAGTAGCGGATGGGGACGCGGGGGACCTTGACGCCGGCCAGCCGGGCGGCGATGGCGTCGGCGGCCTGCCAGGCCATGGGGACGCCCGAGGCGCAGGACATGCGCAGGGGCTTGTCCTCGGGTCCGACGGCCATCGCGGCGTCGCCGACGGCGTACACGTCGGGGTGGGAGACGGAGCGCATCGTGGCGTCGACCACGATCTGGCCGCGCTCGGTCACCTCCAGGGCGCTGGACCGGGCGATCGGGTGGACGGCGAAGCCGGTGGTCCACACGGTGACCGCGGCGGGCAGGCTCCGGCCGTCGGCGGTGGTCACGGCGTCCGCCGCCACCGCGGTGACGGTCGCGTGCTCGTGCACCTCGATGCCGAGCCGGTCGGTCACCTTCCGCAGGTGGGCGCGGCCCTTGGCCGAGAGCCAGTCGCCGAGGGCGCCGTGGGCGGCCAGGGCGACGTCGAGGTCCGGCCGGGCCTCGGCGATCTCGGTCGCGGCCTCCACTCCGGTCAGACCGCCGCCCACGACCACCACGGGCCTGCCGGCCTCCAGGGCGGCGAGGCGGTCGCGGAGGCGGAGGGCGCCCGGGCGGCTCGCCACCTCGTCGGCGTGCGCGGCGACGCCGGGGACGTCTCCGTCGTTCCAGCCGCTGCCGAGGGCGTAGACCAGGGTGTCGTACGTGAGCTCCTCCGGGCCGTCGGCACCGGTCAGAGAGACCGTCCTGCGGTCCGCGTCAACGGCGGTGACGTTCGCGAGCCTCAGCTCCACGCCCGTACCGGCGAACATCTCGGCGAACGGCCGGGGCTTGAGGTCCTGGCCCGTGGCGAGCTGGTGCATCCGGACGCGCTCGACGAAGTCGGGCTCGGGGTTGACGAGGGTGATGGTGGCGTCCTGGCGGTGCAGCCGCTTGGCGAGGCGGCCGGCGGCGGTGGCTCCGGTGTATCCGGCTCCGATGACGACGATGCGGTGCTGCATGTCCGGGCTCCTGTCTGGGCGGGCCCGCCGTTGTCCGGCGTGCTGTCGCCCCTTGAACCGGGCAGCCCCGCGTTTCCTGACAGGATCCGGATGTGTCCTGCGTCACATCCACCTCAGAGGGTGTAGAGCGGGCCCTCCCCGTGGTCCATGGCCGCCCACTGCTCGGTCGCGCGGACGAGTTTGTCGGGGTTGACCTGGCTGAGGACCGCGACGATGCCGTCCGCGGTGACCTCCAGGCAGGTGATCCCGACGACCCGGCCGTCCACGACCGCGACGATCGCGGGTCCGCCGTTGGCGGTGGTGGCGTACATGTCGGGCGCGCCGCCGATGTACTTCCGCTTGGCGTCGCTGGGCTTGAACAGTCCGCGCAGGAAGGTGGCGACCGCCTTCGCGCCCTCGAACGCCTTCGCGCGGGCCGGGACCTTGCCGCCGCCGTCGCCGACCGAGACGGCGTCCTGGGTGAGCAGGCGGACGAGGGGTTCGGTACGGCCGCTGGTCGCCGCGGCCAGGAACTCCTCGACGATCCGCCGGGCGGCGGTCTCGTCGACCTCGGTGCGTGCCCTGCCCTCGGCGACGTGCTTCCTGGCCCGGTGGTAGATCTGCTGGCCGGCCGCCTCGGTGATGTCCAGGATCTCGGCGATCTCCCGGTGCGGGTAGTCGAACGCCTCCCGCAGGACGTACACCGCACGCTCCTTGGGAGACAGTCGCTCCAGCACGACGAGGACGGCGTACGACACGGACTCGCGCTGTTCGGCGGTGTCGGCGGGGCCGAGCATCGTGTCCCCGGCGAGCAGCGGCTCGGGGAGCCACTGCCCCACGTACGTCTCACGCCGCGCGCGGGCCGAAGTCAGCTGGTTGAGGCAGAAGTTGGTGAGGACCTTGGTCAGCCAGGCCTCGGGCACCTCGATCCGGCCGATGTCGGCCGCCTGCCAGCGCAGGAACGTCTCCTGCACGGCGTCCTCCGCCTCGCCCGCCGAGCCGAGCAGCCGGTAGGCGATGGCTTCCAGCCGCGGCCTCGCGGCTTCGAACCGGTCCACGTCACTCACGCTCAGGGCCATGCCCGCGATCTTAGGCGCCCTCGCGCCCGAGCGGCAGACGAGGGGTGCCTCCTCCGGACGCCGGCACGACCGCGGGCCCCGGACGGACGGCCGGACCGGCCGGGGATTACGGGACGGCCCCTGGAGAAGCCGTCGGCGGGTCAGCCCGTGACGTGGAACTCGTTCCCGCCCGCGTCGAGGAACTCGCCGGGTTCCCACTCGGGCCGGGTCACCTCCAGGCGCAGCCTGTTCCGCCCCGTCTTCGGCGCCGCCGGCGGCCCCATCACCAGCGAGACCGCGCTGGAGCGTCTCCGGCGCAGCCGGACACCCCAGTCGTGGTACTCGACCGCGTGCCAGTCCGCCTCGGCCTGCCAGAAGGCCGACTGCGCGTGGCGGTGCTCCCCGGCGACGTCGAGGCAGATCGCGACGAGGCCGGAGTCGGCGAGCACGCCGGGGTGACCGGGCCGCAGCACGCAGAACTCGTTGCCCTCCGGATCGGCCAGCACGTCCCACGGGACGTCCCCCTGACCGATGTCGGCCCGCGTCGCGCCGAGGGCGAGCAGGCGTTCCACCTCGGCTTCCCAGTCGGGTCCTCCGGCCAGGTCGAGGTGCAGCCGGTTCTTGTGCGGCGCCTTGGGCTCCGTGACCGGCACGAAGCGCAGCCGCAGCCCGCCCGTCCGGCCCTTCGTCGCGTCCAGCCAGAAGCGGTCCATGCGCTCGACGTCCACCGAGTCGATCACGATCCCCGTCAGCATCCCGTGTCCCCCTGAGCCGTCGAACCCGTCAGTTCCTCATGGGCATCGTTTCATCCCGAAGTCGCCGGCCACGGGTCTGGTGCGGCCGATCGCGGTGGTGCTCGTGCCGGTCGGTGGCGTGATCGCCGACGGGCGATCGTCCGCCATGGGGCGATTCGCCGGAGTTCGGCGGAACCGGTGGCCACCGCTCCCGTGGTGGCGAGGGACCGAAGGAGACGGACGCTTCGCGCGTCAGTCGGTCACTTGTAGATCTTGCCGGGCTCGGCCTTGGCCGGAGCGAGCAGCTGGGAGACGGTCACGAAGGTGTAGCCCTGCTCGCTGAGCGACTTCAGGACGGAAGGCATGGCCGGCACGGTGCCCTTGTGCAGCGGGTGGAGCAGAATGATCCCGTCGCGATCGGCGCCCGCGAGCACGCGCTTGGTGATCAGCTCGGGGTCGTCCGTCTCGTAGTCCTTCGCGGTCACCGTCCACAGCACCTGCGCCATCCCCAGTTCTTTCGAGACCTTGGAGACGCGGTCGTCGGTGCGGCCCTGGGGCGGGCGCATCAGCGTCGGCTCGCTGCCGGTGATGCCGGAGACGGCCCGTGCCGTGCGACGCAGCTCGTCGCGGATCCGGGCATCGGAGACATCGGTCAGCACCGCGTGCGTCCAGGTGTGGTCCCCGATCTCGTGGCCTTCCTCGGCGATCCGCCGCACCACATCCGGGAACATGTGGATGCGTCGGCCCTCGAGGAAGAACGTCGACGGCGCCTTGTATTCCTTCAGGAGGTCCATCAGCCGGCCGGTGGGTTCGCCCGGGTTGCCGTCGAAGGTGAGCGCGATGCACTTGGCCTTCCGGCAGTCCGCCTGCCCCGACGGTACGACTGCTCCGGACGCGGCCCGGTCACGTTCCTCGCGCGGGGAGAGCGTCTCCATCTTGTTCGCCCGGATGACCATGGCGGCGGTCACCGTCACGGCCGCCATGACGGCCAGGGTCAGGAGTATGAGTAAGCGGGGCCGTCTCTTCAGGATCTTCATCCCAAGGAGAAGATCTCAGCGCCAAAAGGGTTGGCTCAGCGGCCTCGATAGTGAGGCAGGACACGTGTGTGCAGCGCGTTTCAAGTGAGCCGCGGCGCCGCCTCGGCCGCGACCCGCCGTTGAATCGCCCACGTCAGCGCCGCGGCCACCCTCCGCTCCCTCTCCTGCCCCGTGAACTCCCTTGATTCCGTGGGCGGCGTCGGCCCCCGAGCGCCCGATTCCCGGCTCCGGCCGACCGGACGTGTCAGGTGGCGGGAACGCGTACCGTCTCCACCCAACCGGGCGGCTGCGGTGCGCCGGAGCCGATCAGGGCCGCGATGACGCGGCAGGGCGGGCTCTCGTCGGGCCAGGGGGTGAGCCCGTCGGTGAGGACCACGACGATGTTCGGGCGGTCCGGCGTAGCGAGCGCCGCCTCGATGCCGACGCGCATGTCCGTGCCACCGCCGCCGCCCAGGGTGATCTGCTCGGTGGCCACCACCCGGGACACGGCCTGGACGTCGGCGTCGCACGCCAGCACGGTGACGCGGTTGCCGCGGACCCCCACCTCGCGCAGGACACCCGTCACCTCGGCGAGGGCGGCGGCCAGTTCGTCGTCGCCCATCGAACCGGAGGTGTCGATGACCACGGCCACCCTCGGCAGCGGTCTGCGCAGGCTCGGCAGGACGACACCGCGCAGCGCCGGGGTGCGGCGCGAGGGGCGGCGGTAGGTGTAGTCGACGGCTCCGCCCGCCCATGCGGCGGCCTCCCGGACCGCGCCGGACAGCGCCTGCCGCCAGTCCACCGTGGGTTCCAGGATCTCCTCGGCCCAGCGTTGCCAGCCCCCGGGCAGGGAGCCACGGGCCCGCTGGTGGGCGCGCATCGCGTCGGCGGTCTGCCGTCTGAGCGCCTGTGCCTCGATCTCCCCGATCCGCGCGGGCCCGGCGCTCCCCGGCAGCTCCCAGGACGCGGGCCTGCCGTGGGCACCCGATCCGCAGTCCGGCGTCCGCACGTGCGACGGCAGCCGGTCCACGTACGCCTCGAACAGCTGCCCCTCGGGAAGGCCGAACAGGCGGGGTTCCATGCGTCCCTCGGGCAGCCGCAGGCCGTCCGAGAGCAGATCGTCGTTGATCTCGCAGTCCTGGGCGACGTTGACGCGGTGCCAGTCGCGCTGGGCGGCGGCGGGGAGCCGGTCGGCCCGGCCGTGGTGGTCGCGCAGCAGGTGCGCCACCTCGTGCACCCACACGCCCGCGAGCTCGGGCACCGGTGTCGCCTCGACGAAGGCAGGGGACACGTAGCAGCGCCAGTGCCGGTCCACCCCCATCGTGGGCACCTGTGTGCTCGGTACGACGGTCAGGGAGTACAACGCGGCCGCCAGATAGGGCCGGTCGCTCGCCGCGCGGTAGCGGGCGGCGAGCAGTTTGGTCATGTCGAGGGAGCCTCGGGCGTCTCCCGTGGTCCCCGTCCTGCTCACCGGCCGCCGCCGGGCAGCGCCCCCGACATCTGCAGCAGGTCCAGGAACCCGTCGATGCCGGGCGGTACGGGCCAGTCGAGGTGCCGCATCGACGCGAGGTCGGTGGCGGCCCGGGCTGCCACGTCCGGGACACCGGCGTCCACGGCCTTCGCCAGGACCGTCCAGCCGGCTTCCCAGCGGGGCCGGGTGAGGTCGCTCTGGATGGCGGCGACGACCGCGATGAGGAACGCCAGTTGACGGTCGCCGCGGTCGGGCAGGGCGAAGGCGTCCGGGTCCGCGAGGACGCGGTCGGGGTCGGGCAGGTCGAGGTGTTCGAGGTAGGACAGCAGCTCGAGGCCCGCCCCGTCGCCGACGGCCCCGGTGAGCGCGGCGGCCAGCGCCTCGCGGCCGGCGCCGGCCGCGTATCCGGTGGCGAGCAGCTTGAGCGCCATCTCCCAGGTGCGGGGCGAGGACCACGACCGGCCCCGGCTCTCGGCGTCGCCGGGGATGTGGTGGACCAGGCCGGGCCGGGCCGTCAGGAAGCCGGAGATCGCGCCGCGGGCCCGTGCGACCGCGCCGGGCACCTTCGCGGCGCCGACGACGGGCACGCTCACCTCCGGCCAGGTGCCGGCCATGCCGCGGGCGACGGTCCGGGGGTCGTGGGTCCATTCCAGGTGGACGAACCGGTTGGCGAGGGGCGGGCTCAGGTGCCAGCCGTCGGCCGCGCTGGAGGGCGGGTTGGCGGCGGCGACGATGCGTACCGCCTCCGGGAGGACGAGGCTGCCCACCCGTCGTTCGAGCACCACGCGCAGCAGGGCCGCCTGCACGGCGGGCGGCGCGGAGGAGAGCTCGTCGAAGAAGAGCAGGCCCTGTCCGGCCCCGGCGAGGCGGACCGCCCAGTCCGGCGGGGCCATCGGGACGCCGGTCGCGGCCGGGTCCTCACCGACGATGGGCAGTCCGGCGAAGTCGGAGGGTTCGTGCACGCTGGCGATGACCGTCTCCAGCGGCAGGCCGAGTCCGGCCGCGAGCTGTTCCAGGGCGGCCGACTTGCCGATTCCCGGTTCTCCCCACAGCAGGACGGGCTGGTTGGCCGTCACGGCGAGGGCGAGCGCCTCCAGTTGGGGGTTCGCGGCGGGTTCGGTGCGGTGCGTGCGCAGCCGGCGGTTGAGGTCGTCCGCGGCCGCCAGCGGGCCGGAGGGCGCGATGACGGTGGTCCCGTCGGTGCTCAAAGGGACTGCCTCTCCTCGTCGTCGAACTCGTCCGGCTCGGGCTCGTCGTCGGGCTCGTCCGCCTTGTCGACGTAGTACTGCTCGTCCGTCCACTCGACGCCGGTGTCGCCGGGCTCGGACTCGTACGGTTCGGACTCGTCCGCCTCGTCCTCCTCGGCGTGGTACTCGTCCTGCTCGTCCATCCACTCGTCCCACCACTCGGCGCCGATACCGGGGTGCTCCGCCTGGACGCGCTCCCGGAGGAAGGTCAGATCGGGGCGCTTGTAGCGGCGGACGATCTGGGCCAGCGAGAGTTCGGACTCGTCGACCGCGTCGAGCCGTGCCCCGGCAGCGACGAGTGCTTCCACCAGCGCCTTCGAACCGAGGTCGTTGACCGCCACGAACAAAGGTGTGCGGTCACGCTGGTCGCGGGCCTCGAGGTCGACTCCCGCCGCCAGCAGCCGCGGCAGGAGCGGTTCGTGGTCGAGGAGGTTCAGCACATGCAGCAGGTTGCGGCCCTTGGCGTCCCGTACGCGCGGGTCGACACCGGCGTCGAGGAGTTCCAGCACACCGGGGGTGTCGCCGTGCTGGGCGCGCAGGAACAGTTCGCCGCGCTGCGCCCGCAGTGCCTTCGGCAGGCGGCCTTCTCCGGAGGTCCACGTCTGTTCCACGGCGAAGCATCCGGAGACGGCGCCGCCGAAGGCGCGCAGGGCGCGCTCGCGCTGCTGTTCCTCGTCGCTGTGCGGCATGGCGAGCAGGCCGCCGGGACGGAAGCCCACCTCGTGCCATTCCTCGCGGCATCTGACCCGCACCGGTTCGGGCGGCGTCGGTCCCGGAGGACCGGCCGGACCCGCCGGGACGGGAAGGGCGGGGAACAGGGCCTCGCGGACGAGCGGGTGGAGATGTTCCGCCGTGACGCCCCCGACGCGCATCAGATCGAGGTCGGGGAGTCTGCGCCACAGGGCCTCGGCGAGTACGGGCTCGAACTTGACCTCCTCACGGTCGACGGCGCGCATCAGCAGTCCGCCGGCGTCCGTGAGCTCCAGGAGGATGTGGGTCCGCCAGTGCGCGGCGATGACGAAGCGGTCGCCGAGGCCTGCCGCGGCCTGTCGGCGGATCTCCGGTTCCAGGCCGGTGTGTCCGAGGGCGATCCCGCCCAGGAGCTCGGTCAGGCCCACCTGGCGATAGCGCGAGTTCCGGGTGCGGGTCAGGTCCGCCTCGATGCCGGCGGCGGCGAGGGCGGCCACCGTCTCGCCCTTCTGGTGCAGCAGCGTGGCCCACTCGGCCCGCGCCGCGGGGTCGGCGGCGCCGGGGTCGGCCGTGGGCAGTTCGTCCGTGCCGCGCGGGGTCGCGTCGGCGTGGAAGAACGGCGGCCGGTCCGATCCGCCGCAGCGTTCGAGCAGTTCGGCGGTGTGCCGTGCGTCCCACAGGTGCCGCGCGTACCGCCAGTCCTCGGCGCCCGGACCGAAGACTCCCGCGGCCCACTCGTCCTCGACGGTGCCGAACCGCAGGGCGATCCGCTGCGGTCCGTCGATCATCGCGGGCGTGGTGACGTGCAAGTACGGCGTGGTGGAGCGGTCCTCGTCGGCCGTCTTCGGACGGTAGCGCGCCAGGACGACCGTCTGCCCCGTGACGAGCGTGGTCCGCCCGCCGAGGATGCGCGGCAGGTGCCAGCGCAGCAGGTCGGGGGCGAGGTGACGGAGGTCGTCCTCCAGGGCCGCGGCGACGTCGTCGCCGCAGTGTCCGGCCACCTCGGACAGCTCGAAGGCGATGTCGACGCCGGCCGCCGCGCAGGCTCCCCGCCAGTCGCCGGCCAGCCGGGCCGCGGTCGCGCGTTCGATCATCCAGCGGGGTACCGCGTACCGGCGGATCCGGCGCCGGCTCGACGCCTCGTCCGCGGGGAAGCAGCGGAGTTCGCCACGAGGGCTCAACGGTAGACGCTCCCTATCGCGCGCAGGTCGGGGTGTGCCCTGCCCACGGGCCGCAGGCGCTGGGTGAAGGACCGCTTGACCTTGCGGGGCAGTCCGGGCCCCAGACCGACGTACTCCAGGGCCGAGTCGTCGGGCACGGCGGCCAGCAGGGTCTTCGCGCCCCGTCCGGTCAGGCCGGTGTGGCACAGCTCCAGTCGGCGCAGGGGGCTGCCGGGCAGGGCGGCGGCCAGCGCGTGGGCGCCTTCGTCGCCGGTGGTGTTGGCGGGGGCGCCGAGGCTGCGTTCCGACAGCGGGCGGCCCAGGTCGAGCACCTCGATGCCGCCGAGCGAGTCGGCGAGCGCCCGGGCACCGGCGGGGCCGATGCCGTTGCCGCCCAGTCCGAGGCGTACGGGCCGCGCGGGGTCGGCCGCGGCGGCGAGGATCGCGGCGCCCTCGTCCCCCAGGTGGTTGGCGGGGAGGTACAGCTCGCGCACGCCCGCCTCGCGGATCAGCACGGCAAGCAGCGGGGCGGCCGCGGCGGTCAGGCCGTTGCCGCCGAGGAAGAGCCGTTCCACGGGGCTCGGCCGGCTGACGAGGGTCTCGCACAGGGCCAGCAGACCGTCGGTGCCCAGAGCGGTGTTGACCAGGTCGAGGGTGCGCAGCGCGGTGTTGCGGCGGAGCATCCCGGCGAGCGCGCGGGCGCCGTCGTCGCCCACCGGGTTGCGCTTGAGCCACAGGGCGCGGACGGTGTCGTCCGTCGCCAGCGTCCCGGCGAGCGCGGTGACCCCTTCGGGGCCGATGCGGTTGCAGCCGAGGTAGAGCGTGTGCAGGCCGTGGCCGTCGGTGAGCGCGTCGGCGACCGTGCGGGCTCCCTCGTCGCCGATGGCGTTGGTGCCGAGCAGCACGTGCGCGGCGTGCGGGGAGGCGGCGGCCACGGGCATGAGCCGGGCGGCGCCGCCCGCGCCGAGTCCCTGCTTGCACAGGTCGACGCGTCCGTCCGCGCGCACGGTGCCGAGCGGGAACGTCTCGTCGGCCTCGACCGGCCGTTCGGAGCGCAGCCGGGCGAGCAGCGGTTCCAGGGCGGCGGGTTCGCTGATCGGGATGTCGGGGTGCTCGATCGCGGGGCAGCGTACGGGCGTCGGCTGCGTCATCACCACTCCACCGGTCCATCGCCGGTGCCCGGCGCGCCGAGGGCGGCATCGCCCTCCGCCCTCCGGGGGTGAACCGACGCCAATCGACATTCCTCCACGAAAAGGGTGGCAAGACCGGTCGGATTCGAACCGACGTCCTCCAGCTCGATGCTTGGGCGCGACGACCTCTGCGCTACGGCCTTGCCGCGGTGATCATAACCATGGTCGGGCCCGTATTCGAACCCGGTTGGACGGATCAGGGTCGGAAAGCCCGGTAGAGGCGGGGCAGTACTGTTCGCAACTGTTCGCAACCACCGTCGAGCAGAAGGAAGTTGACATGCGCGTCGCCAGGATTCCGAGTGCCGTGCTCGCCGCCGCACTGCTGGCCCCGGTCACCGCGTGCGGCACGTCGTCCGTGCCGGACGCGTCGGCGGGCGGCACGAGCGGTCCGGCGTCCGCCGAGGCACGCCGTTCGACACGCCCCGAGCCCGTCGGCGCCGTCATGCCCGATGTCGTCGGCGGCAACGCGGGGCGCGCGTTGGAGCAGATGGGCTCCAGGCTCGACATGGAGTTCGAGGACGCGAGCGGACGGGGGCGTCCGGTGGACGACCCGGCCGGGTGGAGGATCTGCGGCTCCCGGCCGGGTCCGAACCAGCAGATCACCGATTTCCCGGTGGTCTTCGAGGTGGTGGAGGTTTCGGAGGGCTGCGAGGACGCGACGCCGAGATGACGCCCCGCAGAATCGCGTCGGCCGTGGCCCGCCGGTACCCCCGGCCGGTTACGGCTTGTCCGTCACGAACCGGTCGAGCGCGGCGGTGAGTTCGGCCGGCTTCTCCACGGGGAGTTCGTGGCCGGCGTCCACGATCCGCACCACGGCGTCCGGGTACGCCTTCGCCATCCGGAGCATCTGGGAGACGGGCAGTTGGATGTCGTGGTAGCCGTGGATCAGGAGGGTGGGGGCGCTGATCTCACCGAGCCGGTCGAGGACGTCGAAGGACCGCATGGCGCCGTAGCACGTCATGACCACCTCCCGGGGCGTGCCCGCCGAGGCCCGGACGTACTCGCGGATCCTCTCGCGCGGGTAGCCGGGGGCGAAGGCGCGCTGGATGTTGGCGGCCACGAACAGCTTGAACGGCACCATGGTCGAGGCCGCCATCAGCAGGCCCCTCCCCCGGCTGTACGCCATCCTGCCGATCGAGTTCACCAGCACCAGCCGCTCGACCCGCTCGGGGTGGGCGAGCGTCAGGGTCTGCGCGATCATCCCGCCCATCGAGTGGCCGACGAGCACGAACCGGTCGAGCTCCAGGTGGTCGAGGACGGCGAGGACGTCGGAGGCCAGCTCCGCCACGGTCCGCCGTCCCGACCCCCCGCTCTCTCCGTGCCCGCGCAGGTCCAGTCGTACGACGCGCCGCTTCCGCCCGAAGTGCTCCATCTGGTGGTCCCAGCGGTGCCGGTCGGCCGTCCAGCCGTGGATGAACACCAGGGGCGCGCCGTCGCCGTCGCGGGGGCCCTCGTCGTCGTACGTCAGCACGGCGCCGTCGACTTCGAGCTGGGGCATGGTGCCTCCTGGGTGCGGTCTGGTTACTGGTCGGTACGGTAACCGGCCGCGGGGGCCCGCGTCACCGTCGTCCGCCGAGGAATTCGAGGATGTGACCGAAGACGTCCAGGGCGGCGCCCCGGCCCAGGAACGTGTCGAGGTGGCCGTAGCCGGGGATCTCGGTGTACGACACGTCGAGCTCGGGCCGGCGGTGTGCCAGCACCTCGTGGCAGAGCTTCTGCGAGTCCAGCCACAGTCCGTTCTCGCTTCCCGCGAGGAGCAGGACCGGGGTGTCGATGCGGGCGGCCGCGTCCAGCGCGTTGGGCGGCAGCGCCCGGTAGCGGTGGTCGGTGTCGTGCCAGCGGACGACGCTGCGGGCCAGCTCGATACGGCGCAGGTGCGGCAGGATCCACAGCGGCGCCGGCCCGAGGAGTTCGGCGAGCCGGTCGTGGGTGGCGTCGGACAGGTTCTCGTGCAGGAACAGCGAAGCACCCGATCCCCAGGCCGAGTTGTGGAGGATCTGGCAGGTCGGATCCGGGCACGCGGCCCCGCGGGAGGCCAGCGCGAACAGGGGTGTGTACCGCGACCTGAGCCCCACCTTGCGGAAGTCGACGGGTATGTGGTCGATCCGGTTCTTCAGCAGCTCGCCCGCCACCGTCATCCGCAGCGAGGTACGTCCCGCGAGCTTCGGCGTCAGGAACACGCCCTGGGACACGACGCCCGCGAGGCCGGGCACCAGTCCCGCCGTCATGCTCAGCGACAGGGCCAGGGAGCCGATGCAGTGGGCGACCACGAACAGCGGCCGGTCGCCGATGCGTTCACGGATCCGGGAGACGGCGTCGGGGATGTCGTGGAGCGCGACGTCGTCGTAGGTGTACCTCCGGCCGGTCTCGTTGTAGGGCAGCCGGCAACTGCCCCGCCAGTCGAGCAGCCAGGGTTCGTAGCCGTCGTCGAGCAGCACGTCGACCAGGTTGCGGGTCTCGGGGAGCAGGAACATGTCGGCGGAGGCGGTGTGACCGTGCAGGAGCAGTACCGCGGGCCGGTCGCGCTCCCCGCTGTCGACGCGGGTGAGTCCGAGGCGTACGCCGTCCCCGGCGTGGAAGGGGATCTCCTCGACCCGCGCCGGGTCGAGGCGGTGGCGCAGCGGCCGCAGGGCCGTGCCCGTCCTGACCTTGCGGATCGTCGGCCTGGTAAGGGAGTTGGCGGTTCTGAAGATCATCGGTGGCGCTCCGAGGTGGTCCGGGCGGGGCGGAGGTCGAGGAGGTCCGCGGCGGCGCGGGTGAAGGGGCCCAGCAGGCCGCGGCCCATCTCCGCGCCGAACCAGGCGAGCCAGGTCAGCTTGGCGGCGCGCTTCTCCCGGCCGGTCAGGCGCGGGTCCACCTCGATGCCGTCGATCTGGTCGCGCACGTAGGAGTCCGCGGGTACGACGAGTTCACCGGCGAGACACGCGGGTTCGCCCTCGCGACCGATCTCGACGTCCAGCGCGCGGGTCTGCCGCCACACGTCACGGCGGGCGCGGGCGTACTTGTGGCCCTCCAGCCACCACCGGCCTCCGTCGGCGTCCCGCAACGTCAGCCGGTAGCGCAGAAGTTGATGGCGCATCCCGTGCCGCTGCGGGATGCCCTCCTCGGGCCGCACCCAGACGTCACCGCGTTCCACGAGCAGCGGTGCGGGGTGGGCCGCCGCGCACACCACCTCGCCGCCGACGTCCACCCTGCGTTCCCTCACCAGTTGGTGCATGCTCGCGATGGAGAGGGTGAGCGCCGCCGAGCAGGGGGTGTCGGCGGCGGCACCGGCCGGGCCCACGGCGCCCTCGGCCGTCTCGGAGAACCACAGGTACGGCGGATCGTCCTTCGCGGGAAGCCGGGCCAGGCCGTTCCGGGCGAGCCGCTCGAACGTCCTGAGCTGGGCCCGGGCGTCGTAGCGGGCGGCGGGGCGCAGTCCGAGTGCTTCGACGAGTGCCGCGGTGCGTCCGTCTCCGGCCGCCGGCCCCTTCAGGGTCGCCTCGCACAGCTTGAGCGCTGTGGGACTTCGCAGCACCCTGGTGAGGAAGCCGAGTTCGGGAACGGGTTCGGCCTCCAGGCGGGCCAGGACGTCGGTGCGCCACTCGTCCCAGTCCTGTACGCGCACGTGCATGCCGCCGAACGCCATGTCCCGTACGACGTCGTCGAGGGTGTTGGGCACGCCGGTCAGGTTGTAGTCGAAGCCCCAGGCGTCGGGTTCGCAGACGACGGCCGCCGCGACCCGGCTCACCCAGTCCACCGGGGCCGCGTTCAGCCGGTGGAAGGCGGGAACGGTGCGGAAGCGGCCGAAGGCGGCGATGAGGCCGCTGCTGAGGTCCTGCGGGTTGTGCGCGCCCGTGCGGGTGTGGCCCCCGATGCCTCCCGGGCGCATCGCGGTGACGACCAGTCCGTGGTCGCGGGCCCTTCGCAGGGCGACCTCGGCGGCCCATTTCGTCTGGTCGTAGCCCGCGACGAGACGGTCGACGCGGGCGAGCGGGTCGTCCTCGCCCATGGAGGAGATGCCGACCTCGTTGAAGACCGCGATCGAGGAGATGTGGTGCAGCGGCTTGGGCGGGCCGGTCGCCGCGAGTTCGGCGAGGGTCAGCGCGCCGATGACGTTGCTCTGCCGCAGTGACCGGTAGCCGCGCAGGAAGTCCACGGCCGCCGCCACGCCCACGATGCTGTCCACTTCGTGGGCGAGCTTGTTCCAGCCGCTGTCGGACAGGCCGAGGCGAGGCCGGCCGATGTCGCCGGGGAGCACCGTCACCCGGCGGCGGACCTCCGACGACCAGGGCAGCCCGTGGCTCTTCAGCGCCTCGCCGAGGCGGGCCGTGGCCGCCTCCTCGTCGGCGGCGCGCACGAGGCAGTGGACGTGCGCGTCACTGTGCCTGAGCAGGTCGAGGAGCAGGTGGCCGCCGAGGAAGCCGGTGGCGCCGGTGAGCAGGATCCGGCGGGGCGGCACCGGCTCGGGCGAGCCGGTCCAGGGCAGGCGGTCGGCGAGGGCGAGGTCGGCCAGGATCTGGTCGAGGTCTTCGGGGCGGGCCGTGGCGTACGAGGGGTCACCACCGGTGGTCCGAGCCGTGAGCGTCGCCCGGGGTGCCACGACGGTCACGTCGGCCGCCGTCGGGGCCGGGGCCGGGGTGCGTGTGTCCGCCGGGGTCGCCGGGATCGCCGACGCACTCGGTGCCGGGAGGGCCGCCGCGGCATCCGCGGTGGCCAGCCAGCGCCGGGCGAGGCTGCTCGGCCGGGCGTCGGCGAACACCTCGTCCAGGTCGATCTCCACGCCCAGCTCCTCCTCCAGCGCCGCGACGAGCTCCACGGCGCCCACGGAGGTGCCGCCGGCGTCGAAGAAGTCGGTGTCGGGTGAGAGTTGTCCTCCGGGGAGGAAGCGAGCGGCCGCCGCGGCCACGACGGCGGCCAGGCCGTCCGCGTCGGGGGTGGCGGGAGCGACCTGGACGGCGGCCGGGGCAGCCGCGGTCGACGAGACGCCGACGCCGCTGTCCATCGCGGCACCGGCGCTCGACCCGGCAGCGGCCGCCCCGAGGCCGGTGTCGGCCTCGACGACAGCCGCGCCGGGGGCGGCGCCGGACGCGGAGGCAGCCTCCCCGGCACCCGCGCCCGCCCCGACGACAGCCGCCCCGGGGGCGACACCCGACCCGGCGGCAACGGTCCCGGTGCCGAACAGGGCGGTAGCCGTCCCGGCGCCGGACGCAGCGTCCGCCGTCCCGGTCCCGGCATCCGGACCCGTCCCGGTTCCGGGCGCCGCCGGTGCGGCGGCCTGTCCGATCCTGGCCAGCAGGGCCTCGACGCCCGGCCCGTCGTCACCCCGCTCGATCGCCTCACCGGTCGCCCGCTGTCCGGCGTACGGCGGCGCGCCCTCGTTCACGTCACGCATGAGAGTCCTTCCCCCTGTGCACTGTCTGTTCCGTACTGCTTCCGCGGTCCGGGCCGCGCCCGCTCACCGCCGCCGCCAGGAGCGGAAGGCCCGCAGGTGTTCCGGCGTGACCACGGTCTCCAGGTGCTCGTCGTCCTGGTCCCCGCCGCCCAGCGCGGCCAGCAGACGGCGGGCGGGTGCGTTGCGGTCGGTGCGCTCGGCCGTCAGCCGGACCTTCACGCAGCCCAGTCGCTCGGCGCGGTCGGCGAGCCAGCACAACAGCCGTTCCTCGACGCCCCGGCCGAGCGCGCGGCAGCTCAGTCTCCAGGCGAGCACGTCGAGCCGGTCGCCGTCCGCGCGCAGGGCGAGCAGGCCGATCTGGCCGTAGTCGCCGAAGCGGTCCCGCGCCGCGGCCGTCCAGACCTCGCCGTGCTCCCGCCACCGCGCCAGGTCACCGCCGTCGGCGGACCGGCGGTGGAGGGTGAACTGATTGGTGCGGCGCACGAGTTGTTCGGCCCGCTCGGCATCGGCGTCGGACAGCGCCCGGACGTCGACCTCCAGCTCCAGCCCGGCGAGGAACTCCTCGAACCCGGCCTGCTCGCGCGCCGCGTCCCGCTCCCGCTCCCGCGCGTAGAACCCGGCCCGCAGTTCGTCCTCGGCCGTGGCCGCCGCCGGAACGAGCGGCCACAACCGGCGCAGGAAACCGTCCAGTCCGTCCGCCGGAGGGCAGGTCACCGACAGCATCTCGGGCAGCGCCGACCGCGCCTTCTCGATCTCGACAGGGTTGTCGTCGAGGAACAGGAAGCTGTCCAGCCCCAGGCCGAGGGCCCGCGCCGCCTCCGTGAGCCGGCCCGGCTTCGGGCCCCAGCCGGCGGACAGCACGCTGAAGTGCTCCGCCTTCAGCGTGCTGTCCGGGCGGTCCAGGACGGCCCGTACGGTGTCCTCGTCGTTGTTGCTGACCAGTGCGAGCAGCGTGCCGGCGGCCCGCCACCTCAGCAGCGTCCGTGCCAGCAGGGCGCGCGGTCCGGTCAGGTCGACCGACTCGGGGCCGGTCTCCCCGGCGACCCCGCCCCACAGGGTCTCGTCGCCGTCCACCGCGATCACCTTCGGCGCGGGACGCAGGACCGCCCGCACCACCTGGGCCAGCTCCAGGGCCACGGCCGCCTGGAAACGCGGGGTGAAGGGGAGGTGGGCCAGCCGCTCGGTCCGTTCGTCGAAGCGTTCCGCGACGGCGTGGTGGCGGGTCCAGTCGTCCGGGCCGAGCACCGCGATGCCGGGCGTGCCGGCCAGCTCGGCGACGAGGCCGCTCTCCCACCGTGCGAAGCGGTCGTCCTGCCGGGCCGAGGGCAGCACGCCGACGATCAGTGGTCCGCGGGTCCGCTCGGACAGGGCTCGCAGCGCGGCCGGGTAGGCGGTGCCCAGTTCGGCCAGCGCCGCGTCGGTGACCGGGCCGAAGCGTTCCAGGTCCACGGCCCGCAGGAGCACCACGCCCACCGCCGTCGTGGGATCGGTGAAGACGCCCGAGGGATCGCGCAGGGCGGTGAGCACCTGGTGGTACGGCGCCTCCGCCACCGCCGGGCCCGCGTCCCGCGTCCGCTCCCCCGCTCCTTCCCCGGCGCCGTCCTCCATCGCCGCCCCGCACAGCAGCGGCAGACTGCCGAGCGCGAAGGTGGCGGCGAGGGCGAGCGAGCGGCGCGGTCGGGCGTCGGTGTCCCGCCCGGCGGGAGCGGCCTCCGCGACCTGAGCGGCCGTGTCGACGCGGGGCTCCGCCGCGGCCGGAGTCGCCGCCACGGCCGAAGCCGCGGTCGCCACGGGAGTCGCCTTCTCCATGGAAGCCGTCGTCGTGCGGGTCCCGGCAGTGGCCGGGACGGCGGCCGTGGCGGGGGCCGTCGTACCCGTCGTACCCGTCGTACGGACCGCCGTGGTCGGGTCGCCGGCCGCCTCGGCGAGCAGCCGCAGGAACTCCTCCGCCAGCCCGGTGGTGGCCGCCGCGTCCAGGATGTCGAGGTTGTGGTCGAACCGCACGCGGCCCGCGTCCGGGGTCATGGTGATCATGAGGTCGAGGTCGGAGTACCCCGTTCCGGCCGGGAGCACCTCCAGCCGGCCGAGCCGGGCCGCCGAGGAGCGTACGTAGTTGAAGTACACCTCCACCAGCGGGGCGTTCGCCCGGTGGAGTCCCTGCCCGGCCAGCGTGGACAGCACGTCCGAGAACATGGCGCCCTTCGCGAGGACCCGGTCCAGTCGCGCGTCCGTGCGCCTCAGCACGTCCTCGATCCGCTCCCCGGCCGCCGCCCGCGCCGGGAAGGGCACCGGTACGCCGAAGAAGCCCACCGCGTCGTGGGCGTCGGCGTGGATGCGCGTGTCGACGGGCACGGCGAGCACGAAGCGCTCCCGCTCGCGCGTCCGGGCCAGCAGGACGGTCAGGGTGCCGAGGCAGAAGGCGGCGGGTGTGACGGCGAGCCTGCTCGCGGCCGCCGACACCCGTTCCATCAGCCCGTCGGGCAGCGCCACGGTCACGCTCCCGGCCCGGTACGAGCGCGTCGCGGGGCGCGGCCGGGCGAGCGTCAGGTCGAGGCGCTCGCTGCCGTGGAATGCCTCGCGCCACTCCCTGTCGGCGATGCCCGCGGTTCCGGAGGCGTCACCGGTCCGCTGGGCCTCGACGAGCAGGTCGATGTCGCGGTTGGTGACGGTGTCTCCGAGCGGGGTGCCGGAGAGTTCGGCGTCGATCTCCCCGGCGACGAGGAGCAGCGACTGCAGGTCGCTCACCGCGTGGTGCGCGCCGAACACCAGGGTCTGGCCACGCGTGCCGGCGTCGAGCAGTTCGAACCGCCACAGGGGCGCCCTCGCCAGGTCGAACGGCGGCTCCAGCAGCCGGGACAGCCGGTCGCCGGCGTCCGGTTCGGCGTCGGCGGGCACGTCCGTCCAGCGCAGCAAGGGCTCGGCCGGCTCCCGCTCCACACGCAGCCGCCGGTTCCGTCCGCCGTCCCGGGCCATCGCCGTGCGCAGGGCCGCGTGCCGTCCGGCGAGCCGTTCGACGATGCCGGTCAGCGTCTCGCGGTTGGTCGGCGCGGTGAGCCGGACGGCGAGGCCGACGGCGTGCGCCGCACCCGGCATCCCCGGCTGGGCGCTGCGCAGCAGCCGTACGACGTCCCGGGTCGCGGGCCGCAGCTCGCTCTCGGGCACCTCGGGGGCGGCGTCGGGCCGTGGGTCCTCGTTCCGTGGCCCGGTGCCCTGTTCGGGCAGCGCCTCGCCCAGGGCCCGTGCGAGGCCGCGGACGTCGGCCGCCGAGAAGACGGTGGCGGCGGGGAGCTCGGCGCCCAGCTCCCGGGTGAAGGCGTTGCGCAGCCTGACCAGCATGAGCGAGTCCAGGCCCAGTTCCTTGAGGGCCGTGGTCGCGGACACGTCCGCGGCACCGCCGGAGACCTGGCCGACCTTGGCCCGTACGTACGCCTCGAGCCGTGTGGCCCGGTCCTGGTCCGTCGTCGCGGCGAACACCCGCGCGACGAGGTCGTCCGTGCCCGCGGGGGTGTCGGCGGGGGTGATCAGGTCGCCCAGGACCGGTCGGGTGCGCACCGTGTCCGGGTCAAATTCCAGCGCGGCCGTGTCCAGGGCGAGGGGAGCGAGCTGGCGGCGGGAGGTGGCGAGCACCCGTTCGAACAGGTCGCCGCCTTCCGCCGGGGTGAAGGCGGCCAGCCCCGAACGGCTGGTCTCGGCGGCCCGGGTGCCGGAGGCGGCGACCATGCCGACCTCGGTCCAGGCGCCCCAGTCCAGGCTGAGCGCCCGGCGGCCGGTGCGGGAGAGGTGGTGCGCCCAGGCGTCCAGGAAGGCGTTCGCCGCCGCGTACGGGCTCTGGCCCGCCGATCCGAGGACACCGGCCGCCGAAGCGAAGAGGACGAACCTCTCTGCCTCCGGGGCCAGTTCGGTGAGCAGGGTGGTGCCGAGGACCTTGGGGGCGAGCACGCCCAGGACGCGTTCGTCGGTCAGGTTCGCCACCGTGGCGTCGTCGAGGACGCCCGCGGCGTGGACGACCGTGGCGATCGGTCCGGCCTCACGCCGTACGGCGTCCAGGGCGGCCGTCAGCACGGCGCGGTCGGCGACGTCCGCGCGGGCGAGGTGCACGGTGACCCCGTGCGCCTCCATCCCCTCGATCCAGCTCCGCGCGGCCGCGTCGGGCGCGCCCCGGCTCAGCAGGGCCAGTCGGCGGGCGCCCCGGCGGACCAGCCGCTCGGCGGCCACCCGGCCGAGGCCGCCCAGACCGCCCGTGACCAGGTGCACGCCGTCCGCGCTCATCGCGTCGTGGCCGCCGTCGTCGGGGCGGGTGCGGGTCAGCCGTGGTACCAGCCGGCCCGATTCCCTCAGTGCGACCAGGCGTTCGTCGTCCGCGTGCCGCAGCTGCGTCCACAGGGCGTCGTCGCCGCCCGTGGCCGGCAGGTCGATCAGCGTGGTCGACAGTTCCGGGTACTCCTGGGCCACCGAGAGTCCGAAGCCCCAGGCGAGCGCCTGCTGAGGGTGCGTCACCTGTGTGCTGTCACCGGCGGCCTGGCTGCCGCGTACGACCGTGAACAAGCGCGGGGGGCGGCTCCGAGGCCGGTCGGCGAGCGCCCGTACCAGGTGCAGGGTGCTCAGGACGCAGCAACGCGCGGTCTCTTCGGCCGTGGCGGGGTCCTCGACGGCCGGGGCGTCGAGGGCGGACAGCTGCACCACCCGCTCCGGCGGCCCGTCGGCGAAGGCCTCGTCGAGCAGCCGGGCCAACTGCCGCGGATCGGCCGGGTCGAGGACGTAGCGGCCGGGGCCCTCGGCGCCGAACGCCGTGCCCCTGCGCGCGATCACATGGGGTACGGCGGCCGAGGTCAGCCGCTGTGCGAGCGAGTCGGCCACTCCGGTGGCGTCGGCCAGGACGAGCCAGCCGCCGTCGGCGGGCCGCTCCTGTGCGACCGGGCGCGGCCTCCAGCGGGTCTCGAAGAGCGCGCCGTCCAGCGGCGAGAGCGCGGTGAGTTCGAACTCCGTTGCTTCCAGGACCAGTTGTTCCTTCTCGTCCCACAGACGCAGATCCAGGAGCGCGGTGTCCCCGTCCGTGGAGCGCAGTCGGCAGGTCACCCAGGCGGGCGCGGAACGCAGACCGGTGAAGCGCAGCCGTCCGACGCCGGAGGGCACGAAGGCCCGGCCCGCGGGCGCTTCGGCCGGCAGGGCCGCCGTGTGGAAGGCGGCGTCGAGGACGGCGGGGTGCAGCAGATGTCCGGCGGCGGGCTGCCGGGCGAGCCGGCCGATCGCGGCGGTGTCCGTGCGGTGGCCCTGTTGCAGGAGGCGGAAGGCGGGGCCGTAGTCGATGCCCAGGGCCGCGAGTCCCGCGTAGACGGCGGGCAGGTCGGCTTCTCGCCCGCACCGCTCGCGCAGCACGGCGAGCTCGTCACCGGTGCCGGGTCCGGAGACGGCGGGCACCGGTTCGGCGACGGACGCGGGTCCGGCGGCGCCGTCGACGACCCGTCCGGTGACGTGCAGCTCCCAGTCCGCGCCCCGCTTCCCGGTGGCCGCCGAGGCGATGGTGAAGTCCCGTGAGCCGTCTTCCCCGGCGGGCCGCAGCACCAGTTGCAGCCGTACGGGCCTGTCCGCGTCGAGGGCCAGGGGCCGCACGAACCTCACGTCGGCCAGTCGTGCCCCACCGCCGTCCCGCAGCGCGGACGCGGCCTCCAGCGCCAGGTCGAGGAAGGCGGCGCCGGGCATCCAGACCTCGCCGGTGACCCGGTGGTCGCCGAGGTAGGCGAAGCGGCTGTCGCGCAGGTCGACGTCGCTCTGGAAGATGTGCCGGCCGGGTGTGTCGCTGGCCTCGACGTGCGTGCCGAGGAGCGGTGAACCGCCGGCGGTCCCGGTGGCCGGGGCGGGCGCGCGCCAGTGGCGTTCGCGGGTGAAGGCGTACGTGGGCAGGTCGACCCGGCGTCCCCCGGGGAACGGCACCGGCCAGTCGGGCGTGTACCCGGCCTCGTACAACTCCCCCAGCCGGCCCGGCAGCACGTCCCGTTCCTCCCGACCGCGGCTCAGCGAGCCGACCGCGACCGCGTCGATTCCCGCCTCCTCCGCCACCGCCTCGACCGACGCGGTGAGCGAGGGGTGCGGGCTCAGCTCGACGAAGTAGCGGTAGCCGTCGTCCAGCATCCGCCGAATCGTGTCGGCGAAGCGGACGGGGCGCCCGAGGTTCGCCCACCAGTGGCCGGCGTCCAGCCGGTCGCCGGGCACCGGTTCGGCCGGCACCGTCGAGTAGAGCGGGGTCGGCGTGCGGGTGCCGCGGATGCCGTCGAGCCGGTTCAGCAGATCGGCGCGGACCGGTTCCATCAGGGGGGTGTGGGAGGCGAACGGCGTCGACAGCCGCCGTACGGGGATGTCCCGCGCCTCGAGCTGTGCGCGCAGGTCGGCCAGTGCTCCGGTGTCGCCGGAGACGGCCGTGGAGTGCGCGCTGTTGACGGCGGCCACGAACAGCCGGCCCGCGTGGGGCACGAGCAGCTTCTCGGTCTCCGCGCGCGGCAGTTCCAGGGCCAGCATGCCGCCCTGTCCGACCAGTGGGGCGACCGCCCGGGCGCGTCCGGTCACCACGGACACGGCGTCGTCCAGGCCGAGGGCGCCCGCGTCGTAGGCGGCGGCGATCTCGCCGAGGCTGTGCCCGACGACGGCGTCCGGGCGGACCCCGAGCGCACGCCAGGCGGCGGCCAGGGCCGCGTTGACCGCGAACAGCACCGGTTGCAGGTATTCGGTGCGGTCGAGCGGGGCGAACTCCTCCGGCGCCCGCAGCACGTCGAGCACCGACCAGCCGACCTGACGGCGCACCGCGTCGTCGATGCGGGCCAGTTCCTCGCGGAACGCCGGTGACTCGGACGCCAGCTCCATTCCCATGCCGGGCCGTTGACCGCCGTGGCCGGCGAAGACGAAGGCCACCTTGCCGGCGCGTTCCGCGCGGGGCAGGTCCCGCGGTGTCCGTCCGTTCGCCAACTCGTCGAGCCGGGACCGTAGTTCGTCCCGGCCGTCGGCCACGATCGCCGCGCGGTGCTCGAAGTGGCTGCGGTGCCGCGCGAGGGTGTGGGCGATGTCGGGCAGGGCGGCGCCCCCGTCCAGGCGGCGGGCGAGTCGTGCCGCCTGCTCCCGCAGGGCGGTCTCGCCGCGCGCGGACAGGACGAACAGCCTCGCGCCCGGGGCGGTTCCCCTCTCCCGCGGTGCCTCGGCCGGTTCGGCCTCCTCCACGATCAGGTGCGCGTTGGTTCCGCTGATCCCGAAGGCGCTCACCCCGGCCCGCCGTACGCGTCCGCCCGACGCCGGCCAGTCGACCGTCTCCCGCAGCAGGTGCAGCCCGCTGTCGTCCCAGTCGACATGGCGGCTGGGCGTCGTGGCGTGCAGGGTGCGCGGCAGGGAGCGGTGCCGCAGGGACTGAACGACCTTGATCAGACCGGCCACGCCCGAAGCCGCCTGTGTGTGGCCGATGTTGGACTTGAGCGAGCCGAGGTACAGGGGGCGGCCCTCGGGGCGCGAGGCGCCGAAGACCTCGGCGAGGGCGTTCGCCTCGATCGGGTCGCCCAGCGTGGTGCCCGTCCCGTGCGCCTCGACGTAGTCGATGTCGGCGGGTTCGAGACCGGACTGTTCCAGTGCCCGCCGGATCACCTGTTCCTGGGCCGGACCGTTCGGCGCCGAGAGGCCCTGGCTGCGGCCGTCCTGGTTGACGGCCGTACCGCGCAGCACGGCCAGCACCTCGTCGCCGTCGCGCCGGGCGTCGGCGAGGCGCTTCAGTACGACCGTGCCGGCGCCCTCGGCCCAGACGGCACCGTCGGCGTCGTCGGAGAAGGAACGGCAGCGGCCGCTCGGGGACAGCCCCCGCAGTCGGCTGAACTCGACGAAGGTCCCCGGCGTCACCATCAGCGTCACGCCTCCGGCGAGCGCCAGGTCGCACTCGCCCGAGCGCAGCGCCTGTGCGGCCAGGTGCAGCGCCACCAGGGACGAGGAGCACGCGGTGTCCACCGTCAGGGCCGGTCCGCCCAGGCCCAGCGTGTACGCGAGCCGCCCCGAGGCCACGCTCGGTGCCGTACCCGTGCCGACGTAGCCGTCCAGTTCGTCGAGGCGGGAGCCCGCGAGGTAGTCGCTGCCGAACATGCCCACGTACACGCCCGTGCCGCTGCCCGCCAGTTCGGCCGGCACGATCCCGGCGTGCTCCAGTGCCTCCCAGGCCGTCTCCAGCAGCATGCGCTGCTGGGGGTCCATGGCCGCCGCCTCTTTCGGGGTGATGCCGAAGAAGCCGGCGTCGAAGGAGTCCAGGCCGTCGACGAAGCCGCCCTCCCTGGCGTACGACGTGCCCGGGGCGTCGGGGTCGGAGTCGTAGAGCGACTCCACGTCCCAGCGGTCCGCCGGGAACGGGCCCACGGCGTCGCGGCCCTCGGCGACGAGGCGCCACAGGCTCTCGGGGTCGTTCACGCCGCCGGGCAGACGGCAGGCCATGCCGACCAGGGCCAGCGGCTCGTCCGGCGCCACCGACGGGGTACGAGGAGGCCGCGGGCCGGCTGTGCCGCGCCCGGGGGCGCGGCCGTCCCCGGCGAGTGCGGTGGCCAGCAGGTGGGCGGAGAGGCGGGCCGCGGTGGGATGGTCGAACAGCAGGGTGGCGGGGAGCCGGGCGCCGATCCGGGCGCCGATGCGGTTGCGCAGTTCCACGGCCGTCACGGAGTCCATGCCGAGCTCCCGGAGCGGCTGATCGGGACCCACGGATTCCGCCGGGCTCAGACCGAGCGCCCGGGACGCCTCCTCACGGACCAGGGACAGGACGCGGGCGGCGCGGTCGGCCTCCGGGAGCCGGGCCAGCCGGTCCGCCAGAGCGGCACCGCCGTGCCGGTCGGCGCGGGGCGCGGGCAGCAGCGAGCGCCACAGGGCCGCGGTGGCGTCGTCCGTGCCGGCCGTGGCCGCGCGCAGCCGGGGCAGGTCCAGGGAAGCGGCGATCAGGTGCGGTGCGCCCCGGCGCAGGGCGAGTTCGACGAGTTCGCGGCCCTGGTCGGGGCTGAGGGCGCGGTGGCCCGCGCGGGCCATGCGGTCCAGGTCGGCGTGTTCCGCGGCGAGGCCTTCGCCCGCCCAGGCGCCGAAGGAGACCGAGACGCCGGGCAGGCCCGAGGCCCGCCGGTGGTGGGCCAGTTGGTCGAGGAACACGTTGGCCGCCGCGTAGTTGCCCTGGCCCGGGCTGCCGAGGACGCCGGCCGCCGAGGAGACCAGCAGGAAGAGGTCGAGCGGTGTGTCCGCGGTGAGCCGGTGCAGGTGGGCGGCGCCGTCCGCCTTGGGGTGCAGTACCCGCGCGAGGCGTTCGGGTGTCAGCTCGGCGATCACCCCGTCGTCCAGGACCCCGGCGCAGTGCACGACACCGCGCAGCGGCAGCGCGTCACCGACGCGGGCGAGTACGCGGGCCAGGGCCGCCGCGTCCCCGACGTCGCACCGCGCGATCTCCGCCTCGGTCCCGAGCGAGGTCAGTTCGGCGACGACCTCGGCCGCACGCGGATCCCCCGGTCCCTGACGTGAGGTCAGAAGCAGCCGGGGCACGCCGCTTTCGGCGAGCAGCCGGGCGATGTTCCGTCCCACGGCACCGAGTCCGCCGGTGATCAGCACGGTGCCGTCGGTGGGCACGGGCAGGACCTGGGGTCGGTCCGGACGCGTCCGACTCACGGCGGTCTCGCGCGGGGTCGCGTCGGCCGGGCGGGCGCGCACCAGCCGGGGAGCGAGCAAGGAGCCGTCCCGGAAGGCGAGTTCGGGCTCGTCGGTGTGGGCGACGGCCGTCGGCAGGAGGTCGGCGGGACCTGAGTCCTCGAGGTCGAGCAGGGCGAGTCCGAGCCGTGGGTGTTCGGCGCGGGCGCTGCGGGCGAGGCCCCACAGCACCGACTGGGCCAGGCCGGGCACGGTGTCCCCGGCACCTGCCGCGACCGCACCCCGGGTCACCCACAGGGTGCGGGCGGGCAGCCGGTCCTGCGGGAGCGCGCTCAGCTCGCGCAGTTCGGCCAGTGCCTGGACGGCCAACTCATGTGCGGCTGCCGCCGGTTCGGCATCGGGTGCAGGACGCGGCCAGAGCCGTACGACGATGTCGGCGCCCGTCTCCCGTACCTGGACGCCCGCCGCCGCCAGGCCCCGCAGGACGGCCGCGGCCTCCGGGTCCGAGCGGTCGCCGTGGACGGCCCACGTGGACTGCGGCTCGGGCGCGGGCTGTCCGGTCACGGCCGTCCACGCCACTTCGTAGAGGTGACGGCCGTTCTCCGAGGCGGCGTTCAGGTCCACCGGGTCGGCGGCCCGCAGCCGTACGTCCTCCAGCCGGCCCGCCGGGAGGCCGTCGGCGTCCCACAGGGTCACGTCGAGGACGAGGTCCGTCGCCGGGCCGCCCGTACGCCGTACCAGCGCCGTGAGGTCGCGGGCGCCGCCGGGCGGCAGGACGCAGCGGCCCACCGCGACCGGCAGGAGCACCCGGCCGCCGGAGGCGTCCAGGGCCGCGGTCACGTGCAGTGCGGCGTCCAGCAGGGCCGGGTGGAGGGGGTAGGGGTCGGCCGTGCCCCGGGCCGCGGGCGGCAGCGACAGGCGGGCCAGCACTTCGCCGTCGGCGGTGGTCGTGACCGCCGAACGGACGCCCTGGAAGGAGGGGCCGTAGCCGAGACCGAGCGCGGCCAGCCGTTCGTACGTCTGCGCGCTCCACGCGGACTCGGCGGCCTCCGGCCACACCGGCGGTGTCTCCCCCGTCACCGGGGCGGGGGCGGACGCCGACGCGGTGGCGTGCAGGGTCCAGCCCGCGGCCTCCCCGTCGCGCGGGCGGCTGTGCACGGTGATCTCCGGCGCGGCTCCGGCGGTGATCACGTCGACCGACACCTCGACCGTGCCTGCCCTGGGCAGCACGAGGGGCGCGAGCAGGAGCAGATCGGTCACGTCGCCGGGAGTGTCCGGGCGGGCCACGGCGAGCGCGGCGCGGCACAGCTCCATCACGGTCGTGCCCGACACCACGGTCCGCCCGAACACGGTGTGGTCGGACAGCCAGTCGGCGGTGGCCGGGGACCATTCGTTGCGGAAGGTCCAGCGGGTCTCGTCCGCCGACCGCAGATGGACGCCCAGCAGCGGGTGCGTCGCGCGGCCGAGGAGACCGGAGGCCACCGGTCCCGGCCCGGTCCCGGGCTCGGTCCAGTAGGACTGCGGGTCCCAGGCGTACGTGGGCAGGTCGGCCACCGCGCCGTCGGGAACGACGCGGCGCCAGTCGATCCGCGTTCCGTGGACGTGGAGTTCGGCAGCGGCCCGGTCCAGGCAGGCGAACCCGTCCTCGTCGCGGCGCAGCGATCCGACGACGACCAGGTCCTCGTGACCGTGGTCCTCGGCGACGGTGCGCACGGCGGTGACGAGGGAGGGGTGGGGGCTGAGTTCGACGAAGTGGCGGTAGCCGTCGGCCATCATGCGTTCCACCGTGGCCGCGAAGCGCACGGGTTCACGCAGGTTCGTGTACCAGTGGTCGGCCTCCAGCTCCTCCGTGACCGGCTCGCCGGTGACCGTGGAGTACCAGGCGACGGAGGCCGGGAAGGTGGTGACGCCGTCGAGTTCGTCGAGGACCGTCGCCCGCAGCGGCTCGACGCCGGTGCTGTGGGAGGCGTAGTCGACGTCGAGGCGGCGGACGAACACCTGCTCCCGGTCGAGGTCCGCGAGGAGGGCGTCCAGGGGTTCCACGTCACCGGCGATCACCGTCGAGCGGCCGCTGTTCACGGCGGCGACGGACACCCGGCCGCCGAGTCCGGCCAGACGCGCCTCGACCTCGTCGTGCGGCAGGGCGACGACGGCCATGGCGCCGGTGCCGGACAGCTCGGTCAGGGCTCGGCTGCGCAGGGCGACGACCGCCGCGGCGTCGCTCAGGCTCAGCGCGCCGGCGACGCAGGCCGCGGCGACCTCGCCCTGGCTGTGCCCGATCACCGCGTCCGGCCGTACGCCGCGGGCCCGCCACACCGCGGCCAGCGACACCATGACGGCGAAGAGGACCGGCTGGACGACGTCCACCCGTTCCAGGGAGGGGGCGCCCTCGTCGCCGCGCAGGACGGCCGCCACCGACCACGCGGTGAACGGGCGCAGCGCGGCGTCGCAGCGGTCGAGTTCGTCGGCGAACACCGTTGAACGGTCGAGGAGTTCACGGGCCATGCCGCTCCACTGGGCACCCTGGCCGGGGAACACGAACGCCAACTTGCCCGGCGAGAGGGTCTGCTGCGGCCCGACGACCAGGCCGGGATCGGGCTTCCCCTCGGCGAGGCCGCGGAGCGCGCCGGTCAGTTCGTCGTGGTCGCCCGCCCGGACGACGGCGCGGTGCTCGAAGTGGGTGCGGTGGTGGGCCAGCGTCCCGGCCACGTCGGACAGTGCCGGACGCGGTCGCGCGGCGAGCGCGTCGAGCAGGCGGGCCGCCTGCCCCCGGAGGGCCGGAAGGGTGCGGGCGGACAGGGGGAAGAGGGTGGGTTCTCCGGGGTGGGGAGGTCCGGCGGGCTCGCCGGTACGAGGGGGTCCGGCGGGCACCGGACCTGCGGCCGGTGCAGATGTGACGGCCAGTGCGGATGTGACGGCCGGCGCGGGCGTGACGGCCGGTGCGGACCGCGTCGGCCGCGCGGTCGGTCGTGTCAGGTCGTCCGGTGATTCCTCCAGCACCACGTGCGCGTTGGTGCCGCTGATCCCGAACGCGCTCACCCCGGCCCGCCGTACGCGGTCGGCGCGCCGTGGCCACGCCTCCGCGCGGCTGTGCACGCGCAGTCCGCCGCCCGCCCAGTCGACGTGCTCGGTCGGGGTCTCGGCGTGCAGGGACGCGGGGAGCAGTTCCCGGTCGAGGGACAGGACGGTCTTGATGACGCCGCCGATGCCCGCGGCGGCCTGCGTGTGCCCGATGTTGGACTTCAGCGAGCCGACGCCCAGGGGCCGGTCCACCGGGCGTCCCGGTCCGAACACCGAGGCGAGTGCGCGGCCCTCGATGGGGTCGCCGAGCCGTGTGCCCGTGCCGTGCGCCTCGACGTAGTCCAGGTCGTCGGGCCGGAGCCCGGCGTCGTCCAGGGCGGCGCGCAGCACCCGTTCCTGCGCGGGGCCGTTGGGCGCGCTCAGGCCCTGGCTGCGCCCGTCCTGGTTGACCGCCGAGCCCTTGACGACCGCGAGGACCCGGTCGCCGTCCCGGCGCGCGTCGGCGAGCCGCTTGAGGAGCACCAGACCGCAGCCCTCGGCCCACACCGCCCCGTCCGCCCCGGCGGAGAACGGACTGCACCGCCCGGACGGCGACAGTGCCCGCAGCCTGCTGAACTCGACGTGCCCGCGAGGTGTCACGAGGAGCGTGGCGCCACCGGCCAGCGCGAGGTCGCACTCGCCGTCGGCCAGTGCCCGGGCCGCGAGGTGCAGGGACACGAGCGAGGAGGAGCAGGCGGTGTCGACCGTGACGGCCGGCCCCTGGAGCCCGAGGGTGTAGGAGATGCGCCCGGACGCCACGCTGGACGCCGAGCCCGTGCCGACGTGTCCGTCGAGCCGGTCCAGCGGGGCGGAGGCGAGGTATCCGCTGTCGTACAGGCCGACGTAGACGCCCGTCCGGCTGCCGTTCAGCGTCTCCGGGACGATGCCCGCGCGCTCGATGGCCTCCCAGCCGGTCTGCAGCAGGAGCCGTTGCTGCGGGTCCATGGCCGCCGCCTCGCGCGGCGAGATGCCGAAGAAGGCCGCGTCGAAACGGTCGATGCCGGTCAGGAAGCCGCCGCGCAGGGTGTACGCCTTGCCGGTGGCCTCCGGGTCGGGGTCGTGGAGCCCCTGGGTCTCCCACCGGCCCGCGGGCACCTCGCCGACGACGTCCTCGCCCGCTTCCAGCAGCCGCCACAGGGCTTCCGGGTCGTCGGCGCCGCCGGGGAACCGGCAGGCCATGGAGATGATCGCGATGTCGTCGCCGCTCCGCGCGGACGGGGCGGCCGACGCGGGGAGCGGGCCCGGACCGGCCGTGGGCGGGGGCTGCTCGCCGAAGACCGCCTCGGAGATCCCCGCGATCGTCGGGTGGTCGAAGAGGACGGACGGCTCCAGGGGCCGTCCGGTCCACTCGGACAGGCGCGCGGCCAGGGTCACCAACTGCACCGATCCCAGACCGAATTCGGCGATCGGGCGCCCCGGTACGACGGCTGCCGGGGCGAGTCCGGTCGCTTCGGCGACGGCTGAGGTCAACCAGGCCCGTACCCCCTCGGGGGTCGTCGGGGACGTCTCGGGGTACTGCTTCGGGGAATCGTTCGCAGGCATCTGGGCTGGTGTCCTCGTGAACTCGGGCTCAGGTGGATTCCGTACGGCGGACGGCGGGTCCGGGCGGCGTGCGGCGCATCCGGCGGATCCACGGCGGGCGCGGCCACGGCCCCGACGGAACCGGGGCGCGGCGCCGACGGACCACGGCCCGTGACCTGAGGCCGCGCCGAACGGATCTGTCGCGGGCCGCCGTCGAGCCGCCGGTGGTGTGGGGGCACGCGGTCGGCCGGGACCGTCATTCCGTCGCGGGCACGCCGATCGGGGAGAGGGTGCCGTCGAGGTACGCCGCCCGGGAGGCGCGGCGCTGGATCTTCCCGCTGGACGTCTTGGGGATGGTTCCGGGGTGGACGAGCACGACGTCGTGCACCGGAAGGCCGTGGGCCTCGCCGATCGCGCCGCGGATCAGGTCGATGATCTTCTCGGACTCGCCCGCCGCCTCCGGTGCCGTCTCGACGACGAGGACGGGCAGTTCGCCTTTGCCCCCGTCGTCCACGGGGAAGGCGGCGGTGCAGCCGGGCCGCAGCGCCCAGTGGGACATCTCGGCGGACAGCTCCAGGTCCTGCGGGTAGTGGTTGCGTCCCTCGACGACGATCAGGTCCTTGAGACGACCGGTGACGAAGAGTTCGCCGTCCCGCAGGAATCCGAGGTCTCCCGTGCGCAGGAAGCGGCCCTCGTGACCCGCGAGGGTGGCGCGGAAGGTCTCCCGGGTGGCGAGCGCGTTGCGCCAGTACCCCTTGGCGACGCTCGCGCCGGAGACCCAGATCTCGCCGACCTCTCCGTCGGGGAGTTCTTCCCGCCGTTCGGGGTCGGCGATCACGACGGTGATACCGGGGCCGGGCCGGCCGGAGCCGACCGCCGCCGCGTCCGTCGGCGTGGCCTTCGCCGGGCCGGTGTGCGGACCGGCCCCGTCGGTGGTGGCGGTGGCCGGTGCGGGCGGGGCCTGCACCGATCCGCCGGTGACGATCAGCGTGGCCTCGGCCAGGCCGTAGCACGGATACAGGGCCTCCCGGCGGAAGCCGGCCGCGCCGAAGGTCTCGGCGAACCGGCGCAGGGTAGCCGCCCGCACGGGTTCGGCGCCGTTGAAGGCGACCTTCCACCGGCTCAGGTCGAGGCCGTCGAGGAGGTCGGGCGTGGCGTGCTTCAGGCACAGTTCGTAGGCGAAGTTGGGGCCGCCGCTGGTGTGCGGACGGTACCGGCTGACGGCGGCCGGCCAGCGCTCGGGACGCTGCAGGAAGTGCAGCGGGGAGAAGAGGGTGGCGGTCACACCGAGGTAGGCCGCGTTCAGGACAGGGCCGATGAGGCCCATGTCGTGGTAGACGGGCAGCCAGCTGACGAAGAGTTCGTGGTCGTACTCCTCGATGACGTCGGGGGTGTGCCCCATCCGCTCCGTGATGACCCGCTCGTTGTCCAGCAGGTTCCCGTGGGTCACCATCACTCCGCGCGGGGCGGAGGTGGAGCCGGAGGTGTACTGGAGGAAGGCGACCGAGTCGGCGGTGAGGTCGGGTTCGCGCCAGGAACCGGCCGCCTCGTCGGGGATGTCCTCGGTGGCGACGCAGGTGATGTCGGCCAGTTCGGGCAGGTCTTCCGACAGGGCGGCGAGGGCCGCGATCACCTCGCGGCCGCCCAGGATCACCTTGGCGTCGGCGTCGGCGATCAGGCGCTTCATGCGGAGCAGGGCGCGATGGTTCTGGGACCGTCCGTGCGGCGGCAGGCCCGGTACGGCGACCGCCCCGGCCGAAAGACAGCCGAGATAGCCGCAGATGAACTCGATGCCGGGCGGGTACAGCAGCATCACGCGGGAGCCGGCCAGGCCGCGCTCCTGGAGCCAGGCGGCCACGGCCCGGGACCGCTCGGCGAGCCGCCCGTAGGAGATCTCCTGGATCTCCCCGTCGCAGTCCCCCGTGACGAGGTACCGGTACGCGGTCCGGCCGGGTTGCCGGCAGGCGTGCATGGTCAACAGATCGACCAGGGAACGAGCCATAGGACGAGTCTCACCTGTTCGGACGAGTGAGCGGGAAGACCGTAGTTCGAAGGCCGCGTCATGAGTACGCGCGGATGGCGCGTCCGCCTGGCCCCCTTGCCAGAACGTCCGTCTCGACCAATCCGTCCGGGAATCGGCGGCGATGCTCGCACCGGCTCCCCGTAGCCCCCCACGGATTGCTACCAACGAGTAACACGATAGCAAGCCCGCTCGGCTCCGCAGGTGTAACCCCGGGTACTAAATGGGGAATTGGGCAACCTGACGGTCTGTCACCACACATGAACCCAGCGAAGTGGCTGGTACGCGGGACGCACGGGAGGAACATGTGGGACGCGTCACGCGCCCCGGACGACACTCGAACCGCCCGGCGTCCCGGTCGCCGGGCTCCCACGGAGCCGCGTCCTCGAAGACGGCGCATGAGACAGTCGGGCACGGTGCGCCGACCGGCCACCGGTCGTCGCCGAGGAGAAGGACCCATGAGAGCGCTGCCCACCGTCACCGGACGCGACGAGTTCGCCGCCCTGGTCGTCAGAACGGACTATCACGACGACGAGGCGTGGCAGGACGTGACGGCGGCCCTGACGGAGCCCTGGGGAGACGGGCCGTACGAGGCACACGTCCATTTCGTCGACGACCCCGCCTGGGCGGAGGCGACCGTCGACGAGGTACTGACGGCGGTGCGCGACGACGACCGCCTGGCCGTCGTCTTCCTCGCCGACGGCACGACCATGCGGTCCGGGAGCCGCCCCCTGCTGGCGGTCACCACACTGACGCGGGAGGAGTGCCCGGACGACGAGGACTACGAGCAACTGACCGAGTTCGGGAGTGGTTTCCGCACCACCCCCGCGGGGCTCCACGACGTCCACGCGAATCTCAGCATCGGCAACCTGGGCTTCGAGGAGTACGCGGGATGGGCGCACGACGATCCCGCGGGGATCTACCGGCCCTCCTGAAAGGGCTCCCGAAACCGCGGACAGACCCGGCGGTCCCGGCTCCCGGCTCCCGGCTCCCGGCTCCCGGCTCCCGGCCGAACGGCTCCGCCCGCGGGCCGGTGCCGGTGGGTGGCGGGGGCCTGCGGGCGGAGCGGGCGGTGTGCCCTAGAGGACGGGAGTGCTCCCGGGGGTCTTCGTCAGGAGCGGCGCGCGCGGCGGGACATGACGACCGCACCGGCTCCGGCGACGATCACCAGGGCCGCGCCCGCGGCGATCGGGCCGATCGGGCCGCTCGCACCGGTCTCCGCCAGCGGCGGCGTGCTGTCGCTGGGCGCCGGCGCCGGGGTGGCGGGCGGCGTCGACGTCAGCGGGGGCACGTCCGACGTCGTGGTGGGCGTGCTGGACGGCTTGGGCTCGGCGGGCTTCGTCGTCTCGTCGGCCGGCGGCTCGCTGGAGGCGGGGGTCTCCGGCGTGGCGGGGGCGGACTCCGACGGGGTGGCGGGCGAGTCCGGCGTCGCGGGGGCGCACGGCTCCTCGCCACCGTTCCAGGCGGCTATCAGGTGGTACGGGGTGTTGACGTTGTCGGGCTGGTAGGGCAGGGGACCGTGCCCCTCCCCGGTCTTCCCGTCGTACGAGACGTCGTCGCCGTACAGGTCGATCTGGCCGTAGCAGTCGGGCGCCGGCACCTCGAGCTTCTGCCAGGTCCGCTTCGCGTCGTCCGAGCCGGCGACGTCCTCGGCGGTGAGGTAGACGGTGGCCTTGTCGACGAGGCTCTGGTGACCGGAGACGAACCAGTTCGGCCCCTCGGTGGTGTACTCGGCGAGGGAGACGGGGTACTTGCAGCCGTCGCCGACGCTCTGGCCCGGGGCCAGCCGGACCTCCACCGTTCCGGGAACGGCGTCCCACTGGTGGAACCCGCCCTGGGAGGACCAGTCCGCGCCCACGGGCTTTCCGTCCGCGTCCACGATGCGGTACTGGACCGTGGCGGACTGGCAGTCGCCGGACGTCGCGGCACTGGCGGCCCCCGCGCCGACGAGGGGAACCACGGCACCGGCGAAAGCCGTCGCGGCGAGGGTGGCGAGAATCCTTGTTTGTTGCGAACGCGACAAGATGAGCCTCTGTGAAGGTCAAGGTGTGGGAGGTGGCGGAGTGCGAGCAGCCGACACGGGCGGATGCCATGAAGGCACGGCCGAAGAAGCCTTGGTCGCCTGTGTCACTCGCGTCACTTCGCTCTCTTCAGACACAGCGAAGTGAGCCGTATTCTTGTCGTCTTCCACAACTCCCGTCAATTCTGCACGGGTTGAACACAGCCACCGCGACGGAGGGTTCCCCCCGTCGAACCCGCGAGGGCGCGGTCAGGGGAGGTGTCCGCCGGTACGGGCAGGGGGGACGTCGGGATCGAGGTGACGGGCGAGGGCCACCCGGGAGCGCACCCCGAGCTGGGTGAAGATGTTGCGCAGGTGGTACTCGACGGTACGGGTGCTGATCGACAACTGGCGTGCCACCTCACTGTTGGTGGCGCCCTGGGCCACCGACCGGGCGATGCGCAACTGCTGCGGGGTGAGCGGCGGCAGCGGCCCCGCCCCGGACCGGGCGGAGGGCACGGCGGTGGGCGTCTCTCCCGCCGCCCTGAGCTCGGCGTCGGCCTGCCCTGTCCACACGTCGGCACCGCATTGGTCGAACCCCATGACGGCGCTGCGCAGTTGGGTGCGCGCCTCGACGGGACGGCGCCGGCGCCGCAGCCACATCCCGTACGCGAGGTGGGTCCGGGCGTGCTCGTAGGGGCTGTCGACCTTCTCGTGCCGGGCCAGGGCCCCGGTGAAGAGGTCCTCGCTGTGTTCGTCGCCCGCCACCAGGGCCCGGCAGCGCAGGACGACCGCGGGCGCCTGCGGGTCCGCGCCCCGCGAAGCCCACCGCGCGTACTGGTCGATGAGGGGTTCGACGTCCGTGTCCACGTCGTGACCGGCGAGGACCGCGGCCTCGACGTAACAGGGGACCGCCATCATCCACAGACCGAAATGGCCCTGCCGCGGCCCCGTCCGGACGAGCGGGGCCAGCCGCGCGGCGGCGTGTTCGGCGTTGCCGTGGCCCAGGTCGGCGCGGGCCCTGGCCCATTCGGCCAGCGTTCTCGCCTGGCCGAGTCCGTGGGCGTGGGCGACGTGCAGGGCCGACCGCGCGTGCGTGGCGACCGCGGCCGGGTCGCCCGCGATGGAGGCGGCCAGGGCCAGGACCGCGGACAGGCCGGCCGTCACGTTGCTCTGCGGGTGCTCCGCGGAGGCCTCCAGACCGGCCTCCGCGTGCACACGGGCCTGGTGGTACCTGCCCTCGCGCAGTTCGGCGTAGGCGAGGTGTTCCAGGACGCGGGGAAGGATCGTCGGCGTCGCCTCGGAGCGGGCGGTGGCCAGCGCGAGACCGAGGACCTGCCGTGCCGCCGCGAGGTCGCCCAGCATGAGCGCGATCGTGCCCGCGGACAGGAGGCGGGAGGCGTCCTGCTGCGCCCGCAGTACGTTCAGTACGGGGCCGAGCAGCGCGTTCGCGCGTTCGAAGTCGCCGTGCAGGGTGCTGTGCATGCCGTCTCGGTAAGCACGCCAGAAGACCTCGACCGGGTCGTTCCCGGCTTCCCCGGACCGTCCCCCGTCGGGGGCTACGGCCGGAGGGCACAACGCGTCGAGCGCCGTGAGGTAGCCGTCGCGGTCACCTCCCGACCATGCCGCCAGGGAAGCGTGGACGGCCGCCTCGCGCGAGCGGGCCGCGTCCGTCGTCCGCAGGGCCCTGGAGGCGAGGAGGAGAAGGTTGTGGGCGTCGGAGACGGGGCCGTCGCGCAGCAGCCGCAGGCCGAGCGCCATCTCCTCCTGTGCGGGCGGCGGTTGCTCGGCTCGCGCAGCGGGAACCTCCTGCCGGCCGGGTTCAGTGCCGGTCGCCTCATGCCCCACGCGCACCACCGTTCTCTGTGCTCTTGCCGTGCCGATGCCAACGAACGACCGGCGGCACGGGTTCCCTCACCGGGCGCCGCCGGCCGTCCGTCCACCAGGACCGCACCGGTGGCCGACCGGTGATTCCACCGATACGCGTGGGGCGCGCCGCTTCCTACGGTGCTGTGGTGCTCACCGACGGACCCCGTCACGAGCGCTCGTACCACCGCTCGAGAAAGAGGAACCCCATGTCCCGTCATGCGTCACGGCGTCGTCTCACTCTCGTGTCCCTCGCAGGCGTCGGCGCCCTCGGCGCGGCCGGCCTCACCCTGCTGCCCTCCATGGCGTCCGCGGCCCCGTGCTCCGACGTCGAGGTCGTCTTCGCCCGCGGCACCGGAGAGGCCCCGGGGCTCGGCATCACGGGAGCCCCGCTCGTGAGGAACATCAAGAGTGCCCTCCCGGGCAGGACCGTGTCGTCGTACGCCGTCGACTACGCGGCGAACTTCTCCCAGACGAGTGCCGGACCCGGCGCCACGGACATGACGGACCGCGTCAGGGCAACCGCGGCCAACTGCCCCGACACGTCGTTCGTGCTGGGCGGTTACTCGCAGGGAGGCAGCGTCACCGACATCGCCCTGGGGATACCGACGCGGCTGGGCACCGGTCGCGCCATCCCCGCGGGGCTCGCCACCCGCGTGAAGGCGGTCGTCGTGTTCGGCAACCCCCTGCGGCTGTCGGGCCGCACCATCGCCTCGTCCGGCAGCCCGTTCGGCGCCAAGGCCAAGGAGTTCTGCAACACCGGCGACCCGGTCTGCGGCAACGGCCGCAACACCGCCGCGCACCTGACCTATCACCTCAACGGCAGTGTGGAGCAGGGGGCACGGTTCGCCGCCGACCGGATCGGCCGGAGCTGAGCCTGCCGGCCGGGGCACACCTCCCCGACCGGCCTCCTACGAAGTCCCGGCGTCCGCGTCCGGTGTCCCGGGAGGAGCGTCCCCGGCGGTGAGACGGGCCAGCAACTCCCGTGCCTCACGGAGGCGGGGATGGGCGGGATGGAGGAACCGCTCGCACTCGTCCAGCGCCTGACGAGCCGTCATTTCGGCTTCCTCCCTGCGGCCCAGGCCGTACAGGGCCGTGGCGGTGACGATGGCCGGCCGCCCGCTCCCGGCCCGGGGCACGGACGGCATCGGCTGTCGGGCCTCGGCGAGCGCCTCCTCGTACCGGCCCTGCCCGTTCAGGCTCCACACCAGCAGACACCGCAAGGAGGCGGCTCTGTTCCCGGTCGCACGGGGGAGATTGCCGCGCGCGACCGCCTCCGCCTCCTCGAACCGGCCCTGTCCGCACAGGGCTTCCGCCAGGCACGCCAGAGCGGCCAGCTCGATGTCCGCGACCCGGATGAGGTGTGCCAGGCGGGCCGTCTCCCGCAGGATGCCGTCGGCCTCGGACTCCGCCTTCCCGTACCGCTCCTCACCGAGGAGAACGACCGCGCGACTGAGCCTCACCGCCAGCAGTATGGCCCGATTGCCGCCACTCGTGTGCTCCAACTCCTCTGCCAGAGCATCCAGTTCGGGCATCACATGCTCTCTGCGCCCATGCAGCACCGCGACCGAGAGAACGAACGTCCTCGCCATCCACACCGCCTCGGGACGCCGGTCCCAAACGCGCCGCGGCCGGGCCGCGAGAGCCTGGGCCCGGGCCTCCACCTCTTCGTACTCACCCCTCGCGAGCTGGTCCAGGAAGCGGCCGAAGACCGCCGCCTGCGCCCGCGAAATGCCGAGCCCGGCGCTTTTGGACGAGCCGGTCTTCCTCTGTAAGAACTCCACGCCGTGCGACCTTACGGGTTCGTGTGAGCGCATGCCGTGGCAAGTCCGGTCGCGGCACGGTCCCTTGGCCTCGGCGGGCCGGATCCGGGACCGTGGTGTCCGCGTGTCCGGTCCCGCCGGTCCTCTGCCCGGAACCGGCCCGCACCGCCATGCGCTGTGAGAGGGTCGGCGCGTGACAAGTCTGGCGGACCCGCTCCGCTTTCTCAGCATGCTCGTCGCCTGGATCGCCACCCCCTGGGCCCTCGCGCCGCATTCCGTGCCGCTCGCCGTGGTGTCCGTGGTCCTGCTGCTCGTCCTGGTGGCCGTCCTCGCCACGCCGGGCGACCAGGGTATGGAGCGGGAGAAGATCCTCGTGCCCGTCCCTGGTGCGGTGGTCGTCGCCGTGATGCTGCTCCACCTGGTCGCGGCCGTCGTCTCCTCCTGGGCGGTCTGGCCGACGTGGGCCGCCGTCACCGCGACGGTACTGGCCGCCGCCAGCCTGATCGCCGAGCAACCCCGCTGGCGGCGTCTGGTCACCATGGGAGGCTAGGGCCTCCTCCGGCTCTGCTCCGGGACCCGGATGTCCGGGCCTCGTGCCGCACACCACGCGGCAGGGCGAAGTACGCACGGTACGGCGAGAGTTCATGAAATTCGGTGACACGGCACCCATGCCTTCGCCGGATGCCATGATCATTCGGTGGCCCCGCGCCCCGGGCACGTCCTCCGGTGGCCACGGGCCGCGCCGTGACGTCGTAACGAGCGGAAGGAACCCGCATGCGCAAACTCGTCCACTACATCGCCACCACCCTCGACGGCTTCATCGCCGGCCCCGACGGCGGCGACCCCACCGGTCCCGACGGTTTCTGGCCCATATCGGCGGACTACATAGAGCATCTCGTGGCCGAGTACCCCGAGACGCTGCCCGTCCAGGCCCGGCAGGCGCTGTCCGTGACGGCGGAGGGCACGCACTTCGACACCGTTCTCGAGGGGCGGCGCAGCTACGAGATCGGTCTCGCGGCCGGAATCCCCGACGCCTACCCCCACCTGCGCCACCTGGTGTTCTCCCGGACCCTGACGGAGAGCCCGGCCCCGGCCGTCGAACTGGTCGCCGACGACCCGGTGGCGACCGTGCGCGAGCTCAAGCGGCAGGACGGCAAGGACATCTGGCTGCTCGGCGGCGCCGAGCTCGCGGGCTCCCTGTACGCCGAGATCGACACCCTGATCCTGAAGGTCGGCCCGGTGACGGTGGGCGACGGGATCCCGCTGTTCTCCCGAAAGGCCGCCTTCGACCCGCGCGCCTGGGCCCTCGAGGACCACACCGTCCTCAAGGGCGGCGCGGTGTTCCTCACCTACACGCGCGTCGGCGACTGAACCCGCGCCGGGCCGGCGGTGCTCGTACCTCGCGGGCTCGGGACCGTGGCTGATCGGATGCAGAAGACCGTGACGGAAGCTGCCTGACCTGACGGACGCCACCCGGCCGAACACGCGGGTACGACCCGATGCGCTCGCTCACCTGGAGAGTGCTTCCTTCCGCGCAGCCGACAGGGCCTTGGGCGAGTCCCGTCGTCTCGGGTCAGAAGCACTCTCCATTTATTTGATCAAGGCGTGGAGCGTCAGGCCGGGTGGCCGGGAACGCTCAGCCGGCGGTGCCGATCAGCTTCCAGGGCTCGTGGTCGGCGTCGGCCCCGGTGCCCGGGGCACTGCCCTTCGTCTCCCACTTGGCCTTCCAGACCTTGCCGTTGTACTTGACCGTGGTCTGCTCGATCGGCTGGCTCGCCGGGGAGTAGACCTTGGTCGCGTCCCAGCTCCCTGCACTGCAGCCACCGGCCGGCGGGGTCGCCGCACCGAGTCCCTTGAGGTTGTCGGTCGCCGGCGCGTACGCCGTACCGCCGATCGACAGACTCGTGTTCACCGGACCGGTGATCGGGAGGTAGTAGATGATCGGCAGGTCGAGCGACTTCCCGGCCGGGATGATCTGGCAGTAGTCCAGCGTCGTGCTGATCCGGTGGAGCGTCACACCGGGCTCCAGTTTCCACTGGCCGCCTTGGGCATGGGTCTGCCAGTTGCCGTCCTTGACCAGCCATGACGTCGAGGCCGGAATGTCGAACGACAGCTTCGTGTCCTTGCCACCGCCGAGCGTGCGCCCGGTGTTGTTGGTGATCCGGACGGTCGGCTGCAACGGCCACAGGTTCGCCGTGGCGGTCGGGTAGTTGACCATCTCGACGCTCAGGTTGGCGGTCACCGTCGGCGCGACACCACTGCTGCCGGTACGCAGACTGTTGTCGTAGGCGCCGATGTTGCCCAGCTTCTCGTTCAGCCGGGTGGTCAGCGTGTACCCCATCCCGCACGGGGTGTCCGGCTGGACGTCCGCCGGGCAGGAGTAGTCGCCGCCGAGCTCCCACATCATCACGCCGCCCGCGCCGGTCGACTTGACCAGATCGGTGACCGCGTCGATGCCCTGCTCGTCCTCGGTCGACAGGAACACCTTCTTCTCGGCGTTCCACAGCCACGAGGTCTTGGTGGTGTCGTCCCAGTACCGGGTGTACCGGCCCGTGCGCCGGTCGGTGATGTCGGTGTCCGGCTTCAGCCCGACGCTGCGGGCGTAGACCGGCGTGATGTTCTTCTCCAGGTTCTTGGTGTGCCACAGCGGGTTCGTCCCGGAGCCGAGCTCGCTGCCGTTGCCGGTCTCGTCGTGCCAGATGTTGTCGATGCCGAAGGCGCCGTCACCGCACGGCCGCTTGACGCCCGTACCCGGCTGGCAGCCGCTCGGCTTCTGCGACGTGCCCCACAGACCGTTCGTACCGCCGGTGACGTTCTGCCAGCCGCGCGTGTAGTAGGGCACACCGATGTTGACGCGCCCGGCCTGCATCGCGCCACGCATGTACTTCATCGCCCAACTGGTGTTGAAGTACCCGAGCTTCCCGTACTCCGGAGTGGCGTACTGGTCGGCCAGTTCCGGGTCCTTGCCGTCGTCGAACAGCGCCGCGTTCGGACCCACGACCTCGTTCCAGGTGCCGTGGTAGTCGTAGGCCATCAGGTTGGTGAAGTCCTGGTGGTCCAGCGCGGTCTGGTTCGCCATCCCGCGGGTCAGGTAGCCGGAGGCCGTCGACGCCGAGGTGAGCAGGTAGTACTTGTTGTCCGCGACCGAAGCCCGGTTCAGCGTGTCCCGCAGCGTCTTCATCAACGCGGCGTACGTCGTGGGCAGGCCCTTGCGACGCGGGTTCGACACCGCCCAGTCGGTCGGGTTGCCGGTGTCCTCGAGGACCGTGGGGTACTCGAAGTCGATGTCGACCCCGTCGAACCCGTAGGTCCGCAGGAAGCCCACCACCGAGTTCGAGAAGGTGTCGATCCCGCCCTGGTTGACCGAGCCGTCGGCGTTGGTGGTCATCGCGTAGAAGCCGCCGGAACCGGCCCAGCCACCGACCGAGATCAGCGTCTTCACCCTCGGGTGCAGGCGTTTGTACTTCGTCAGCAGGTTGAAGTGCCCCTTGTAGGGCAACGAGGGATCCATCTCGGCGCCGGCCTCGCCGGGCCACTCCTTCCGGGTGGCGTTCGAGTCGACCACGATCTGGTTGTTCTGCACCGACGCGAACGCGTAGTTGAGGTGGGTCACCTTCGACCACGGGATGTTCTTCACCAGGTAGTGCGGCGTGCCGTCGGCGCCCGTGCGGCCACCGTTGAAGTAGCCCACGACCCGGCGGCCCCGGCCCTGGCCGAGCCATTCCCGGCCGTCACTCTGGTAGACCTTGCAGTACGGCGTCGCCACGCCCGGCGTGGTCGCCAGACCGTCCGGCCGGCAGTCGCCGGACGCGTCCGGACGCGGACCACCGTCGTCGCCACCGGGGTGCGACTCCATCGGGTCGCCGACACCACCGTTGACACCGAGATCACCGGCACCGCCGTCGCTGCGGCTGTTGTCGCCGTAGCTCGGCACCAGCCAGCCCTCGATGTCACCGGCAGCGCTCGCCACGGCCGCCCTGACGGCGGTCTTGGCAGTCTTCGCCGTCGTAGCGGTGCGGGTCAGGGCGAAGTCCTTGATCCCGTCGCCGTTCAGGTCGGCGAAGGTCCCGTAGGTGCCCTGGAACGGATCGTCGGCGCGGATCACGCCCAGCGACTTCCAGCCGGCGGTGACGTTCCACGGAGCGCCGGTGTTCTCCCAGGCCCGGACCTCGCCGGTGGTGAACTCGACCCGGACCGTGTCGGACTTGCCGTCACCGGTGATGTCGGCGAAGGCGACCTGCGCGCCGCGCGCCTCCCCCGGAGTGGCGAAGCCCTCGACCTTGTTCCAGCCGCCCGGGGTCGGCATTCCCGTGCCCTTGTTCTGCCAGGCGGTCGGGAAGCCCATCCGGTCCACCGTGATCAGGTCGTCGCGGCCGTCACCGTCGAGGTCGGTGAAGTACAGCTCCGGCGGGTAGCCGAGGTTGTTCGCGACGATCGTCGCGCTGTCCCATCTGACCCCGACGCCGCTGCTGGTGTTCCGCGACATCCGCATCGCCATGACGCCGGTCGGCGAGTCGGCCGCCGGCAGGATCCGGATGTAGTCGTCCTTGCCGTCACCGTCCAGGTCGGCGAAGTGGACCAGCTCCGGGTTGTTCCCGCGGTCGGCCGGGCTGATGTCACCCAGCGGGACCGCGTCCTTGCGCGGGTCGTCGTTGCGCCAGCCGGTGACCTTGCCGTCCGTACCGACCACCGCGTAGTCGGCCTTGCCGTCGCCGTTCAGGTCGGGGAACCCGATCTTCGAACCGGTCGTGGCGGCGTCCCGGATCTTGCCGATCGGCTCCCAGACGTACGAGCGGCCGCTGATCATGCGCTGCTGGACCGCGATCTGGGTGCCTTCGCCGAAGGCCTTCGCGATCTTCTGGTGGCCGGCGTCGGTCGGGTAGATCTCGTGGGTGACGTCCTGCGGGGTGACCGAGCCCAGATCGACCAGCACCAGCCGTACGCCGTCCTTGATCTTGGCCTGGGCGATCGTGCGGAGCGCGCTGTTGTAGGCGTCGATCCGGGCCTGGTACGTCGGGTTCGTCGACGGCGGCAGGGTCCCGAGCAGGACCGTGGTCGTCGGCGAGGCCCGGTGGATCGCGTCCAGGAAGCTCTTCATCTTCCCGGCCGTCGCCGTACCGTCGGCGCCGCCGGCCAGGTCGGCCGTGCCCGCGACCAGGGTCATCATGTTCGGCCGCAGCGTCTTCAGCGCGGGGACCGACTGGGCCTTGATGTCGTCGATGCCCTTGCCGTCGAACCCCATGTGGTCGGGGTCGCCGCGCTTGCCGTTCTTCTGCTCGCCGACGAAGTCCGTGCGTTTGAAGAGGGCAGTGGCCACCGTCGCGCCACCGACCACCACAATGGTGGTCAGACCCTTCACGATGCCGTGCAGGTAGTCCCGGAAGCCACCGTCGTCGGTGCTGTGCACACCGGCCGTGATCCCGTCACCGGTCGGCATCACCCGGAGTTCGTCGATCACCGGGTGGGCGCTGGGCGACGGGCTGGGGCTGGGCGACGGGTCGGCGCCGGCCGCGGCGAGCCGGCCGGACTGGACCGGTCGGTGGTCGGAGTCGCCCTCGGACCGGACCGTGACCGGCAGCGCGCGGTCGGTGTGGGTGGTGACGAAGTAGTCCAGCTCACCACCCCTCTGGTGGGTCGCCTGACCCGAGCTGTTGATCCGCATGTTCGGCGGGAAGTGCCTCCGGTCGCCGAGGATCGCCGGGTCGACGTTGAAGTCGCCACCGATCGTCACGTGGTAGGAGACGCCACGCCGGATCTCAAGGAGATCGATCTGGTCGTCGATGGCATCCACCAGCGCCGCGGAGTCACCGCCACCGCCGGACAGGCCGTGCACGGTGAAGTACCACTCGTTGCCGAACCGCGCACCGAGCGCGTTCCGGCCGGCGTCGACCGGGTTACCGACAACAAGCAGCTCGTCGGGCCCCTCGGCCAGGACGAGCGCGATGTTGACCCGGCCGCCGATTCGGCGCGGGTTCTGCGCGTCGTCGTCGGTCTGCAGGAAGTAGACCTCACGGGTCGGGATGGCATGGGAACTGCTGCCGACGACCCAGGTGTGGCGCAGCAGGGTGTGCTGATGCGTGACGCCCTGGCTGTCGGTCGTGGTGAAGGTCTGGCTGGGCTGTTCGGTGCTGCCCGGAGGCGGTTCCGGGCCGGCCTCCTGAATCATCACGATCGGCGAGTCCATCGCCAACAACTTGACCGTGTTGGTCCACTTGCTGCCGGTCACCGCCTCGTTGTTGGACCCCTGCATGTTCCAGGAGATCAAGGTCGTGGTGGCCGCCGGGAAGTCGGTGGCGGCGGCCGGAACGACAACTGACGCTGTCAGCCCGGCCATCACCGCCACCGCGGCGATTAATCGGCGGAACAAAAGCTTCCCCGTCTCTCACGTCCAACAGATCGGGAACGACCGAATCGTTGGAGGTTAGTTGGTTTCTCTGCTGTGAGCCTCGATCGTTCATGAGGACCTGTCAGCTTACGAAGCCTTTGCGGTGGGTGTTGGTGGTGACTTAGGACTCACGGCAGGTCGGGCGTCCGGCTGTCGCGTCGGGTGGGCGCTCGGAAGGAGCCCGGCTCGGACGTGTTCCGAGCCGGGCTCCGGCGGGACGCGCGGCAGGCCCCTCAGGGTCGGGTGGTCACCGCTTCGCCTTCGAGGGCTTCGCCTTCGAGGTCTGGCCGCCCGAGGCCGGCTTGATCTGGACCCAGCCGGCGGTGCTGGGCACGCCCTCCTCGTTCAGGAGGAAGAGCATGTAGTAGCCGGGAGGGGCGGCGTTGGCCGACGGCGGCGCCTGGAGTTCGAGGAAGCTGCCGCTGCGGCTCTTGATCCGCAGGTCGAGGTGGCGCTGGCTGGTGTTGACCGAGTGGGTCGCCGTGGTCGGCGCCAGCAGGACCGCGCGGGTCACCTCGGAGGCGGTGTTGCTGCTCACCGTGATCTTGTCGTTGTACCCGACGGACGGGTTGAACACGGTACCGAGGTGGGGGCGGCCGCCCTGCTGGAGGTAGGCCGGCTCGTAGATCTCGATGCTGCCGTTCATGTCGTCGGTGATGTCGGGGTCGTTGGCGAGCTGCTGGAGTTCGTCACCGGTGACCATCACCCGGCCGTCCGGGAGCACCACGGCGTTGGAATGGTAGCCGCGCGGCAGCCGCTGGGCCGGGCCGAGCTTCCAGTTGCCGTTCTCGTCGCGCAGTTCGATCTGGCGGTACTTCAGGTCCGAGTTGGGGTTGTACGGGCCGTTGCCGTAGTCACGGATGTCGAAGGCGCCGTTGACGGTCATCAGGGTCCCGTCCGGCATGAGCAGGGTGTCGTCCTGGGTGCGGCCGAAGGCTCTCGCCTTCTCCTTGCTCCACTTGCCGCCGACCAGCTGGTAGGTGTTCGGGTCGTTGCGGTCCCCGCCGAGGACCAGCACCGAGTCGGGGCCCCGGAAGCCGGCGGGCAGCGGCACGGCGGATCCGTAGTTGCGCGGCATGTTGTCCGGGCGGGGCGCCAGGTCCTTGCGGGTCTCCGCGACGGGGTCGAACAGCCACTGCTGCTCGGGGTCCCGGCCCAGGCCGTAGACCTTGCCGTCACGCAGGGAGAACAGGTGCGGGTAGTCCCGCTTGAACGGGGCGTCGGCCTTGAACCGTTCCACCGACCAGCCCTCAGGCTTGTCCGTCCTGGCCGTGGGCACGGGCTTGTTCAGGGCGGGGAAGCGCTCGACGATCTCGGTGGGGGTGCCCCAGCCGAGCTCCGACTGGCCGGACATGATCAGCTGCCGTCCGTCCGCGCCGGTCACCACCGTCGGGTACCACCGGCCGACCGCCATGTCCTGGTTCAGGTACCACTTCTCCTCCCAGGGGTCGAAGACGAGGGAGAGCTTGGCGCCGGAACCGCCGTTGCCACCGAGGTTGCCGCCGAAGACGCCGAGCATCCCGTTGGGCAGGTAGGAGTGGCCGGCGCAGAAGAACGGCGCCGGGCGGGGCTGGTTGAGCCCGTCCGGCATGTTGATCACGGGCGGTGTGACCTTGGTGAACGAGTCCGGTCCTGTGCCCTTGGCCGGATCCCACAGGTAGGCGCGGCCGGCGTTCTCCTTGCCGATGGTGTCGGTCGGGGCCGGTTCCTTCTGGGGGTTGGTCTCGATGCGCTCGAAGGAGAACAGCAGCACCTTGCCGGTGGGCAGCATGGCGATGTGCGCGGCGAAGTCCGGGGACTGGAAGTACTCCCGGAACCTGCCGGCGTCCAGCGCGTCGAAGTCCGCGTTGACCTTGGCCTGGGAGGCGGCGAGCGCCTTGAGCCGCTCGGTGCGGGTGGTCTGCGGGTAATCGCCGACGGCCTTGAGGGCCTTCCTGGTCATGGCGTGTTCCTCGGCGTGCTCCTTGCCGATGACCTTCGCCTCGTCCGGGTCGGCCTGCGCCCGGTCGGCCGAGTGGGCGTCACCGTCGTGTCCGTGGGCGGCGGCCGGGCCGGACGACAGCCCGGTGAGCGTCAGCGCGGAGGCGGCGCACACGGAGATCGCCGCGTACAGCATCCGTCTGGACGACGGGCCGGGCAGGTTCCTGGGGGACATGGGGCTCCTTGCGAGAGAGGGCGGGGCGCGCTGCGGTGGGGTCGTGACCGCGTCGTGTCATCGGTTCGGTCGTGCCGTCGCCTCGGCGGTGGGCACATGACATGGGCACATGACGAAGGAATGCGGTGCGGGCGCACGACACGGGAAAATGATTACCCTCAGTGTTCGCTCGTCGAACAGTAACTGTCGCGCCATGCCGGGCAGGCGGGTGATCATCCGACGGCCAAGCGAGTCAAAGCCCTTACCAGACAAGGGTTCTGCACTACGCCACAGGAGCACGAAGCGGCCACCCCGGGAATGCCCCGACTTCCACCTTGATCACATAGCGTAGTTTCGCAATTATCGTGACGATTCAACGGCATATGCGAATGGCAAGGAGGAAGCGTGACGGAAGCTCTCAAGCTGCGCCAGAGCGACGACATTCAGGGCGATGTGATCGCGGGCTTCAAGAAGGACCGCATGGCGTTGCTCTTCCTCAAGTTCGAGGACCCCGCGCGGGCGCGCACCTGGGTGAAACGACTCGCCCCCCAGATCTCCACCACCCGACAGGTGGCCACCTTCAACACGGCGTTCAGCAAGGCCAGACAGGCCACCGGCGGCGACGACCCGCAGACGCTGAAGGCCACCTGGACGAACGTCAGCCTCACCTACGAGGGCCTGAAGGTCCTCATCGGCGGCAAGGACCCCCTGCCCTCGGTGCCGAAGGGCGGCACCCTGGAGGCGTTCAAGGAGGGGTCCCACAAACGCTCGCTGGGCGACACGGGCGACAGCTCACCCGAGAACTGGCTGTTCGGGGACGGCAAGGGCCAGACCGTGCACGCCGTGATCACCGTCGCCTCCGACACCGCCGAGGGGCTCCAGGACGCGTTGACCGCCCAGCGCGAGGCGGCCGCACAGGCCAAGATCGTGATCGTCTTCCAGCAGAACGGCGCCACGCTGCCGGGCACCCGCCGCGGAAAGGAGCACTTCGGCTTCAAGGACGGGGTCAGCGAGCCGGGGGTCATCGGCTTCGACGAGCCCGACCCGAAGCAGCCGGAGTACGTCAAGGACCACCCGGGCACCCGGCTGATCCCGCCCGGCGAGTTCGTCATCGGACACGACCGGGTCGGCGGGATCCCGTACGACGAGATGCCCGAGTGGGCGAACAACGGCAGCTTCCAGGTGGTGCGCCGGCTCGGTCAGGACGTGCCGGGCTGGTGGGCCCAGGTCACCGCGCGGCTGAAGGTCCTCAGGAAGGCCAAGGTGGTGCCGGACGAGGCGACCGCCGAATGGCTGGCCGCCCGGCTGGTGGGCCGCTGGCGCTCGGGCACTCCCGTGGCCAAGTGCCCGCACGCCGACATGCCGGACAACGCCCTCGCGGGTCAGGACAACGACTTCGGCTACCGCAACGACCCGGAGGGGTTCACCACCCCGCTCTTCTCCCACCTGCGCAAGACCAACCCCCGGGACGGCCTCCAGGAGAGGCCCGGCACCGACCCCTTCCCCGAGAACCCGGTCATGGACCGGCGCCGGATCATCCGCCGCGGCGCCCCCTACGGCGCGCCCTTCGACCCGGCCTCGGACGGCCCCGGCGGCCCCGACCATCCGCGCGGGCTGCTCTTCGTCTGCTACCAGTCCGACCTGGTCGAGCAGTTCGAGTTCATCCAGAAGAGCTGGATCAACAACGTCGACTTCCCGCCGAACCGCCCCGCGGAGCCCGGCCCCGACCCGATGGTCGGCCCCACGGGCGAGGTCTCCTTCGAGACCCCCGCCGCGACGACCGGGCTGGGCTTCCACCAGTTCGTCACCACCGAGGGCTCGGTCTACGCCTTCGTCCCCTCGCTCACCACGCTGCGGCTGCTGGGCGAGGGCCGCCTCACCGACAGGCTCCCGGACACGGTCCGGCCCACCGACGCCTTCCTGCCCATCCCCGACCGTCAGCGGCAGCAGGGCAAGAGCTGGTACTGGGCCTACGGGACCGGCGGCGACGGACCGGTCTGCCGCACCCTCTCCATCGCCGACGGCGACGAACACAAGGACGTCGTCGAGCGCCCCGACCGGCCCCTGTCCACCTGGCCGTGCTACGACGGCGTGTCGAAGGTGGACGCGATCCTGCCGGTGCCGGACGAGCAGCGCGTGGGCGGCCGGAGCCGGTACTGGCTGTTCCACACCGTGGAAGGCCGCCAGGTCTACCGGCTGATCTCGGTCGCCGACGGAGCGGAGTCCGGGCTCGCCCCCGAGGCGGCGGCCGCCGTCGACCGGCCCGACCGGCCGATCTCGGCCTGGGCCTCGTTCAACGGGATCACGCAGGTGGACGCCTTCCTGCCGGTGCCCGACATGCAACGCCAGAACGGCAAGAGCCACTACTGGCTCTTCCACTCCTCCCTGGGTCAGCAGGTCTACCGGCTGATCTCGATCGCCGACGGCTCCGCGCACCACGACGTCATCGAACGCGGCGACCGTTCGCTCGCCCTGTGGCAGTCACTGGCCGGCGTCTCCCGCGTGGACGAGTTCCTCGCCGTGCCGGACATGCAGCGCATCAACGGGCTGAGCCTGTTCTGGGTGTTCCACCAGCAGAAGTACCGGATCATCTGCATCGCCGACGGCCCCGGGCACAGCGACCAGGTCACGGTCGAGGACCGCCCGATCACCCTGTGGAAGTCCCTGACCGCCTGAGGCCCGCCCCACCGTCGCACCCGCCGAACGAGGAATCCCGGCCCGGGCAGCGCCCGAGCCGGGATACCGCACCTAGCACCGTTGCAGCCCTAGGACCGGGGAACGGCGTCGTCGGGGAGGGCGGCCAGGATCGCCGCGACGGCCTGTGCGGCGCCGTCCGCTTCCAGCAGTCGGCCGTCGGTGAACCGCACCCGGTAGCGGCCGTTCCCGATCGGCATGGCCCCCGGCAGGTCACGGCAGATCGGTGGCGCGGCCCGGCGGCTGAAGGTGAGCCAGTACATGCTCCGCCCCGGTGACAGGGCCCGCAGGAGCGGCTGCTCGAAGGCGGCCTCGACGAGTTCGTGCCAGTCGGCGGCCTGCCTGCGTACGGCCGCTTCGCGCAGTTGGCGCCATCGCACCGGCACGGCCTCGCCACGCTCGTGGGCCTCGGCCAGCTCCCAGGTGCGCAAGAAGGGCCACCGCTCCACGAGTTCGCGTACCCGCGGTGCCCTCAGCCAGGTGTCCACCGCCCCGGCGACCTGGGACAGGTCCTCGGCCCAGCCGGTGGCCATGTGGACCTCTCCGGCCCAGCAGTCCACGCTGAAACCGCGTTCCCGCAGTGCCATCAGGACATTGGCCGAGCGGCCCTGCTCCTCCGCCCGTGCCGCCACGTGCCGCCACCCCGGAGAGGAGGTCAGCTCGACCTCGAACCCGTAGCCCGCGCGACCGGCCTCCTCCCGCAGGGCGTTCCGCAGCGAACCCGCCCGCACCACCTCGGGATAGAGCGTCGTGTACTCGTGCATCGGATCGTCCGGCACCGCGCCGGAGGGCTGTTCGGACACGCGACCGATTCTGCCAGGGTTCCGTACCGGAGAGAGCGTCTCGCGCGGCGACTACAACCATGGACGAACCTCGGGTGTCTTCTGGGTGAGCGGAAGGAGGCTTCGTTCTCGCCGCGCTGTCCGACAAGGGGCCTCGTACGACTCCGTGCCGCTTCACGGCGGGCGTGGTGCCGTCGTGCCCCCTCCCCCGTCCGCCTCGGCCGAGCAGGGCGCCGCGGGCGGTCCAGGAACCCTAGGAGGTTCGCTCCTGTGCGTCACATCAGCAGTGCGGTCCTTACGGCCACTGCGCTCTTCGCCCTCGGTGGCGGCGCGGTGATCGCGGCCCCCGCGGCCCAGGCCGTGGCCCCCTTCCCGTCCATCGGCTGGCAGCAGCACAACTGCGACTTCGACGGCAACGGGTTCGACGACGTGCTGACCGGCGCCCCGGGCGCCACGGTGAGCGGCGCCAAGGCCGCCGGTTACGTCTCCGTGCAGTACAGCTCGTCGGGCGGTCTCAGCACCACCAGGAAGAGCGTCCTCCACCAGAACTCCTCCGGCGTTCCGGGCGCCGCCGAGGCGGGCGACGGCTTCGGCAGCGCGGTGGCCTCCGGCGACCTGGACAACGACGGCTACGACGACGCGATCGTGGGCATCCCCGGCGAGGACCTGGCCGGACTGTCCGACGCGGGCGGCGCCGTCGTCCTCTGGGGCTCGCCGAGCGGCCTGCACGGTTCCGACAGCAGCTGGCTGGAGGACACCGGGCGGACCCGGGCCGGCGCGAACTTCGGCCGGGCGATCGAGGCGGCCCGGTACTTCGCCCCGGACCCGGCGCGCCCGGACGCCGACCCGCGCGACAGCATCGCCGTCCTGGAGAACGACGCGCTGCTGTTCTTCGCCTCCGCGCCGACGCCGACGCCGACGACGACGGCGGCGGCGGCGGCGCGCCGGCTGAGCGCGGTGGACACGGGAGTCCGGGCCCGGGACGTGAGCCCGCTGGACACCGGTTTCGCCTTCCGGAGCCTCAGCCACGGCAACTACAACGAGGACTCCTGGGCCGACCTGGCGATCTCGGGTGTGACCACGGGCAACCAGCCCGGCATCGGCGCCACCCAGGTGCTCCACGGCGCACCCGACGCGGAGGCGCTGGACGACGGAGGCGCGTTCGACGGTGGTCCCGCGGTCGTCTCCAGCGACTTCAACCACGACGGCCAGGACGACCTGGCCATCGGCGACACGGGGGCCGGCTCGCCCCTCGGCGGCTCCGTCTCCGTCTACCTGGGCAAGGGCGACCTCTCCGGCCTCGGCCGGACCCCCGCGCAGACGTGGACGCAGGACTCCCCCGGTGTCCCCGGCAAGGCCGAGGCCGGCGACCGGTGGGGTGCCGAGCTGTCCTCCGGTGACACCGACGGCGACGGCCGCCCGGATCTCGCCGTCGGGGCGCCCGGGGAGGACGTGGGTTCGGTGTCCGACGCGGGTGCGGTCTGGACGCTGCGCGGCGCGCCGGGCGGCCTGACGGCGGCCGGAGCGCGCGGCTTCGACCAGAACTCCTCCGGTGTCCCCGGCACGGCGGAGGCCTCGGACCGCTGGGGCGGCCAGGTGCGGCTGATCGACGCGAACAACGACGGCCGCTTCGGTCTGCTGGCGGCGGCACCGGGTGAGAACACCGGAGACGGCTTCGTCTGGGTCGTTCCCGCGTCGCCGTCGGGACTCACCGCCAGGGATTCGTGGACCTACGACGGAGCGCGCCTCGGCGCCCCGACGGCCGACGCACGGTTCGGTGCGGCGATCGACGAGTAGCGAACACCCCAGGAAAGCCTGCGAGTTCACGGAAACGCGCCAGAACTCAAGCTTTCCGGAAGACTCTTACGGGCCGGTGCGGGGTACGCACCGGCCCGTTGGTCAGGTCAGGAGGCGGGCACGGGTGCGGGTCTCGGACCCGTTCGCACGAGGCTTGCGGACCCGTGGCCTCAGGCGGGCCCCTCACGCAGTACGGCGCGTGCGGGGAGGCTGACGGCGAGCAGGCCGAGGGCCGTCGCGGCCGCGGCGAACGCCCCGTAGAGCAGCGGGGGCACGTAGGGGGACTCCCCCGTCAGACCGCGTGCCATCGGCATCAGCGTGGCCGCGGCGATGGCCGAGCCCAGGACCACACCCGCCACCGCCACGAGCAGTCCCTCCCAGCGCAGCATCCGCATGACCTGGAGCCGCGTGGCGCCGACGAGACGGAGCATGTCCAGTTCACGGCGCCGGTCGAGGACGGTCATCACGAGCGTGTTGGCGGCGGCGACGGCCGCGAAACCGCCCAGGACGCCGGCCATCGTGTAGTTGGCCCAGGCGTTGAGCTCGCGCTCGGTGTCCCGCTCGACGGCGTAGCCGGAGGCGTCGGTGACCTCGCCCAGGGGAGCCAGGGTTCTGGCGTCGCCGCCGCGTACCAGCAGCACGCTGTCGAAACCCGAGGTGACGTGGGCGGCCAGGGAGGCCCGGTCCATGGTCACCGTCGCGAGGCCGAGACCGCGGCCGTACACGGCGACGACTTCGGGGGCGGCTTCGGTGCCGTCCGGGAGGTGGAGCGGCAGCCTGTCGCCGACCTCGACCCTCGCCGACGTGGCGAGCGTCCGGTCGATGGCGATCCGGCCCCGGCCGACCCGGTCCAGGCTGCCGTCGCGCACGTCGAGGTCCTGCACCTTCGCGAGCCGCGCGCCGGAGCCGGAGACGCCCTGGGTCGCCGCGCCCTGGAGCCACCGGTCGCCGCCGGAGCCGACGGGCACGAGCACCTGGGTGACGAGAAGGCCCACGGCCGCGTCGACGCCGGGCGCGCGAGCGGCCCTCTCGACCGCGTCGGCGGGCAGTCCGGCCGGATCCGTGACCACGTGGTCCGCGGTGAGGCCGGCACGCAGCTGTTTCGCGGCCACGTGGCTCTCGCTCGTGTGCATGAAGACGAGCGTCGAGGCGAACGCCATGGCCAGCACGATCGGGGTGATCGCGGACGCCAGTCGGCGGGCGTTCGTACGGGAGTTGGCGACCGCGAGCGAGGCCTCGGCGCCGGCTCCGCGCAGCGCGAGTCCGAACAGCTCGGCACACAGCCGCGCCACCGAAGGGCCGAGGAGCGCGACGGCGAGCATGAAGAGCATGACGACGCCGAGGGCCGCGTTGGCGGCGTCGTCCCCGGCCGAACGGGCGGCGAGGCCGGTGAGGAACCCGCCGCCCACGAGGGCGCCGATGCCGAGACCGGTACGGATCACGCCCGGCCGCAGCCGCTCCACCGAGGCGTCGGTGAGCGCCTGCCCCGGCTTGGTCCTCGCGGGCCTGCGGCCGGCCGCCCAGCCGGCCGTGAGCGCGGTCAGCAGTCCCGTGCCGACGGCGACGACGAGCGGGATGAAGGACACGTGCAGGTCCACGGCATCGGGGACGGCTCCGCGGTCCTTCAGCTGTCCGAACCACCAGTGCGCGAGGCCGATCCCGGGCAGACAGCCGACCAGCCCCGCGGTGGGGGCGACGAGCAGCGCTTCGGCGGCGACCGCGCGGCGGATCTGCCGCGGGGTGGCCCCGACGGCGCGCAGCAGCGCGAATTCACGGGCACGCTGGGCGACGGACAGCGCGACCGTACCGGCTGCGGTGAAGACGGCGACCACGGTGGCGATCCCGCCGAAGGAGCCACCGAGGCCGGTGAGTGTCTCCTTGGCGTAGCCGAGCCCGCGCTCCTCGACGGCGCCGCGGTCCTCGCCGGTGTACACCTCGGCGCCGGAGCCGGCGAGCGCCTTTCCCACACGGGTGGCCAGGGTGCCGGTGTCCGCCCCGGTCCTCGCCAGTACGGCGATGGCGTCGGCCCTGCCCGGATGCCCGGCGAGCGCGGGGGCCCGGGCGTCGGCGAACCAGGCCGTGGCCTCCCCGGCGGCGTCCCCGGATCCAGGCCTCGCGAGCCCGGAGACGCGGAAGTCGGCACGCCCGGTGGCGGTTTCGAGTGCGACGGTGCCGCCGGCGCCGGCTTTCGCGGCCCTGGCTGCCGCCGTGTCGAGCACGACCTCGCCGTGACGGGGAGGGGTCCCGGAGACGAGCGCGGCGCCGGTGAAGACGTGCGATCCCCAGCCGTGCCCGGTCAGCGCGCCGTCGCCCCGGCGCACCGGGAACGTGAAGTCCGGCACCGCCGCCTTCACGCCGGGAACGCGGGCCGCGTCGTCCGCCAGCGCGGCCTTCAGGCGCGCCAGGTCGGGCAGCGGTCCCGGGGAGTCCGACCGGCTGTCGCCGCTGCCCGTGACCAGGTGGGCGTACTGGTCGGCCGCCACGACGACCGGCGCGTTCGCATAGCGCTCGGCCGGCACCGAGGCGCGGGCGCCCGTCTCCAGGAGGATGCCGCAGGCGGCGACGATCAGCGCCGACATCATCAGCGCGACGAACGTGCCCGCGAACGAGGCGGGTCTGAAGCGCACGGCCGCGCGGGCGAGGCCGTTGGGGGCGGGTCTCCTCACGCGGCGGCCCTCGCCATCGGCCCCGTCCGGGAGGTGAGGGCCGCCATCCGCGCCGCGATCCGCTCCGGCGAACCGCGGTCGAGGCCGCCGGCGAAGACGCCGTCGGCGAGGAAGAGCACGCGGTCGGCCCAGGCGGCCGCGGCCGGGTCGTGGGTGACCATGACGACCGTGGCGCCGAGCGCGTCCACGGCGTGCCGGAGCAGGCCGAGGACCTCGGCGGCGGTGTTGCTGTCGAGGGCACCGGTGGGCTCGTCGGCGAAGATCACATCGGGGCGGGTGACGAGTGCCCGGGCGATCGCGACGCGCTGCTGCTGGCCGCCGGAGAGCTCACCGGGCCGGCGTCCGGCCTTGTCGGCGAGCCCGACCTGTGCCAGCACCTCGGCGGCGCGGTGGCGGTCCCGGCGCTGTCCGGCCAGGCGCATGGGGAGCAGCACGTTCTGCTCGACGGTGAGGGACGGCAGCAGGTTGAACGCCTGGAAGACGAATCCGAGGCGGCTGCGGCGCAGCTCGGTGAGCCGGTTCTCCCGCATCCCCGTGATCTCCGTACCGCCGAGGCGCACGGATCCGGCCGACGGCCGGTCGAGGCCGGCGGCGCACTGCAGGAAGGTGGACTTGCCGGAGCCCGAGGGGCCCATGACGGCGGTGAAGGTACCTCGGGACAGGGCGAGGTCGATGCCGGCGAGGGCGTGCACGGCGCCGCCACCGCGGCCGTACTGCCGCCGGACGCCGCGCAGTTCGACGGCGGGACCGGACGCGTCCTGGACCTCCGGTCTGTCGTCCGCCTCCTGTTTCCCGTTCCCGCGCTTCTGTTTCCTGTTCCCGCGCAGCCTCAAGGTTCCGCCCTCTCACGATCTTCGCGAAGCGATACCTCGACGCTACGGATCGTGGCCGCCCGGGAACCATGGCGGCTGCTGGCGGATCGGGGGTGGGGTTAACCCGAGACCGGGCGGCCGCGAACCGCTCGTCCCCTCCCGCGTTCAGGCCTTGCGGGCCAGTCCCGCGGCGATGAGGTGTTCCCAGACGGTGAGTTCCCTTCGCGCGCCGTCGCTCCAGGGGTTGTCGACCACCGCGGGGCGCCACAGGGAGGCGGGGACGACTCCGGGGTCGAGGATCTCCAGACCGTCCAGGAGGGACGCGATCTCCTCGTCGGTGCGCCAGCGGCCACGGCCGAACGTCTTCTGGAGGACCTTCTCCGCCTCGGTGGTCTCCGGGTTGTTGCCGGAGCGGAAGTGGCTGACGAAGAAGTAGCTGCCGGAGGGCACGCGGTCGCGCCAGTAGCGGACGATCCCGGCGGGGTCCTCCTCGTCGTTGACGTGGTGGAGGATGGCGCTGAACACGACGGCCACCGGGCGTTCGAAGTCGATCATCTCCCGGGTCTCGGGGTGGCTGTAGACGGCCTCGGGGTCGCGGACATCGGCCTCGATGACCCGGGTCCTGTCGTTCTCCTCCAGCAAGGCACGTCCGTGGACGAGTACTTGGGGGTCTATGTCGACGTACACCACGCGGGACTCCGGGTCATGGCGTTGCGCGACCTGGTGGACGTTGTCGGCGGTCGGCAGCCCGCTGCCCAGGTCGATGAACTGGGTCACGCCGGTGGTCGTCGCGATCTCCGCGACCGCCCGGGTCAGCGCCGAGCGGTTGGCGAAGGCGATCGCCACCGAGCCGGGGAGGTCGCGCTTGAACACGTCGCCGATCTCCCGGTCCACGGCGTAGTTGTCCTTGCCGCCCAGCAGATAGTCGTAAACGCGCGCGATACTGGGCTTGGTGGCGTCGATCGAGGTGCCTTCGCTCGTCATGACACCCATCCTCTCCTGCGGGGGAGCCCGATGCCCAGCACTTCGGAGCATCGAACCGGCCACTCCCGCTTCGCAGTTCACCCCGAAAGCCGACGGTCAGGGCCTACAGCGTTCGCACGGCCGCTCCGGACCGGTCCGTCCCCGGGTCCGGTCGGAGCGTCCTGCGGCCGGACCAGACGAAGCGCTTCGGCCGTGACCTCGGCGTCGAGCTGGGCCCGCGTTCTGTCGCCGTACTCGAGGACGTCGTACTCGTCGTCCAGCAGGGCCAGTCGCTCGACCGGGGGCAGTCCGTGCCCGAAGCGCTGATGGATCCTCAGGGTCAGTTCGCGCGGGGTCAGTTCACCGGCCAGCATCCGGGCGGCAAGTGCTCGCGCGACGGCTTCCTCTCCGGCGGTACTGCCGACCGGGTAGAAGATCAGGCCCAACTCGTCGAGTGCCGGGGGAAGGAGATCGGGGACGTCGTCATCTGCCTCCGCACGCGTGCACGCGGCCAGGATCCTCAGGGCAGGGCTGTCGAGACCGGCGACGAGTGCGTCACAGGCGGCGACGACGACGTCGGCCGCGCGGTTCTCGCCCATCGCCCAGAGAACGGCGCGGTCCTGGAGCTCACGGGCTGCGTGCTCGGTCGATGGCTCACGGGCTGCTGACTCGGTCGACGACATCCGCCCATGATCTCGCCACGGGAACGAGCAGGTCGAACGAGTTTCGGCGCGGGGGTGTCGAGCTCTCGACCGAGGAGCGGTTCCCGTGAGACGGTGGGCCGCATGGGTGGGGTCCTGGAGAACGAGTCCTCCCGGAGGTTCCTGACCACGCTCCGGGTCGGCGATCTCTGCGGCGGGAACGTGGCGGAGGTGTCGCGGCGGGGGGTGCTGGTGACCCTGGACGACTTCCCGGAACAACCTCTGGGGTTCGTGGGGACGTTGGACCTGTCGTGGGACACATGGCCGACCTCGGCGGTGGAAGTGGGGCGGCGCGTCACAGCCGAAGTGACCGCCGTCGACCTGGACGAGCGCCGGGTCCGGCTGTCCCTGGCCGCTACGCGGCACCCCGAACTCTGGGCGTTCCTGAAGTCCCGACGCGGCGGTGAGATCCTGTCCGGCAGGATCGCGTCGATCGAACGGTTCGGCGTTTTCGTGGCGTTGGACGACGGCCCCGATCACCCGGTCTTCCCCGGCGTCGGGTTCATCACCGTTCCCGAACTCTCCTGGCGCCACTTCGAGACGGCTTCGGACGTCGTCCAGGTGGGACAGCGCGTCTCGTGCGAGTTCCTCCACTTCGACACCACGAACGGAGAGGCCAGGCTGTCCCTGCGGGCCACGCAGCCTGATCCGTTCCAGACCTTCGCCGAGAGCGCCGCGGCAGGACGGACACTGCGGGGGCGGGTGACCGAGCTGGTCCCGTTCGGCGCTTTCGTCCAGGTCACCGAGGACATCGTGGGACTGGTCCATCTGCAGGAACTCTCCTGGAGCGCTGTCGAAGCCCCGGACGAGGTGGTCCAGGTCGGCGACGGGATCACGGTCGTCATCACGGAGATCAACCGGGAGCGACGCACGTTGTCCCTCTCCCTGCGGCAGGCGGAGGCCGGTCCGGTCACGGACGCCGGACCGCCTCGCGCGGCGGGGTGACCGCCGGTGGGCCGGTCTTCAGCCCGGGTACGAGATCGAGCCCAGCGGCGGGCAGGGGCCGAGCGAGGTGCCGGCACCGGGGCGTTCGACGAACGCCCGGGCCGCGGCGGCCTGCCGTCGCTGGGATTCCAGCTCGTCGGCCTGCCAGGCGTCGCGTCTCGCACGCCCCCGGTCCCACGAGTCGTCGATGATGCTGAGGCCGGCGTTTCCGGAGCTGCGCTGCATGTCCGACTTCATGGCGGCCTGTTGCAGCGCGGTCCGGGCCGCGGCGAGATCGATGCGGGCGATCAGGACACCGGCGGTGTCCGGCGTACGGGTCGGCATGGGGGCTGGGGCAGCAGCGACACCCCGACGTCGCGGCGGCCGATGTTGTCGACGCTCGCCCGCCGGGCGTCCCGTGACATGACCTGGATCTCCTGGTGCAGCCAGAAGGGCTCGTCGAGGTCGGCCGGGGTGACGCTCATCCGCTGGTACAGGAGCGGAATCGGGGATCGCCGTGCAGCGGGCGCAGGGCGGCCATGTGGAGCGCCACGCAGTCGTTGTACCCGGCCGTCACGGCGGCATCGAGGTGGGAGAGCACCTGGCCGGTCTCGTTGCGCGTGACCGCCAGACCGGCGAGTCCGGCATGTCCCGCGGAGACCGCATCGCGGTGGCGGCCGGGCGCGGTGCACCTCACCCGCGTCACGGCGCGTGCCGGAGCGGCGCACCGCGACGCGCCCGCGTCCGAAGTCTTTCGAGGGGAGGAACCGAGGAAGATCAAAACAGCGGAAGCCGGGATGTCACCGGCCGTTCGGTGATAAGCCGCCGAGGCCGCGGGTTCCGGGACCGAACCGACCGGCCTCGGGACGTCCTGGCCGCCACCCGCCACCGGTGACCACCAGGACGCCCTCGGCTATGACGGACGCCCGCCGAACTGCCAGTTGTGCACCTCGATGTCGGCGTACCCGTCCGGGGTCAGGACGGCGCGCGCCGCGTCCGGGTCCGGCGCTCGGAGCAGCGCCGCCGTGCCCAGCCAGGTGGCACCGTCGTCGGACAGCAGCGGCCCGTAGGCGATCAGCCCGTCCCGGTCGGCGGGCACCGCGAGGTCGACGGCCTGTCCCGCGCCGAGGCCGAGCACCAGGTACCGGTTGCCGCCGGTCCGGCCGCCGGGGAAGTCCCACATGGTGCGCCCCAGCGTGTTGCGCCACCGCCGCAGCAGCACGTCCCGGTAGACGCCGGCCTGGTGGTTCGGCTCGTCGAAGGCGAACGCGCGGGCGGCGGCGGGATCGGGCAGGTCGACGATGTGCACGCTCCCGGTGGGTGTGTCGCCGTCGTCGGCGAAGGTCGGACCCCGGGCGATCATCTCCTTCGCGTACCGGTCCATGTAGGACCAATGCTCTTCCAGCAGCTCGTCACGCAGCGGCAGGGAACCTGCCCGATCGCGGTGGTAGCAGAGGAAATCCATGCCCAAGGATCTCTTCAGGCAGGTGACCAGGTCGAGCGGGTTTCACCGCGAGGGCCGCTCACCGGCCTGCTGCGGCGGGGACCGCGCGGAGTCCGCGCGGCACGGCGGTGCCCAGGAGAGCTCACGCATTGCCGCGCACGAGGACCCATGCACATGTAACGCCTGATACATTTTTTGCTGTGACGAGCATTGAGCAGTCTTTCCGGTGGCTGATCCTGGTGATCAAACTGCCCGCGGACCCGTCCCGGCACCGAGTGGCGGTGTGGCGGGAGCTGCGCAAGATCGGCGCCCTCTCCCTGGGGCAGGGCATCTGGGCGGTGCCGGAAGTGCCCGCCTTCACCGACGGGGTCCGGCGGGCCCTCGACCTCACCGACAACTCCGGCGGCCAGGCAGTGACGCTCCAGGCGTCCGGCCGCTCCGACCAGGACGCGGCCCGCTTCCGGGAGATGTTCACCGCCGCCCGCTCCGCGGACTGGACCGAATTCCTCGCGGACTGCGCCAAGTTCGAGGAGGAGATCGCCAAGGAGGTCCGGATCGCCAAGTTCACCCTGGCCGAGCTGGAGGAAGAGGAGCAGAGCCTGGAGAGGCTCCGCCGCTGGCACCGCGACCTGACCGCGCGGGACGTCTTCGGCGCTCCCGAAGCGGCCGAGGCCGGCCTGCGGCTCAAGCAGTGCGCCGCCACGTGCGAGGACTACGCGGAGCGCGTCTTCGACGCGCTGCACACCACCGACGAGGACCCTTCGTGACCTCCCGGCCCGTGGTCCCGGCCGCCCCGGGACGAGCCATGTGGCCCCTGTACGCCGCCGGGTTCACCACCGCCTTCGGCGCCCACGGGATCGCCGCCAACCTCGGCGGCTTCTCGGAGGACGCCGTCACCTCTCTGCTCGTCCTGGGCGGACTGCTCGCCCTCTACGACGGTGCCGAAGTCGTCCTCAAGCCCGTCTTCGGCTCGCTCGCCGACCGCATCGGGGGCAAGCCCGTACTCCTCGGCGGCCTCATCGCCTTCGCCGCCGCCTCCGCCCTGTACGCGATCGCCGACAGTCCCGGATGGCTGTGGGCCGCGCGCCTCGGCCAGGGTGCCGCCGCCTCCGCCTTCTCCCCTTCAGCCTCCGCGATGGTCGCCCGCCTCAATCCGGCCGCCAAGCGCGGACGCGCCTTCGGCTCCTACGGCTTCTACAAGTCCATCGGCTACACCCTCGGCCCGCTCCTCGGCGGCCTTCTCGTGTGGGCCGGAGGCCTGCGCCTGCTGTTCACGGTCATGGCCCTGTGCGCGGCCGCCGTCGCTCTCTGGGCCGTTCTCGCCGTGCCCGCGGTGCCGCCGCTGCCCCGCGAGCGACAGACCGTCGCCGACCTCGCCCGCCGTCTGGCCGACCGTTCCTTCCTCGCGCCCACCGCGGCCCTCGCCGCCGCCACCGCCGCGCTCTCCGTCGGTGTGGGCTTCCTTCCGGTCTCCGGTGCCGCGGCCGGACTCGGCACCATCGCCACCGGTGCCGCCGTCTCCGTCCTCGCGGCCACCGCCGCCGTCGTCCAGCCCAAGGCCGGCCGCGCCCTCGACGCCGGACGCCTGACCACCCGTACGGGACTGCTCGGCGGACTGTTCGTCACCGCCGCCGGCCTCGTGGCCGCCATGCTGCCCGGCCCGGCCGGTGTCCTGCTCGCCGCCGCTCTCATCGGATTCGGCACAGGGCTCATCACCCCGCTCGGTTTCGCCGCCCTGGCAGCCTCGACCCCCGAGGAACGCATGGGCCAGACCATGGGATCGGCCGAACTCGGCCGCGAACTCGGCGACGCGGGCGGCCCCCTGCTCGTCGCCGGCGTCGCCACCGTCTCGACCCTCACCACCGGCTACGCGGCCCTCGCCGCCCTGCTCGCGGTCGGCCCACTGCTCGCCCTGGCGCTCCGCCCCCGTACGGCACCCGCGGCGGAGTAGCCCGAACGTCCGAAGGGCGATCGTCAGTGGATCTCGAAGAGCGTTTCCTCCTGGGGCGGGAGCGAGGGGGCGAGGATCCCGCGGAGGCGGACGACGCCCTGGCGCCACTTCGGTCCGTCCTGGGCCTCGCCCCACAGTTCGGCGAGTTCGGACGGCTCGGCGATCACCTGGTCCAAGGCTTCGACGGCGAGCGTTCGGAAGTCGGCCGGGAACTCGGGCAGCGGCTCCGACGGGCCGTAGACCGAACAGGCGGGCTCGCCGTCGGGGTGCTGGGCGACGACCAGGGCCGCCGCGGCGACGGCCCGCTCGGCATCGGGCGTGTCCAGACGGTCCTCTGCGTCGGCGACCCGCTCGAGGACTCTGCGGATCATTCGCTCGCGTTCGCCCTCGGCAGCCTCGTCCAGGTCGCCGGCGAAGTCGGCGGCCGTGTCGTTGTCGAAGGGGCCGACGTCCCAGGTGCCCATGTGACCTCCCAACGGTGCGCTTCGGAAATCCTCGCACCGACCACTGACAACGGGCCCGGCTCGCACCGGCCGCCGGTACCGGGCCCAGGAGGCTAGGACCCGCCGATCGAGAAGACGGCGTCGGGGGCGGCGTAGTCGACGGGACCGTCGAACCGCGTCGACGCTCGCGCCACCGCCTGCTGCGGTGTGAGGAAGCGGCCGACGTGCGTGACGATCAGCCGGCCCGCCCCGGCCCCGTCGGCCGTTTCCCCGGTGTCCTCGGGTGTGTGGTGCACCTGTTCGCCCTCGGCCGGCGCCTGCGCGCTCTCGGCTTCGCACAACAGCGCGTCGCATCCCTCGGCCAGCTCGGTGAGGCTCGGGCACGGTGCGGTGTCCCCGGAGTACACCAGCGACGCGCCCGCCGCCTCGATGCGCACGGCGAAGGCCGGTATGCCGTGCGACACCGCCCGGCTGATCAGCTGGAGCGAGCCGACGGTGACCTGGTGTCCGTCGTACAACTCGGTGACCGCGAAGGCGGATTCGATCGGGCTGCGCGCCGGGGTGTTGGTCAGGAAACCCGCCAGCCGGTCGGCGGTGCCGGGCGGACCGTAGAGGGGGATCGGCGCCGCGAGGTCGATGTCCGCGTACAGGGCACCGTAGTACGCGGTGAGCAGGTCCGCGCTGTGGTCGGCGTGCAGGTGCGAGATCCAGATCGCGTCGAGCTCGTCCAGCCGTACATGACGCTGGAGCGGGCCGAGCGTGCCGCTGCCCGCGTCCACCCAGATCCGGGTGTCCCCGCTGGCCACCAGATACCCGGAGCACGGGTTGTCCGCGCTCGGGTAAGGCGTCGCGCTGCCCAGGACCGTGAGGTGAAGGGACTCGTCGCTCATCCCGGGATCTTAGAACGACCGGCACGCCGCCCCGAGGACCACCCTCGATGCCCTCACCGCCACGGCTCTCGCCAACTCGCCGAACTGGCTGACTGGCTGACTGGCTGACTGGCTGACTGGGCCACACTCCGCGAACGTTGATCAGCCTGTGGCCTGGACGGCACCTCAGGTAACGGAGTCAGCGGCGGCCGGACAGAGCATCCACCCCTCTCTCGCTCTCTGGCAGACCGATCGGACAGGCCGTGAGCGTTGCCGCTTCGGGCCGGCGCGGATCGAGCCGCTGCTACCGGACCGGACTCCGGTGCGGGGTGGCCGCTGGAGGGATCACCGGCTCCGCAGACGGCCACGCACCAGGCCGGACGTGGTCCTGGCGGACAAGACGTATTCGTCCCGGGCGATCCGTGAGCACCTGCGGCGCCGCGGCATCCGCGTCGTGATTCCCGTTCCCGCCGACCCCGATGGCACGGTGGACTTCGGATCGGTCGACGCTCTGAACGGGGTCCAGGGCACCTATCAGGTCCGGGGAGACTGGGGAGAGATCATCCTGCTGTCAGATGTTCCTTCACTCTCCATCCCTTCGGAGCCCACCGCCTGATCCGAACGAAACGGCCTGGGCCCACTCCTCGTCATCGGGTTCGGGTTCTCGCATGTAGGCGAGGTCCAGGACGTACCGTTCGGTGACCGGACAGCTGTTCCAGGCTTCGGTGAGCCAAGCGTCGGAGGCGTCGTCGGGAAGCTGGGCGGTGTCCAGGGCGGCTGAGTCGCCGAGGAAGGCGTCCGCGTCGTAGACCTCCAGGACGCGGCGGCCTGGGTTGTGGTGACGTTGCGCTCGGCGAGAAGCGCCATGGCCGGTCCTGTGGTCAGGGTGTGTCGCCGGAGTGGTACAAGCGGCACGCGACGCCGGGCCCCTGTGTGCGGGGTTCGCCGGGGCGGGGGTCGTACAGGGCGCGGCCGCCGGGCCACCGCGACAACTCGGTGGGCAGGGCCACTCCGTCGTCGACCTCCTCGGTCCGCCACCCGTGGATGTCCAGCAGCAGACCGTCCAGCGGCCCGCCGACCAGTTCGGCATAGGTCCGCTGCGGAAGCGGGCCGGGATTGGGGTCCTCGTGGTCCGCACCGTAGACCCGGCCGTTCAGCAGCTGCTCGTCACCGTTCATCCGATCAGCTTCGCAGCCACCACCGACAACACGGGCCCGCCCAGGGCCACTGCGGGCCCGCCCGCGTGACCGGTCGCCGCGGACCGCCCGGACCGGGCACGAAAGCGGGAAGCCGGCCGCCGGCCTTCTGCGCGGCCTGCTCGGCAGTGGTCACGCTTCCCCGACGATCCACATGATCGGCGCCATATGATTCCCACCCGCACGGTCACGCTTCCCCATGGGATGGCGGTTGCGAGTGGACGCCCAACGGCAGGGGAAGGCCCAGCCCCGCCTCTTCCTGCCCTTCACATGGACAGCGGGTCGACCGGCGGCCATGGGTAGCCCAGTTGCTCGGCATCATGCGAACCTCCCCAGACCTCGGCGGTGGCACGGGGATCGCCTGCGGTCAGCCGCGCTTCAAAGCGCTCGGCCTGGTCCGATGGGGTGTCCGCGGAGATCGGGAGGGTCATCCCGAACTGGAGCCAGGGCAGATCTGCATCGGCCCGGTCACGGGGATGCATCAGGACGACGTGGATCCGATCGGGTTCCTTTCGGGAGGCCCAGACGCCTTCCAACTCGCAGTCCCACCGGGCGAGCCAGTCCCCACGCCCCCTCAGCCCCGCCTCGAGCAGCCGCGCAACCGCTCCTGCCGACCACTCCCAACTGCGGTCCTCTCCGGCGCGCAGGACCTCGGCCTCGTACTGACCTGCGGCGAACCGAAGCTCCGGCAGGTCGAAGCCCTGATTGGCCGGGTCGCGCCAGCCCGTCCAGACGACATGATCCCCGTCACGCGTGACCGTCATGTACAGCGCGCCACAGCACTCCTCCACACCGCACCCGGACAAAGCGAGACGAACCTCGTGGGGCGTCGCCGTGGCACGCGACAGTCCGTCCCGACCCAGCAGGTACCTGGGGCTTACTCCCAGGTACCTGGAGCCTCCCACGCTACCGGGGACGACCTCGGCCAGGAGATCCCGGCCATTGACGATCGGGCGGACCTCTATGGCGCCCTCGTCGGGCGGAGGGCACGCGATGCTCAGACTGAGAAGGTCCGGTCTCATGGCCATCGGCCAATGATCAAGGAACTGGCCCACAACTGTCATGTGAATTCGCACGGCCTCCGCTCAGGGCGGTGGTTCGGGCCGCCTTCAGGCACGCCGGCCTCGGACACCCCTCCGGACGACGGGATGGCAGCCCGGGGAATCGCCTGACCCTCCACAGGACGTTCGACCGTCTCGGTACGACCGGTGAATCGCCTTTCAGGATGCGGGGCGAGAAGGACGACGGAGATGGCCGTCTTTCGCCGCGCCGACCGCGGACAGCCTTTGACGAACGATGTAGTGCCAGGGGAGCCGCCAAGGGGGCCTGAGCGGCCAGCGAACCATGAGGCCGCCTCTCCCCAGACCCCCTCGACGCGAACCGTGGGCACGAAGGTCACCGAGGTCTGCCGGGCTCGCGGGTTGGTCCCCTGCGGCTGAGCCACCCCGCCCCCGGATCATCGGTCCCGGAGCGATCCAACCACCTCAAAGATCGTTTCGTTAGGAGTTCCCCGCAGGCACAACAGCTACGCCGCAGGTCGCAGATGCGCTGCCTCGACGACTACTCGTTCCCGCGCGCCAACGTCACACCCGCATCCAAGGACCGTTACGCCACGCTGAAGGTCCGCGGCATCGCCGAGACCGGTGCGCAGGTCGACCGAAGGTCGCGGCCCCGGCCTCCGCTGAGCCGGGTCGCGTTTCCCTGCTTGCCATGGGCGATCACGCCGCCGTACAGTCCCTGCACCCGGCTAGTCCGGCCGCTTCGTCTATCCCCCTTTGAGCACATGAGGAGCGCCCGGTATGACGGGTGTACTGGCGGTCGCAGGCGGCACCGCATCCGGCAAGTCCACCCTTGCCGAAGCCCTGTCGCTGCAGTGTCCCGAGAGCGTGGCGCTCGTCCATCTGGACGACTACTACGTGCCCGCGCACGACCCCTTGAGAGGTGTGTGGACGGTCAGTGCCGATGGGCACGCCGTCCTCGACTGGAACCATCCGGGGTCGATCGACGAGACAGCGGTGACACACGCCATCGACGCGGCACTGCTGCGCCCCGGCGTACTGCTGGTGGTGGTCGAGGGCCTGTTCGCGCTGTCACTGCCGTCCGTGGTCCGGCGGGCGGCGTGGCGGGTGTACGTCGACACCCCCGACGACATACGGCTGGCCCGCAAGATCCTCCGGAAGATCGAGGTGCAGCGGCAGGACCCCCGACTGTCCCTGCGCAACTATCTGCAGACCGGCAGGGACCGCCACGCAGCCCACGTCGCGCCCTCCCGGGCAGCGGCCGATCTGGTCGTGGACGGGACCGCGAGCGAGGCGGAGATGCTGGCGGCCGTCATGCCGCTGATCGGGCCGGCCCTCGCGCCGCCGGCCGCGGCGCCCTCGCGGACACGGGGGGTGCGCGGTGTGACCCGTACCCCCGGGGTCCCGGCTTTCGCCCTGTGACGTGCCCGGGGCACCGGCCCCGGCGAAGGACGCCGCGTGATCACGCTTCCGGCAGCACAGCCCGAGCCCGGCGGGCTCTCAGGCGGATCACGACCGATGCAGTTCACCTGCAAGCCAGGTGAACTGCAGGGGCGGCATAGGGCGGGATCAGGGGAAGACCCGCATGCAGGCCCTCTTCCGCTTCGCCCGGCACCGCGTGGGCGTGCTCTCCGGGATGCTCCGCGACGGCGCCTTCCACGAACCACGGACCACCGGAACAGCCACCGCAGACCACTCAGCCTTGATGAAGGGCATAGAGGCACCCCCGAATCAACTGTGCGGAAGAGGGCGAAAACGCCTGCTGGCGCCACCATGCCGCCCACGAACACACACGTCTCCACCACCGCTGCACCGGCTCCGACGCGGTGCACCCGCTGCAAGGCAAGGGGACCGGCCCGGCAACCAGCCAGGCGATCATTGTCTTCATGGACCGTCCCGTACCCATCAGCACTTTCGGGCTGCGATTCGTCATACCGCAGGACCCCTATGCGATCGAGCAGTGGGCGGAGGTACGTCCGTTCGTCGACGGCCGGGATCTGCTGGCGGAAATCCACCCAGGTGGCACGTCAAGCTGCTCAAGTCGGCATTTGCTCGGTCCCGCCGCGAATTGGCCCTTCGCGGCCCCGAACGAGCCGCGCCGGGTCGAGCTGTCCAACAACGACTGCGTCACCGACTGCTGCGGAGGCACCTTCGTCACGATCCGGCGCCAGGGCGACCGGGTGCTCTGGACATCCTGGGAAAACACCCACGACACCCGGGTTCCGGTCCCCGCCGAGGTGCACTTCGACGCGGCCCGGTACGACGCCGAACTGACCAGGGCAGGCGCGGACACCAGCTGGGAAGAACCCGTGGACACCGCCGCCCGGCTGCTGGCCGGAGAACTCGCCGACCAGGCAAGCCCCAAGGGCGCGGACCGTACCGTGATCGCTGTGACTCCCGAACGCACGGAGCCCGCACGTGTAACGGTGCGCTTGGGTCGTCGCGATGTTCCGTGGACACCAGGAGAGGTCATGGTCCGCGAACTGCTCGTGACCGGTCAACAACCCCTCGGGGAACTCGTCCGGCAGTTCGTCCTCCGGATCATGGCCGAGGCCCCCGCAACTGACGTCATTCCGTAGCCCGGGGGCTGCGAGGCGTCCGCCTTACGGCTTCCGGGGACGGGGCGGCCGTCGGCCTTGGGTGGTACGCCCGGGGTCCGCCGATGCCATAGGATGGACATACCGACGCGGGGTGGAGCAGCTCGGTAGCTCGCTGGGCTCATAACCCAGAGGTCGCAGGTTCAAATCCTGTCCCCGCTACCAAAACCGGCCCCCAGGGTGGAGGCGTCAAGCCCCCGCCCAACGGGCCCGGAACAAATG
>NZ_JBHYPZ010000040.1:0-90192 GCF_042746485.1 Streptomyces sp. NPDC058751 | reverse complement strand
GAGCTCGGGGGAGTGCCGGGCGGAAGTCCTCGTACTGGACGTACTGGGGCTTTCGCCCGGTGCGGCGAGAGGGCGTGCCAGGCGTCGCGAGGCAGGCGGGAATTTGACGACAGGCCCTAGCGGCGCGCCGACTCCCCTGTGCCCGAGACCTGGGCCGGCGGCTCCTTCAGATCTTCAGGCGTCCGGCGTTCCCATCCTTCGCGAGCCTTTCGGCCTCTGGCCTTCGGACTTCAAGCCCTTCGGCCCTCAAGCCCTTCGGCCCTCAAGCCTTTCGGCCGTTCCTCGCTTTCGGATTCTCAGTGCTTGAAGACGTCCTTCGTCTTCTCCTTGGCCTGCCGTGCGTCGCCCTTGGCCTGGTCGGCCCGGCCCTCGGCGGTCATCCGCTCGTTGCCCACGGCGCGCCCGGTCGCTTCCTTGGCCTTGCCCTTGGCCTGTTCCATCTTGGCCTTGGCCTTCTGCTCGCCACTCACGATGTCTCACTCCCCATCACGATCGGCTTCGAGTGTCGTGGCATCGGGTGACCCGTCCCGCGGACGCCAAACGTGGAGATCGAGAATCGTCGTCCGCCCGTTCGGTGACCCTGTGTGATCGCGTGCGGTTCCGGCATGCCGGAACCGGTGGGCTGGGCGAGCCTGGAGACATGGGCCGACGACGATCGGATCCGTCCGGAGGGTCGCGCCCGTTTCGGGCAGCCAGAGCGAGGACGACGCCATGGGTGATGAGGTCTACCAGCCGGGAGGTACCGACATCCGCGAGGACGAAGGCATCCTCGACCCCGAGGACACCCTTGAGTACCGGGGTTCGGACCCCTTCGACGACGGGTGGTCACCGCCCGAGCGTCCGCTCGCGGTCGACCACCTGGGCACCACGGCGCGTGAACAGCGCGAGGGGGAGACCCTGGACGAGAAACTGGCCGAGGAGCGGACGGATCCGGCCCTGGAGGACCTCGACGAGGACGACGACGTGGACGAACTCGCCGGCGAGGAAGGCGAGTTCCTGAACGACGAGATGGGACCGGATCCCGCCGAGAGGATCCTGGCCCTCGACGTGGGCGCCCACGAGGACGCCGAGCACGACATGATCGCCGAGGACGCCGGTGCCGAAGACGTCGGTGCCGAAGACGGCCAGGACCCCGCCGAGGAGGCGACCGCCCCTCCCGTCCCGGACGACGACATGCCCGAACGCCTGCTGGACGAGGGCCTGCGCCGTCCCCCGGAGGAGGAGGTCCGCCGACTGCGCTCCAAGACGGACTCCACTTCCTGAGACCCGCCAGTGACGGCTTTCCGGGCCCACCCGTGACGGCGTGGCCCCGGCGCGTCACGAGGCGGCCGTGCCGGACAGGCCGGTTTGCGGTGCCGCCCGCGAGGTCACACGGTGAGGAACAGGACATGACCGCAGCGTCGCGGCACGGCGCGCATCTTGAGGACGGCGACGACGATGTTCCAGGGCAACGCGAAGGCCAGGCAGATCAAGGGGAAGGTCAAGGAGTCCGTCGGAAGGGCGCTGGGCGACAAGTCCGTCCAGAGGGCGGGCCGCCGCGAGCAACTGCGCGGCAAGGCGCAGGAGATGACGGAGAAGGCCTCGGCCCGGGCGCGCCGGTGGACGAAGCACTGACGATGGCCTTTCAGCATCCCGCCGACCGAGGGGGCGAGGAACGGGGCGGGTTCGAGCAACTCGCCGAGTCCGGGTCGAGGTTCACCAGCTCGCCCCTCTTCTTCGCGTTCTGCGTCGTCCTGGTCTCGCTGACGATCGCCGTCCACTTCTCCGGCCTCGCCGCGAAGTGGATCCTCCTCGCGGGCGACGCGATGACCGCGGTGACGCTGCTGCTCCTGGCGCTGCTGAAGAACGCCGAGCTACGGTCCGAGCGGGCGATCCAGCGCAAGCTGGACGCCATCGCCGCGGCGCTGCTGGAGGCCCAGGAAGGCTCCCCCGGCAAGGCGCACGAGGATCTCAGGAGGGTGATCCGCATGGAGGACGAGACCTGACGCCCGGCCCCGGCCGGGCCGCCGGGGCCGGTGTCCCGCCGGCCCACCGCCGCGGTCTGCTCGTGCGCGCGTCCCTCATTCCTCCTCGTCCTCGTCCTCGTCCTCCCCGTCCTCCTCGTCGTACTCGTCCTCCGCTCCGTCGTCCTCCTCGTCGTACTCGTCCTCCGCTCCGTCGTCCTCCTGCGGGACTTCTTCTTCGTCCTCCTCCGGGGCCTCCTCTTCCTCCTCTTCCTCCTCCGGGACCTCCTCTTCCTCCTCGTCCTCGGGGTTCTCCTCGTCCTCGCCCTCTTCCTCGGGGTTCTCCTCGTACTCCTCCGCGCCTTCCTCGTCCTCGTCGCCGGACGCCGCTTCCTCCTCTTCCAGCGCCTCGTCGTGCGTGCGGACCACGTCGCCGCCGCGGATCTCGCCGCGCCAGCCCTCGGCCTCCTCGTCGGTGAGCGTGACGTAACGCTGGAAGTTCTTGAAGTCCAGCCGCAGACGGCGGCCTTGGGCGCGCCAGAGGTTGCCGGTCTTCTCGAAGAAACCGGACGGGTAGTACTCGACGACGAGCACGATGCGGGTCAGGGTCGGTGTGAGCTCGTGGAAGCTGACGCAGCCGCGCGTGCTGCCCTTGGCTCCTTCCGAGCTCCACTCGATCCGCTCGTCCGGGATCTGTTCCCGGACGGTCGCCTTCCAGCCCCGAGTGGACGGGCCGACCTTCACCTTCCAGTCGCTGCCGCCCTTGCCGTCCTGGGAGGCGCTGCGCACCCCCTTGGTGAAACTGCTGAACTTCTCGTACTGGCACCAGTGGTCGTAGGCTTTCCGGATCGGCACGCCGACATCCAGCACCTCGATCATGTTCATGGTCTTGGTGCTGCCGGACTTGCCCTTGCCCCGGCCCCCTTTCCTGCCGCCGAAGGCTCCCTTGACCTTGTCCACGACGCTGTCCTTGGCGCTCCTGGCCTTCTCCCCCACGATCGCCTTCAGCGGGGAGTCCCCCTGCAGGATGCGGGAACCGGCCTTCAGGAGGGGGCCGCCGTTGTCGGCGACGTCGAAGAGGTGGTCGGTCGCTTCCGCGACCTTGTCCCCGGCCTTGTCCACCAGGTGTTCCAACTGGGCGCCGAGGTAGTCGGTGGCCTCTTCGCGCAGCGCGTCCAGGCCCGAGAGTTCCGTGTCGTCCTTGTCCCGTGTCTTGGTCGCCATGGCCCTACCTCCGGCGTCCGGAAGAACTCTTGGCGGTCCTGGACGAAGATCTCTTCGCGGCGGCCTTCTTCGCGGGGGCCTTCTTCGCCGCCGTCTTCCTGGCCGGAGCGGTCTTCTTCGCGGCGGCCTTCTTCGCGGGCGCCTTCTTCGCGGGCGCCTTCTTCGCCGCCGTCTTCCTGGCCGGAGCGGTCTTCTTCGCCGCCGCCTTCTTCACGGTCCTCTTGGCCGTCCCCTTGCGGGAAGCGGATCCGGAGCCACGCCCGCCCGCCGTGCTTCCGGCGTCACGGCGCTGCCTCCGCGGTCGCTCCTGCCGCTCCTCTTCCTCCTCTTCCTCCGGCTCCTCCTCTTCGGCTTCGTCCTCCGGCTCCTCGTCCTCCTCGTTCTCGCCCTCCTCGTCGTACTCGTCCCGGTCGGCCTCCTGCTCCGGCTCCTCGTCGTACTCGTCCTCCTCCGAGTCGCCCTCGTCCTTCGCGCCGATGCGCAGCCTCCGTTCGTGGAGGGTGTCGGCCAGGTCGCCGAGACGGCGGTCGGCCGCGGCCTTGAGGGCGTGGCGGCCCGCGTCCATCAGTTCGCCCCGCACCTGCTCCTGGAGGTCCGAGACACCCGGAACGTCCGAAAGCCGCTTCAGCCCTTCCGTGGCCAACTGCTTCGGGTCGAGCCCGACTCGGCGACCGGCGATATAGGTGGCCACGGCGAACGCGAGGCGGCCCTTCTTCGTACGTCCGAGCACATAACCCCCGGCCACAGCCGCGGCCAGCGCGAGCTTGGTCGTGTCGTTCATGAACCTCTTCCCTTCGGACCACGCAGCACTTACCTCCTCCGGGACCGCACACCCGACGGGCGGCCCGGGAGAAGCCGTCCATATCTGACGCCCCAAGTACCCCTATATGATGAGATTGCACGCTTATGTCAGAGTGTGGCGTCCGTTCCGACGACCGGAGACACCATGGCCGCAGCAGAGCCCGCCAAACGGCGACCGAGCGCCGGCCGCGGCACGGCACGGCGGTCCGCCGGTGACAGCGCGTCCCCGTCCCGCCCCAAAGGCCCCGCCCGGGCCATCCACTCGGCGGTGGAACAACTCGGCCTGCTGCTCGGCCGGGCCCCCGAGGCCGTTTCCGCGATCAGACCCAAGGACGACGGTTGGGAGGCGGATGTGGAGGTACTCGAGTTGGAACGCATCCCCGAGACCACCAGTGTGATGGCCACGTACCGGGTGACCTTGGACGGGGAGGGCGACCTGATGGCCTACGAACGGAAGCGGCGCTACACGCGCGGACAGATCGACCGGCGCTGAGACATCACAGCCGGTGAAGGGAGGCACCATGACTATGGTGCCGCAGAGTGGTGGCGGTGTCGCCCAGGGTGGCGGATCCGGCAACCTCTACGACGTTCTGGAACTCATCCTCGACCGCGGGCTCGTGATCGACGTCTTCGTCCGCGTGTCCCTCGTGGGCATCGAGATCCTGAAGATCGACGCACGCATCGTCGTGGCCAGTGTCGACACCTATTTGCGCTTCGCCGAAGCGTGCAACCGTCTCGACCTGGAATCCGGCAGGAAGGCGCCCTCCAAGCTGACCGACCTCGTGGGCGACACCCTGGAATCAGGCGCGCGGGGCAAGTCCAAGGGGGCCCTGGGCGGCGCCACCGAGGCGATCACCGACACGATCCGGGCGGTGACGGGCAAGGATGACGAGCCGGAGGAGGAAAAGGAGACGACCGAGCGGCGGCGGCCGGCCCGGCGCTCCTCCAAGCGGGAGAGAAGCGCGTCTCGCGCGGAGGAGTGAGCCATGGCCGTGTACATCTACTCGATCACGTCCAAGGACCACCCGCTGCGCCTCGACGGTCTCGAAGGGGTCGGCGCCTCGGCCTCCCCGGTGCGCACGGTGACCTCGGGACCGCTCTGCGCGGTCGTGAGCGACGCGCCGGAGGAACTGCGCCCCAAACGCAGGGACATCGGCCGGCACCAGGAGGTCCAGCAGCGCCTGATGGCGGACGGAACCGTACTGCCGCTCAGGTTCGGCTACACGGCCCCGGACGAGAACGCGGTCAAGCAGGCGCTGGAGGAACGCGGCGACGAATACGCCGACCGGCTGCGCCGGGTGGAGAACTGCGTCGAGTACAACCTGAAGGCCTCGCAGGACGAGGAGGCCATGCTGCGGGAAATCCTGACGCAGTCGGAGACCGCCCGGCAGCTCAACGACGACATCCGCAGCGGCACGGCGCCTCCCGACGCGGCCGTGCGGCTCGGCGAGATGGTCGCGGGCGAGGTGCGGGCCCGCCAGGAGGCACTGGCCTCGGGGGTGATCGAGGCGCTCCGCCCGTTCGCCCGGGAGATCGACTCCTCCCCGCCCTCCGGAGAGGACTTCCTCAACGTCTCGTTCCTGGTGGACGGCGAGCAGGACGAGCTGTTCCTCGCCACGGAGTTGAGTCTCGCGCACCAGATGGGCGAGACGTTCGATTTCCGGCTCAACGGTCCGCTCCCCCCGTACAGCTTCAGCTGACGGAGACATCAGAGACGTCAGGAGACGTCATGGGACTGTTCACTCAAATCGTCACGCTTCCCCTGGCACCCGTGCGCGGGGTCGTCTGGACGATGGAGCGGGTCCTGGAGGCCGCGGAGAACGAGTACTACGACCCGGCGCCGATACTCCGTCAACTCGCCGAGCTGGAAAAGCAGTTGAACGCCGGGGAGATCGACGAGGAGACGTTCGACCGGATCGAGGACGAACTGCTCGACCGGCTGGAGGAGATCAAGGTCCACGAACAGGGCGGACCGTCGTGAGCGAACCCCTCTCCAACCGGCTGGGAAACTATCCGTCCCGGGCAGCGCCGTCGTACGCGCAGGGCTCGTCCGCCAACCTCGCCGACATCCTGGAACGCGTCCTCGACAAGGGCATCGTCATCGCGGGCGACATCCGGATCGACCTCCTCGACATCGAACTGCTCACGATCAAGATCCGGTTGCTCGTCGCCTCGGTCGACAAGGCCAGGGAGATGGGCATCGACTGGTGGGAACACGACCCCTCGCTGTCGTCACGGGCCCGGGACGACCGGTCGCTGGCCGAGCAGAACCGCCGGCTGCGCGCCGAGTTGAACGCCCTGCGCCGGGACAGGGGCGTCCCCGAGGTGGAGGCGGAACCGGAACCGCGCGGCACCACCCGCCAAAGGGCTGAACGCGATGACGACGAGCACGAGTGAACAGGTCACCTACGCGTACGCCGTGGCACGCGCGCACCCTGACCTGGCACGGTCCCTGACCGGACTCACGGGAGTGGCCGGCGCCCCCGTCCATCTGATCGCCGAGGGAGGGAAGGAGGACGACGGCACGGACGTCGTCCTCGTGGTGAGCCCGGTGCCGGCGGCGGACTTCCGTGAGGAGGGACTCGGCCGGCACCTGGAGGACCTGGGCTGGCTGGAGGCGGTCGCGCGGGCGCACCACGCGGTCGTCGAGGAGGTCACGGACCGCACCCCCGCGCTGCCGCTGCGGCTGGCGACCGTCTACCTCGACGACGGCAGCGCACGCGACATGCTGCGCTCCGCGGTACGGCTGTTCGCCGAACGTCTGGACCGCCTGGCCGGCCAGACCGAATGGGGAGTGAAGATCTACGTCGAGCCGGCCGCCCGGGACGCCCCCTCCGCACCGGAGTCCGTCCCGTCGGCGGACGTCACACCGGGACGTGCCTACCTCAGCTCCCGAAGACGGCAGCGCGACGACCGGGAGGCCGTCTACCGGGCGGCCCAGGAGGCGGCCGGGCGCGTGGCCGAGGTGGCGCGGGCGTACGCGACCGACCGGGCGGCGCACCGGCCCCAGCAGGGCGTCCTGGCCGGCGGCACGGGCGAGAACGTGTTCAACGAAGCCTTTCTGGTGCCCCGGGGCCGGAGCGATGCCTTCCGCGCCGAGGCCGCCGAGGCGGGCCGGGGGCTGCCGGGGGTCCGTGTGGAGGTCACGGGCCCGTGGGCGCCGTACTCCTTCGCGATGCCCCAGGACGACGCGGACGGCACGGAGGGCGCGTACGACACGGGCGGTACGGACGACGCGGACGGGCCGGGCGGCACGGGCGGCGCGGGTGATCCGGGCGGCACGGGCGGCACAGGTGCCCCGGGTGATCCGGGCGGCACGGGCGGCACAGGTGCCCCGGGTGATCCGGGCGGCACGGTACGAGGTGTCACGCCGTGACCGGGCCGGGACGGTCGGCCGCCGTGGAACCGCTGCCGGACCGTCAGGTCGCGCTCATCGACCTGCTGGACCGGCTTCTCGCCGGGGGCGTGGTGCTGACCGGTGACGTGGTGCTGTCCATCGCCGACATCGACCTCGTACGGATCTCGCTGCGCGCGCTGATCGTGTCGATCAGCGCGGAGAACCCCTCGCCCTGGGACCGGGCCGGTCCCCCGGGAGGCGGCCATGGCGGCTGAGGACGACGGCACCCGGGGCGCCGCGGATCCCCTGGAAGAGGCGGCGGAGGCCGCGGCGCGGGTTTTCCGGCTGGCTCCGGCCGAGCCTACGGACCGGCCCCGGCCGGGTGCGCGGGGCCGTGCCGCGGCCGGGCGGATCAACACCGACCCCGACACGGTCGAGCGCGATCTCATGCGCCTCGTCCTGACGCTGGTCGAACTGCTGCGTCAGCTCATGGAACGGCAGGCGCTGCGCCGGGTCGACCAGGGCGATCTCAGCGAGGAGGACGAGGAGCGGCTGGGCACGACCCTCATGGTCCTGCACAACCGAATGGCGGACCTGTGCGCGAGCCACGGGCTCAGCATGGAAGACCTCAACATCGACCTCGGCCCGCTGGGCCCGCTGCTGCCGCCGCCCGGCTGACCGGGGGCGCGCCGCCTACTCCGCCCCGTTCCCGTCGTCCCCGTCCGCGTCCGCGTCCATGTCCGCGTCCTCGTACTCGATCCCGTCGAGGTCCGCGTCGATCGCCTCCGTCCCGTCCTCCGTCAGTTCCCTGCGCTTCGGGACGGCCGTGACCTCCTGGCCCGTGCGCAGTTCGCGCAGCCGGGCGAGCAGGTCCTGCGCGGTGCTCATCGGCAGGGCCTGCGCGAGGGCCGAGATGTCGCCGCCGCCGATGTACTCCGGGACGTCGAACTTGGCGAACTCCCTCACGATGCGGATCATCGACACGTTGTCGGGGCCCAGCAGGGCCACCTCCGCCTTGAGTTCGAGGGCGACCCGCCTGGACTCCTGACGGGCCCGGTACTTGTCGATCAGGTCCTCCAGCTTGGCGTTCTGCAGGCTCACGCCGAGGTTCTCACCGCGCATCTCCTCGTAGAACTTCTCCTTGAGGCGTTCCAGGAGAACGGGGTCCGTGGGGGTGAAGCTGCCGAGAGTGGTGCCCAGCGTGCCCAGTTCCCACTTCTCCAGCGCGTGCATGACCCGGTCGGTGAGTTCCTTGCGGACATCGTGGTAACTGGCGAGGAAGTCGAGCACCGAACTGGTGGTCGCGATCTCGGCGAAGTACCCGGCGACCGCGAGGCCGAGGACGTCGCGGACGAAACGCTTCATGGGAGCGCGGTCGTCGACGAGCCCGCCGAGGTCGGAGTCGCGGTCGTTGCCGAACTGGCTGACCAGTTTGGGTGCCACGCGCGGCGGGATCTGGAGGTTCTGCGAGAGCGTCACCGCCAGGTCGAACCCCTGGACGTTGACGACGATCTGTCCGAGGTCCGCGTCGTAGTTGTCGGCCTGGGCGTCCTCCTTGTTGTGCCAGGTGAGGATGAGCACCCGGGTCGGGATCGGCATCACGCGGACGAACCAGGGGTTGAGGGCGTACGTGGTGCCCTGGCCCAGCGTCTCCGCCTGGATGCCCCGCTGGCCTTTGTTCGCGAGGAAGTCCCAGGGCCTGCGGAAGCTGCTGTGGCCCGGCACCCGGGGGGCCACGGTCCCCGGCTCGTCGTCCTCCCGGGGTTCGGTCCCGTCCAGGGCGACGACCACGCCGGTGTGGCCCTCCTTGATGGCGATCTCGCGGAGGTGGGCCTCGGTCAGTCCCTCGGTGGACTCGGCCACGTTGCCGACCGTGATGACGTCGAACAGCGCCGGGTTGATGGCGTACGAGTTCCCGCCGCCCAGGATGGCCAGCTGTTTGCCCTGTTCCCCGCCTCCGGAGAGGAACGCCTGACCGTCCTGGAAGCTCTCGCACTCGACATGGCGTCCGAACCGCTGGTCCGGGGGACGCACCGCCCCCGCCTTGGCCTGCACCAGGCCGACGGTGCCCGCCGGCACATGGACGCGCTGCTTCATCTCGACCTTGAAGAGCCGGGTGTTGAGGTAGTACGACTGACCGCCGGCCAGCATCGTCACCTGGACGCCCTGTTCACCGCCGCCGCGGAGGAACGCCTGGCCGTCGCGGAAGCTGTTGCACTCGACGTGGCGTCCCAGCGTGCGTCCGTCGGTACGGTCCCGCCCCTCCGTGGCCGTGACCAGGCCGACCATCCCCGCCGGCACGTGGACGCGGGGGACGTACGTCACGGTGTGGAGCACCGGGGCGCGCCAGTGGAAGCCGCCCGGGAGCAGGGTGCGCGCGTGCACGCCCTTGGCGCTGTCGGGGTTGATCTCGTTGAACGCGGGATCCGCGTGAGAGCGGCCGAACTTCCGCTCGACGATGCCGACGTGGTCGGCGGGAACCATGACGCGCCCCGCCCAGGTCGCCCACGCGGCGGCTCCCAGCAGGAGTAAGAACACCAGCAGGATCATCGTGCAGCCTTTCCTTCGCGCAGCCGTGCGTGCACAGCCAGCACGGTCGAGCTCCAACGGTCGTACCAATCGGGGTCGTTCTCGTGTCCGGGATCCCGGAGCGTCGGGAAGAAGCCGGGGCGCCGCGGCGGGCCCGGCTCCCGGCCGGCCGGGTGTCCGGCCGCCTCGCCGCCGGGCACGGACCGCCGTACGAAGTCGCGGTAGTGCCGGGGCACGGGGGCCTCGGGCGTGTCGCGCCAGCCCACGGCCGTGCCCAACTCGGTGAAGCGCGGGGCGCGTCGGCCCCGGACGGGGGTCTGCGCGAGCTGCCTGCCGAATCCCTGGCGGCCGCCCGAGCGTGCGCTCCACAGGGCGTCGACGCCCGCCAGCAGTGCCGACGGGATGCCGGTGGCGTGCCGTTCACGCAGCCAGCCCTCCGTGAGCCGGCCCGCCGCTTCCAGGACGAGCCGCGTGGTGAGCAGATCGGCGTGCTCGAACTCGTCCTCGGCGAGGTGGGCCCGCACCAGTTCGAGTCCGGCGGAGCCGGTCACGGCCGCCGCCGGGCGCCGTGGGCCGCCGGGTGTGCGGCACGTGGCCTCCGGGAGCCGCACGGGACGGTCGTGCCGGACGTCCTCGTGCAGTCGGCGCAGCAGGTCGAGCCGGGCCTCGTCGAGCAGGGACCCGTCGCGGACGTCCACGTGCCAGGTGGCGGCCAGATGGTAGTTGACGTCGCCGTCCAGCAGGACGGGCACGAAGGGCCGTCCGTGCACCTGGCCCTCCAGGATCATGCGGGTGACGTCGTCCGAGTCCTGCGACCTCGGTGTCATCACCACCACGACCGCGACGGCGTGCCGCAGTTGCCGCCTGATCGTCCAGAAGTGGCCGTCCCCGGGCCGGAGATCGTCCGTCGACCACACGGGGAGCCCGGCCGCACGCAGCTGCCGGGCCAGCCGGGCGCCGTACGCGGCGTCGTCCGGGGCGTAGCAGACGACGAAGGCGGGGCGGGCCGGTGGTGTGACGGGCCGGGGCGGCGCGGGATGTGCGGCGTGGAGGGTCTCCGGGGAGGGGGGTGCGTCCGGCGGGGCGGGGCGGCCGGCGACGACGGCGGAGAGTTCGGCGGCCTTCAGCGCGAACTCCGGGCCGGTCACGTCGCTGAAGTCGCGCCAGACGCGGTGGGCGGCGAACGGGGGTGCGGGCACCCGGCCGAGGAGCACGGGAATGAAGCGCAGGCCGCGCGAGGCCGCTTCGGTGGCCAGTACGGCGTACTCGTCCATGGCACGCGCGTCGCGCAGGGACGCCGGGCTGATCACGGCGATCCCGTGAGCGGTGCTCCGCAGGGCGGCTTCCATGCGGTGGACGACGACGTCGCCCGGCTCGATGCTCCACTGGTCGAGGAACGGCCTCAGCCCGTGCCCGGTGAGTTCTCCGGCCAGCGTCGCGGCCCAGGCGGCGTCGGCGGCGGCGTAGGACAGGAACACGTCGTAGGGCGGGGGTGGTTCGTCGGGGAGGGACACCTGGTTCAACCGCGCTGACCTCCTCGACCGGCCGCTCGACTCCCGGCTGCGCGGCGGACCCGGATCGTCCACCGCGGGCGACCAAAGTACGGACGGGACAGGACGCTCCGGCCCGCCTTCGGGCAACTCACCCCTGAAACACGGTCGTTGGAGTAAAAGGGGGGCGCGCCCAAAATCGCCGTGCGCGCTCTCCCCTGCCGCCCTTCGAACTCCCCCACCGGGAAAGGCCGACACCGGCCGCGAGACGTGAACCGCCGGCCGTCCGACGCCCGGCACTCAGCACCTGACGTCAGGCATCGGGTGTCAGACGTCGGGGCGAGTCGTCACTCGCCCTGAACGGGGCGCCGCCCGCGCACGATCCGCACCAGTCGGCCGACCTCGGCCTCGTACCGGGCGGAGCCCGGCGTACGCAGGTCCACCGGCCGGCGTACGTCCGCGAAGGCGGGGAGGGTCACGTCGTCGACGGGGGCCGGGACGAAGCGGAGACCGCCCTTGTGGGAGTGCCGGAGGAGCACGGCGTACTCCTCGACGATCCGGGTGTCGTCCATCGTGGTGCGCCCGAAGAGCAGCACGCCCAACGCCGCTTCTCCCAGGGCCTTCTCGGTCTCCACGAGCTCGACCAGGCCGGGTTCGACCCAGTGCGCCAGGAAGACCGACGCGTCCGCGTCCCGCAGACACCCCGCCAGCCGTTCCGCCGCACCGCGCTCGGCGTCCGCGTACGAGACGACGACGTCGTACGCGCCCTGCCCGCCGGGCCTGCCGTCCCCGGGAGTTCCCGGCGCTCCGCCGGCCGGTTCCGCCGACGGTTCCGCCACCGGTTCCCCGTCGGGGCGTCCGGCGTGACGACGGCGGACGAGGTGCCGCACACCGAGGTAGCCGAAGTACGTGGAAGCCAGCGTGGCGACCAGACCGACGGCCGTGACCACGTCCCCGACGATCCCGTCCATGGGCGGGATTCTAGGGCGACATGCCCACGGATGGAGCGAACCCGTCCGATCGCCCCCGAACCGCCCGCACGCGCATCCGTCCCCTCTCCGGCCGCGGCCCGTCCCACGACCGGGGACCCGCTCGAAATTCCCCGCGACAGCCCGGGCACATTCTTCGCAATGACCCCACTACGACTGATCGTCAACGAAACGCCCATAGTCACCCGATGGCGGAGGTCCGTGATCCAGAGGGGCCTCGCCTCCCGGCTCCCGGCCAAAGGCGACCATACTGGGAGGGCACACAGCACCCCACCAGCGAAGTGACTCATGCCGAAGTCCTCCACAGAGCGTCTCACCGCCCCGGAAACGGTCTGGCTCGCCGCCGGACGCCACACGGGCCCCGCCCCGCAGACCGCCGTCCGGGAGCACCTGCGGGAACTGAAGAACAGCGAAAGGATCCAGGACTTCCTGGAGAAGGAGAACGCCACGGCGCCGGACGGGCACGTCTTCGAGGCGCGCTGGTTCGTCGACGGCGACGTGACCGTGCGGGCGCGGCTCACCACCGACGGACGCGCGCACGTGGACGGCGAGCGGCGCTGGACGCTGGCCGCCGAGGCCGAGCGGCCCTGGGATCCCGGGTGGGCCTCCCCCGCCGCGCTGCTCTGGCCCGAGCGGAGCGACCTCTCCTGGGAGCGTGACGCCGCGGCCGGGCTGCTGCTCCAGGACATCAACCCGCTGCCCAAGGACGACGCGGTGCTGCGCCGCCTGCTCAAGGACATCGCCCGGCACAGCTGGAGCATCAACGTCGTCGTGCACGAGGCCATGACCCCCGACGCCGAGGGCCGCCTGCCGCTCGTCCGGCTGCTGCCGCCCGCGCTGCGGCACCGCGTGGTGGAACACCGGGCCACGCCCGAGCAGTTCCACGCCGTCAACTGGGCGCTCGGCGACCTGGGTACGTCCGTACCGCGCGGCGGGGCCGTCATCCTGTCCGGCACACCCGCCCGGACCGGATTCGACGAACAGGCGTTCCGGGTGCGCAGCGTCTTCCTCGACGGCTCCGAACCGAAGGAACTCCTCGACAAGATCGTGCAGTTCGCGGCGCTTCCCTGGCCGCTCCCGGACGAGGCGGCGGCGGCCGTCACGGCGCTGCGCGAGGAGTGGACCCTGCTGACCCTGGAAGAGGAACTCGTCCGCGCACGCACCTTGTTGGCCTCGTACTCCGAGGCTCTCGAGGCGATGACGAAGTCCCGCGACCTGTACCGCGAGGCGACCGAGCTCGCGCACAAGGCGCTCGCCGAGATGGCCGAGTACCGCGACGCCGCGTCCGCCGCACGGAGTTCCGCGCAGGGGCAGGACAAGAACCCGCTGGCGAAGACGCTCCAGCGCGTCACGGACTCGCTGCTGCCCCGACGTGCGCAACGCCTCGAGACCCACCTCCAGGAGGCGCGGGAGAGCGAGGAGCGGGCCCGCGAGGCTTCCGGGTGACCCGGGGCGCGGGGGAACGGCTCGCCCGCCGCTCCCCCGCGCCCGTCACCACTGACGTCCGGCCCGCGCGGCGCCGGCCCCGTCCCGTACGGACTGCCCCAGCACCGGCCCCCACCTCGTACGGACCGCCCCGGCGCGGGTTCCGTCAGGCGCCGCGCCAGATGTTGGCGAACGCCGAGTTCTCGATGGCCCGGCGCTGGCGGACGGCCTCCAGTTCCATCACCGCGTCGTGCACGGCGACCAGGACGGTGGTCACCGCCTCGTCCTCGACCGACGAGGTGTCGTCGCTCTCCTCGGGGGTGATCCCGACGGCCTCGGCGAGCGCGGCGAGGACGGGCTCGTCCGCCGCCCAGCGGTGCATCGCGCGGCTGCGGGCCGGCGAGTCCACCAGTTCCATCCGCTCGCCGCCGAACGGCAGCCGGCTCCGCCGCTGCCGGGTGAGCTGGCCCGCCTGTTCGAGGTCGGTCTGGTAGGCCTTGGCCAGATCGCGGCCCCTGCGCCAGAGCCAGTCCTCGACCCGCTCGTACGGGACCTGCCGCACGAGCGAGGACGCCGCCTCGCCCAGGAGCCGGTCGTCCGTCGCGGGCGGCCGCGCCGGCGTCATCCGGTCGCCGTCCAGCATGACGACCTCACCGGCGAGAAGATCGATCACCTCGGCTCCGGCGAGGGCGAGCGACAGGTCGCCCTGCCCCACTGAACGTTCCGGCTCCTTGTCCATCGTGATGATGAACAGGTCCCTGGCCGTGGTCACGAACGGCTCCCCTCGGAGTACTTCGCCCGGCGCGACCCTCACGCATCGGATCCAGCGCGTCCACCGCGCCGTCCCCCGCGGGCGATCCGTCGTCCACGGAGGAAGGGCACGTCACGATCGTGATCGTAACTCCCGGCGGACCGCCGCGTCAGCGAGCCGCGACTCCGCCGGGAGGCCGGGGACGCGGCGCGACCGGACGCACACGTCCGGTCCGGCCGACACGCGGTGTGACGACCGGACCGGACACTTCGACTGACGCTCCGTCAGCCCTGGCGGTCAGCGCCGGTTCGGTGCCGTGCGGCCGTAGCGGCGCTCGAAGCGCTCCACCCGGCCCGCGGTGTCCAGGACCCGCGAGGTCCCGGTGTGGAACGGGTGGCTCGCGGAGGAGATCTCCACGTCGACGAGCGGATGAACGGCGCCGTCCTCCCACTCGATCGTCCTGGTGGAGTGCGCGGTGGATCGCGTCAGGAACGCGACACCGGCGGCGCGGTCCCGGAAGACGACCGGACGGGACACGGGGTGGATGTCTGGCTTCATGCGGTTCCCTCCTCGGTCACTGCTGACTCGTCCGCGGATACGGCGGACACAGCAGGTACGGCGGACACAGCGGGTACGGCGGGCGTGTCCGCCGTGTGCGGCCGGCGTGCGGTCAGCGCTCCTCCCGGAACGTGACGTGCCGGCCCGCCGACGGGTCGTACTTGCGCAGGACGAGCCGGTCGGGGTCGTTCGCGCGGTTCTTGCGCGTCACGTAGGTGGTGCCGGTCCCGGCCGTCGACCTCAGCGTGACGACGGGGCGCGCGGTGCTGCGTGCCATGGGCCCTCCTTCGTCCGTCATGCGCAAGCCTTGACTCGCGCATGCCAATCAGTTACGTGAGCTGTAACGGGACACCGGGCGCGGACATTCCCGGATTCCGGACGTGGCGTGCGACACGCGTCCGACACGCTCACGCCTCGCGCACGACCCCCGCGACCACGGAACCCACCATCCGCCGGACGTCTCCGGGACCGGGCTCGGCGGCCTCCCGGTCCATGAACAGCAGGTGTCCGGCCCCGATCAGCGTGAGCGCCAGCGTGTCCACGTCCGCGTCCTCCGCGATGCGGCCCGCCTCCCGTTCCCGGCGGAGGTAGGAACCGATCATGCGCCCCGCCTCGGTCAGCAGCGGCAGGCCGGCCGGGGTGGTGGCCCGCAGCCGGGCGCGCAGCGCGTCCCTGGCGACGACGAGGCCGAGGACGCGGAGAGCGAGGGGACCGAACACCTCGTCCAGCGCGGCCGCGAGGTTGCCGACGACGGTGCCGGTACCGGCGGACTCGCGCAGGGCGGCGGCCTGGACGTCGAGCCGGGCGATCCGGTCCCGTACGAGCTCGGCGAGGAAGGCGTCGAAGTCGGCGAAGTGCCGGTGCAGGACGCCCTTGGCGCAGCCCGCCTCCGTCGTGACCGCCCGGCTGGTCAGCGCGTTCGGCCCGTCCCGCAGCAGGATCCGCTCGGCGGCGGCGAAGAGCCGCTCGCGCGCGTCGCGCAGGGCCACCCCGGTCGGCATGGGTCCGTCCACCTCTCGTACGGGCCCGCTCACGGTCTCCCCCGTGGATCCTGCCCGCCTGTGACGAGTCGGCGCGCACCCGCCCGGCGCGCACCCCGAGAACGCCCGCTCGTTGACGAGTGGGCGTGCGCCCACTCATAGTGGGCACATGCCCACTTTACCCTCGGGGGGATCACGTCCCCCAGCCGGCGAACCTCACGAGTACCGGCGGGCGGCGGAGTCGTTCGGCTCCGACGCCGAACGCTACGACCGGACACGGCCGCGTTATCCGGACGCCCTGGTGGAGCGGATCGTCTCGGGCGGTCCCGGCCCCGGTGTCCTGGACGTCGGCTGCGGCACCGGAATCGCCTCCCGGCAGTTCCGGGCCGCCGGCTGCACCGTCCTCGGCGTCGATCCCGACGCTCGGATGGCGGAGACGGCCAGGCGGCTGGGCACCGAGGTCGAGGTGGCGACGTTCGAGGCGTGGGACCCGGCCGGGCGCACGTTCGACGCGGTCGTCGCCGGTCAGTCCTGGCACTGGGTCGATCCGGTCGCGGGAGCCGTCGCGGCGCGGCGGGCGCTGCGGCCGGGCGGGCGGTTCGCCGCGTTCTGGAACGTGTTCCAGCTGCCGCCCGAGGTGGCGCGGGCCTCCGCCGCGGCCTGCCGGAGGGCGATGCCCGACTCCCCGTTCGACTTCGAGGCGATGACGCGACGGGCCGTGGACGTGTACCGGCCGATGCTCGTCAAGGCGGCCGACGGGCTCCGTGAGGCGGGCGGCTTCGACGAGCCGGCGGAGTGGAGCTTCGACTGGGAGTGGTCCTACACCCGGGACGCGTGGCTCGACATGATGCCGACCCAGGGCGCCCTGACCCGGCTGCCCGCGGAGGCGCTGGCACCCGTGCTCCGGGAGGTGGGCGCCGCCGTCGACGCGCTGGGAGGCCGCTTCACGATGGCGTACAGGACGGTGGCGGTCACCGCGCTGAGGACCGTCCCGGCCTGACCGGCACCCGCCGGGTCCGGCCCGCGCGGTCCGGGGCCGGTCCGCACTCCGGGCCCGGACCACACGATGGGCCCGGTCCACACTATGGGCCCGGTCCACACTATGGGGTCGGCCCACACTATGGGGTCGGCCCACACGGTCCGGGCCAGGCACGCGGGTCCGGGCCGGTCTGCAAGGCCAGGCCCGATCCGTAGGTCCAGGCTGGGCCTGTTCCGCAGGTCCCGGCCGCGGTGGGCGCCCCGGTGGCCCGCCGCGGGGCCGTGACCGGCACGGCCCCGCTCCGGCAGCCTGGGGACCGCTTCGCGGGACACCCCACCCTGGCGTGCGTCACCACCGCCGGTCCACGGCCGCGGCCGGCGGTGGTGACGGAGCGGCGGTGACGGTGTCGGCGCCGTGGTGACGGTCAGGAAGGCTTCTTCGCGGTGACGGCGGTGACCGTCACCTTGTCGTCGCACTCGGCCAGCACGCCACCGCCCTCGACGGCGAGTTGGTGCTCTCCGCTGGACGGGAGCCCGACCACGAGGGTCGGGTAGGAGACCGGGGTGGAACCGGAGACGCAGTAACCGTCGGCCTCGCCCTGGACCTGGACGAACGTCATCTTGACCCATGCCTTCGCGGCGGGCGCGAGCACCACCTCGGCCGAGGGGCCGGTGCGGGTCACGGTCAGCGGCTTGTTCTTCTCGGGGGAGCCGTTGGCCGCCCCCGCCACCGTCGGATGTCCCTGGAGGGCACACGTCGCCCCGGACATGTTGGTGAACTCGACGATCGCGGCGCCGGTCCCGGTGCCCGGCGGCCGTACGTCGGCCTGGTACATGAACGCCTTCAAGGACGTCGCCGCGCACGTCTTGGTCTTCGTCGTCGGGGTCGGGGTGGCGGGGACCGAGGCCGGGGCCTTGGAGGAGTCGCCCGCCGGCCCGGCCGAGGCTCCCGTGCCGCCGGACGGCTTCGCGGGCGCCGGAGAAGCCGGGGAGCCGGAGGACGAGGGTTCCCCAGCCGTGGCCGAGGGCTCCTTCGCCGCGGCCGACGGCGAGGCCGCGGAGCCCGCGGCGTCCGGGTCCGGCCGGCACGCGGTCATGAGAAGGGTGGCCGCCGACACGGCCGCCACGGCCAGAGCCGCTCCGCGGACACGTGTCCCGAACTGCGTCCCGTACTGCATGAGATCCCCCGATCACGATGGTGCGAGTGCCGGACGTTCACGGCATTCGTCGCTGTAGATCGCGGGACGGCTCCGGCGGTTCGCACACGCACGCATCTGTGACACGACGGTGACGCGGCAGCCACCGATCACCGGGACCGTCGGCGCGTCCGTAGGCTCCTACCCGTCCCCCAAGGTCAGCGACAGGCGTTGCGCGGTGGTCGAGGTGGAGGTGAACTCCCGGCAGCCGACCACCGCCCGCGTGTTCCCGGTCGCGGCCCTGACGAGGTCCAGCCGGACCGTCGGGCCCGCTCCGGTGACGAGGCGGGCCTCCACCCATGTCGTGGTCGAACTGACGTCGGTGCGCCGGGTGCGTCTCCCGGTCAGCAGGCGTGTCGTGGCGTCGGCGTACGTGGTGCGCAGGACGGGGACCTCGGCCGGGTCGGCCGCGAGCGTGCCGTCCTCGCGCAGGGTCCAGCGGGCCCGGCGCAGGCGGTCGGCCACCTCCCGGGCCTGGGCGCGGGTTCCCGAGACGGGTTCGACGGAGGTGACTCCGAGCGTGCGGAAGGTGCGTGGTCCCGGCCGGTGGTCCGCGTCGCCACCGGTCGGCGACGGCTTTCCGGACGTGAGGACCGGGAGCCCGGGCGGACGGCTCGGATCGCGCGGCGCGGCACGACCGGGACACGCCGTACCCGTGGCCCCGCCCACTCCCCCGGCTCCGCCACCGGTTCCGGTGCCCGGTACCGGCGTGGTCGGGGCGGCCGTCGCCAGGTCGTCGGCGAAGACCCCGCCGGCCGGCCGGGAGGCGAGGGGCAGCAGCCCGAGGAGCAGCACGACCGCCGGGAGAAGGACGGCCGCCGCGTACACCGTCGCCGGACGGGCCGCCCGGGGGCGCGATGTCACGGGCCCGCCCGTTGCGGATCCACCCGTCGCGGGCCCGTTCGTCGCGGGGTGGGAAGACACGGACCCGCCCGTCGCGGGGCGGAGCCCCGTCGGCGAGTCCCACCGGGCGGGGTGCGATCCCGTCACCAGGGGCCAGACCAGCGCGACGGCGAGCGTCGTCCACCAGGCGGGCTGCCCGGTCAGTGACTCATGGGCCAGCGCGAGGACCTGCCGGGCGGCACGGTCACCCGTCGCGCCCAGCAGCACGTACGCGGGAAACGCCGCCAGCGTCGTCAGGAGCAACTGGGCGAGCAGGGCCAGCGGCCACAGCAGCGTCGACAGGAGCCGGACCCGGGTGGTCCCGGCTCGCGACACGCACCAGAGGCGCATCCCGACGGGCGGATGGTAGAGCCGTGCGAGACCTCCGCGATCGCCCGCCCCGAGGTGGCGCAGAGCCCGTACGACGGCGTCGGCACCCGCGGTCCGGGCCGCGAAGCGGTCCGCGCCGAGCTCCGCCGACCAGAGCGCGGCCACGACGAGGAGCAGTACCTTCGGCACGCTCTGCAGCACCAGGACGACCTCGGCGAGCGTCAGGACCGCGGTCGCGTCGCCCGTGACGAACAGCAGCGTGACCGGCAGGACCACGAGGCCCACGAGGGCGTACGGCCAGACGCGGACCAGGGCGGTGAGGGGGCTGCCGAGCCCGGTGACGTGCTGCTCGCCCCGGCGGAGATGGCCGAGTTCGTGCAGGAGCACCGCCCGGGCCGCGTCGGTGTCCGTGTGCCACAGGTTGACGAGCGGGGCGAAGACCCCGATCCGGCTGGAGCGCCGGCCACCGGGGTAGACGCGGGCGGAGATCCTGTCCTGGGTGCTCAGACGCAGCAGGGTGCCCGGGGCGTGTGCGTGGACGAACGCCGCCATCCCGGCGGCGAAGTGCGGCTCGGCGCTCTCGCCCCGGCTCCCGGGTGCCGTGGCCGGGGGCGCCATCAGCGGGTCGTCGGGGGCCAGGAGTCCGTATCGGCGCTCGACGAGACGGCAGCGTGCCCGCGGGACGAGGAGCGCGAGGACGGCGGCGAGCAGGAAGAACTGGGGCAGGAGCTGGACCAGGCTGAGCACCGCGGTGACGAAGCGGCCGAGCCCGGCCTCACCGTACCGGCCGAGGCCCGTGCCCGCGTCGAGGGCCTGTCCGGTCAGCGCGGGAAGCTGGGCGAGGAAGAGCGCCAGGGTCAGCCACAGCCAGGGCGGCGGGCCCCCCGTCCGGGCGAACCGCAGCGGCGACGGCCTCCTCATGACGCCGTGCGACACGGCGTCGCGCGACGCCTGCCCGGGTGCCGGGACGGCCGGCGGACCGGTGCGGTCGACGCCGTGCTCATCCCTGCCCCGTCCCCTCGGGACCGGTCGGGGGCCCGTGGGGTGTCGTACGGGGGTGGCCCGCGCGATGGAGCAGGCCCGAGGCCGCCGAACGCAGTCGGCGCAGTTTCCCGCGCCGGTCGTCGGGGCCGCGCGGCGGCGGGGGCGGCTCGTCACCGACCAGGGCGTCGAGGAAGGCCGCGGCTTCCACCGGATCGTCCTCGGTGAGCAGCCGCGCGATGAGACGTGCCGTCAGTTCGTCGGCCCCGTCCGGGGCGAACCCCCGTGCCCGCAGCCGTGCGCTCATGCGCAGGGCGGCCCGTACGACGTCCGCCGGGGGCACGGCCGACGCGGAGTCCGCTCCGCCCGGGGGCACGGCCGACGTGGGATCCGCTCCGCCCTGGGGCACCACCGCTCCGGGCGCGCCTCCCGACGACACCCCCGGCGGGGCTCCTGACAGCTCCCCGCCGTCGTCCCCTCCGCCGTCCCCGCTGTCGGCCCCGCCGTTCCGGTCACCCGCGCCGGTCCCGCTCGGCGCGCCGTCGTCCCCGCTCGGCGCGCCGTCGTCCGGCGAGGCCGTGGTGTCGTCCTCCGCCGGCCGGGTCGCGGCCTCGGCGCGCCGCTGGGCCCGTAACCCGACCAGCAGTCCGGTCGCGGAGAGCAGGTTGTTCAGCTCGGGACTGCCCATGGCGGACTTCAGGAACCCGGCGGCGTGGGCGAGTCCGTCCAGCACGGCGGGAAGGACGGCGGCCGCGCCGCCGCCCATGCCTCCAGGTGCCTGACCGGGAGATGAAAAAAGGTTACGGCGTGGGGTGCCGCCCGCGGCGTACGCGCGAGCGGTCTGTGCCGCGAACCCTTTCTCCTTGGGAGCGACCCGCTCGGCGATCCGCACGCCCCAGGTGTCCAGGCGGTCCTGTGCCGTCATCGTGCCTCCCCCGGTGAGGCCGCGGCGCCTTCCCGCCGTCCGTTCACGGCCGTGCGCGACAAGCGGGCCGGTAAGGGCGTCATGAGGCCGTGCCCTCGAAGGTGAACCTGAACGCGACCATGCCGTCGACGGTGCCGCCCTCGGCGGTGAGGGAGGCCCCGGAGCCGTCGAGCCGGCCCGTGAACGTCGTGCCGGATGCCAGCACGCGGGGGAAGCCGCCGGGCATCTGGCCGAGGTCGGAGCGGCAGGGGACGAGCAGGCCGGGCCAGTTGAACAGGTTCAGGACGATCGCTTCCCGGGCGTGCGGGTCCGTGAGCCTGGCGTCCAGCTCGCCGCCGGACCAGTCGATGTCCCAGTAGGTCAGCAGGAGGTTCGGATCCCGGTAGTTGCCCGCCAGGTCCTGGCTCGAGACCGTACTGACCGAGGAGGAGCGGAAGGACACCGCGCCGGTCTGGGAGGGAAGGCCCGCCGAGAACACCATCGAGAACGGGTTGCTCTCGGTCTGGCCGCCGCCGCTGTCGGGCGAACTCAGGTCGAGGGTGCTGTCCATGGAGTAGGTCCGGCTGTCCGCGAGGCGCCGGGACCCGTCGGTGGAGCAGTAGTCGTGGATGTCCACGGAGACGCTCGCCGTGCCTCTGTACCCCTTGCCCCACAGGGCCGACGCCTCCGAACCGCCGGCCTGCGCGGGCTCCTCGGAGGCGACCGGCACGGCCTCCTCCGTGGTCGGTGTCCACGTCGGCGTCGCCACGTCGCTCGCCGAGGGCGTCGGCTCGGGCGTGGACGCCGTCGCGGACGACGGTGCCGCGGACGCCAGGGTTCCGGCGGAGGCCGTCGAGGCGTCGGCGGTCGGCGCGCCGTCGTTCCCGCACCCGGCCAGGGAGGCGCACAGGAGCCCCGCGCAGACTGTCGCGACCAGCCGGACCCGGACGACGGTGGGCACTCTTCGAACCCGCGTCATGGCAGCCATGACACACCCCTCCCCACACCGGGCCGCCCCCCACGAGCACCCAGGACATGCGGGACATTACGCCGAGCGAGCGTTTCCTCACCCACCGCAAAGTCGTTCGTTACCGTTTCGTGCCTGGCCCCAGCCCTGTACGGGGCGCACACCCCGGCTACCGGGCCAGGTCCGCCGCGACCTCGCGCGCCGCCCTGGCTCCCGACGCCAGCGCCCCCTGCACCGAGCCCGTGGCCCGGTGGTCGCCGCACACATAGCGGCCGGGGGCCACCCGGGTGGTCCGGCCGAGCGGCTGCGGGGGCGGCATCGCCGGCAGGGCGTCGGGGACGGTACGGACCGTCAGCAGGTCCCAGAGCGCGGTGTCGGTGCCGTACACCTCGGCGAGCGCGTCGCGCAGCCGCGGCTCCCGGCCCTCTTGGTCGTGCCCGAGGACCGAGGTGGCGATCAGCGACATCCCGGGCGGGGCGTAGCCGCGTACCACTTCGCTCAGGACGCAGGTGTTGAGGAACCGCCTCCTGGTGTCCGTCAGCAGGACGGGTTCGGCCAGTGGCGAACGGGTCGCGGCGTGGTAGTACGTCGTCACGACGCGGTAGTCCGGAAGAACCAGCCCGGGCAGCAGCCGGGCGGCCGCTCCCGGCCCCGTCGCCACGACCACGGCCCGCGCGGCGAGCTCGCCCCCGGCGTCCGTCTCGACCCCGTCGTCCGTGAGCCGCGTGACCGGGGTGCCGAGACGCACGGCGTCCGGGGGCAGCGCCCCGGCCAGCAGGCGCGGCACCGCCCCGATGCCCGCGCCGGGCAGGCACAGGGTGCCGCGCAGCATGCTGCGCCAGACGAGGTGGAACACCCGGCCGGAGGTCTCGAGCTGGTCCTCCAGGAAGACCCCGGACAGGAAGGGCCGGAAGAACCGCTCGACGAACTCCTCGGAGAACCCGGCCGCGGCCAGCGCGGTGCGGGTCGTACGGTCCTCTCCGCGCTTGAGCCGTCCAACGGGGGCGAGCACGTCCCGGCCGGACAGGGCGGCCAGCGCGATCAGGTCACGGGTTCCGGCGAGGCGCCCCGGGCGCAGGTCACCCAGCCGCCTTCGGCCGCGGGTCGGGTCCTCGAAGCGCAGCGGGCCGTCCTCCGTGTGGACGAGGACGCCGGGCGTGAAGGGCCGCAGCCGCAGTTCGCGCAGGGCGAGCCGGCGCCGGACCTGGGGATAGGACGTGTTGAAGACCTGGAAGCCGCGGTCGACGACGAAGCCCTCGTGCCGGTCGGAGCGCATCCGGCCGCCCACTTCGTCCGAGGCCTCCAGGATCCTGACCCCGAAGCCGTACCCGGCGAGATCGCGGGCGCACGCCAGACCGGCGAGCCCGCCTCCGACGACCAGGACGTCGGGCACACCGCTCTTCGCGGCCATGAGCACCATCCTCCGAGCAACCGGTCCGTCCGCGCGCCGGGAGGCACGCGGGGATGGTCCGGGCACGGGACGGCGGCGCCGCGCCGTCGGACGCGCCCTCCCGAACCGATCTTCCCGTCGGGGCCGCCCGGCGGATGCGGGGCCACGCCGGTGGAACGCCCGGCGTCCGAAGGGCCGCACTTCGCGCGACGCGGCCCTCCGGGACTCGGGACTCCAGGGCTCCAGGGCTCCAGGGCTCCAGGGCTCCAGGGCTCCAGGGAGAAATACGTGGACGACTCCAGGGAGGAATACATCGACATGGCCGGATGTTCCCCCCTATGTGGCGCGGAGCGGCCTCCGCACACCAGGTAAGCGGCCCCGGCCGGTCTCCCCCGTCCGGCCGGGGTCCCCTGTGTCCCGAGCGCGCCCCGGAGCGGCGGGAACCGCCGGCACCGCCCGGGTCCGGGCGGTCGGCGTCGCGTCAGTGGCCGGAGCCGTAGTGGCCCCCGAGCTGGTCGCGGTAGTGCGGATCCCCGAGATGCTTCTCCTCGTCGAATTCCGGCGCCGCCTTGATCTCGTCCTTGGTCCGGGCGACACGGATCGTCCTGTCCTCGTGGCTGATCGAAGTGATCGTCCCGGCGGGGATCAGGACCTTCTTGCCGAAGATCCAGACGCCGGTGTCGACGACGATGTACTGAGAACCGACCACGTCGGAGTGCTTGTCGACCTTCCCGATGTGGCCGTCGGAAGCCTCCACCCGGTAGCCGGAGAGATCGGCGTCGGGCGTGTGCCCGCTGGTCGGCTCGTAACCCCAAAGGTTCTCGTTCACGAAGAACTCCTCCACCTCTCGCTTTCCGCCGGCGACCGACGGGTGTCCCCTTCCCGGCCGCCGACACCCGGGGCACACGGATTCTTCACCGTCCCGGCCCGAGGTGGCCTGAAACCGACGCTCCAGCCGGAACTCGCCACGACGCAGACCACCGACCCCACGGCGGGCCGGAACTCGACGCTCCGGATCCAGTCGATCCCGCGCCGGGCAAGCACAGTAACGTTTCACTGAGTAATCGACCGACAGCTCAAAGTGACCGCCATCCCATCAGTACGGCTCTCGGCAGCCACTCGTTCGATTGACGTGCTTTTCCGTCATGTCCCGTGAGAAGCACACGAAAGCTCCACACAGGCACCACTATGTGAGCGACGAAAGCGTCGACGACCACGTCTGAGGGGGCTGTGGCGTCGCGCCAGGGGGTGGCCGGCTCCGCGGGAGCGGTGCTCACCCCTGCCCGGGGAGGGGACTTCACCGCATGAAGCGGACCATTCGCGCGACCGCGCCCACAGCCGGCGCGCTCTTCGCCCCGTCCGGCCCACCGGCCGGCACGGCGCACGCGAACACCGCGCCCGTACTCGACAGCCGTGACCTGCCGACGGGCCTCCCCGGACAGGCCACCCACCGCCCGGACAACTGAGCCGCGCACCGACCGAAGGTCCCGTCCGCGCCGTAGCGGGCGGGACGGGCCCGACCACCCCGACCTCGGCCGTGGAGCACATCCATGCACGTTCCCCGCGGCGCGCGCGGCACCGGCACGACGCGCGTCACCCTGCTCACCGAAGGCACCTACCCGCACAGTCACGGCGGCGTCAGCGTCTGGTGCGACCAACTCGTCACCGGCATGCCCGACGTCGGCTTCGACGTCATCGCCGTGACCGGCACCGGACGTGAACCGGTCGTGTGGGACGTCCCCGCACAGGTCACGGACGTCGTCACGGTCCCCATGTGGGGGCCCGCGCCCGGAGGCCGCCCTCCGCGCGGACGGCGCCGCAGGCAACTCGCCGCCGTCTACGAGGAGTTCCTGACCGCCCTGCTCGACCCGCACGCCGAGGACGGGTTCGCCGCCGCCCTGTACGCGATGGCGCGGGCCGCGACGGACGGGACGCTGGGTCCCTTCCTGCGCGGCGACCGGGCGATCGGCGTCCTGAGCGGGGTGTGGAACCGCCCGGGGCTGGCCGTCCGCGAGGCCCGGCCGACCCTGCACGACGCCGTCACCGCGACCGCCCTGCTGGAGCACGCGCTGCGCCCGCTCACCGCACCGCTGCCCGAGCGCGGGGTGGCGCACGCGGTCAGCGGCGGCGTCGCGGTGCTGCCGGGTCTCGCCGCGCTCGAACGGCACGGCGTCCCACTGCTGTTGACCGAGCACGGCGTCTATCTGCGCGAGCGGTACCTCGGTTACCGCACGGCCCCGTACCGCTGGCCGGTCAAGGCCGTCGTGCTGGGCTTCTTCCGGCTGCTCGCCGAGGAGACGTACCGGCGCGCGGCCCTGATCACCCCGGGCAACCGCTACAACCGGCTGTGGGAGGAGCGGGGCGGTGCCGCGCCCGAGTCGATCCGCACCGTCTACAACGGCGTGGACCCGGCCGCCTTCCCGCCGGCCGGTCCGGAGCCGGAACGGCCGACGCTGAGCTGGGCCGGGCGCGTCGACCCCATCAAGGACCTGGAGACCCTGATCCGGGCGTTCGCGCTCGTGCGGGGACGGCTCCCGGACGCACGGCTCCGGTTGTTCGGCGGCACCCCGCGCGGGGGCGAGGCCTACCGCGAGCGCTGCGAGGCACTGGCCGCCGAGCTGGGGCAGGCGGAAGCGGTCACCTTCGAGGGCCGGGTGGAGGACATCAAGGACGCCTACGCGGCCGGCAGCGTCGTGATGCTCTCCAGCATCAGCGAGGGTTTCCCCTTCACCCTGATCGAGGCCATGTCGTGCGGGCGGGCGACCGTGTCCACGGACGTGGGCGGGGTGCGCGAGGCCGTCGGCGACAGCGGTCTCGTCGTCCCGCCGCGCGACCCGGCGGCCATGGCCGCCGCCGCCCTGGAACTGCTCGGCGACGCCGGGCGGCGCGCCTCCATGGGTGAGGCGGCCAGGCTGCGCGTCATCGAGCAGTTCACCCTGCGGCAGACGGTCGACACCTTCCGGTCCGTCTACCTCGAACTGTCCGCGCCCGGCGGGATCGTCCCGGACGCTCCCACGACGGCCGGCACCTCCGGCCCGGTACCGGGTGACCGGGCGTCCGTCGCCGCCACGTCCACGTCGAGGAGCCTCGCCGGATGAGCGGACCGATGGCGCTGGAACCCGGCGGCACGGAGAGCGACGCGCTGTCCCTGCGGCTCGCGGACGCCCCCGGGCCCGCCCGGTCCGCTCCCGGCCACGGCGCGGAAGGGCAGGCCGTCGACCGGCTCGCCGCCGAACTGGCGGAGGGCATCGGTCCGGCGGTGCACCCCTACGAGGTGGCGGCCCTGCTGGAGTCGGAGGGGCTGACCTCCGAGGTCATCCAGGAGCGGTACGGGCATCCGGACCTCTTCTCGCTCGCCTCCGCGCTCTACGAGCGGGTTCCGCGCGCCTTTCCGGAGCCGCCGCGGCCGGCCGACCCGTGGCGTCCGGACCATGTGCGCTGCGCGCTGCGCGGGGCGCTGTTCGCTCTGCCGGGCCTCGCCTACCTGCTGGCCGCACCGCTGTGGCACGCGGGCCGTGACCTCCGTGTCCTGGTGGTGGCCGGCCTCGTCTCCTGGGCGTGGGGGCAGGCGCTCGGGCACCGTGCCCACGTGCGGATGGCCGCCGGCCGCCGGGAGGCGGGACTGACCCTGCTCACCGGCGCGCCGCTCGGCGCGCTCGCCGCGACCGGGGCCGGGGCGCTGGTCACCGGGTCCGGCACCGCGACCGGGATCGCCGCGGCGCAGTCGGTGTACCTCGCGGCGGCCGGGGTGCTGCTCGTCCTGGGCGGCGAGCGGCTGTTGCTGGCCGCGCTCACCCCGCTGATCGCCGGCGCGGCGGCGCTGCCCTGGTGGGACCCCGGGACCGTGCCGCGCGCCGCCCTGCCGCTGCTGTCCGTGCTCGGCGCGGTCGCCGCGGCCGGCTGGACGCTGCGGGCCGCGCTCGGCGCTCCCCCGGTCCCGGGCGCGGCGCGTCCGTCGCCGCTGCGGTCGCTGCCGTACGGCGTGTTCGGGCTGTCCGCCGGTGTGCTGGTGCTGCTGGAGGGCCGGGAGCACCCGTACGCCGTGGTCGTGCTGACCGTGAGCATGGGGCCGGCGGAGTGGCTGCTGTACCGGTACCGCGGGACGGCGGTGTCGGTGCTGCGGGCGACCGCGACCCCGGCGGCCTTCCTGCTGCGTTCGACCGGGGTCCTCGTCCTCTGCCTGCTGCTCTACGTGCTCCCGCTGCTGCCCGCGGCCCTGCTCACCGGCGTGGAGCCGGCCCCGCTGCTGCTGCTCGCGGCCACGTTGTGGACCGCCCTGCTGCTCCAGGCGTTCGGGGTGGCCTGGCCGCCGGCCGTGGTCTGTCTGGCGGCGGCCTGCGGTGCCGCCTCGGCCACCGTGCTCCGTTCCCTGCCGGACTCCGTCGCGCTGACCCTGTCCTGCGGCACGGCCTGCCTGTGCCTGGCGGCCTGTGCCGTCCGGCTGCTGGGGCGGCCGGCCCCGCACGCCTGAACCGTCCCGCACCGGCCCTCCGGACGGATCCGGAGGGCCGCCGTGCCTTCGTCCGCATCACTCATCACATCGACGACCAACCGGAAGGACACACGAGTTGAGCACCCAACCGCTCGCCGCCGTCACCGGGGCCGAGGGTTTCATCGGCTCCCACCTCACCGAGGCGCTGGTCGCCTCCGGACACCGGGTGAGGGCCATGGCGCAGTACAACTCCTTCTCCTCGTACGGCTGGCTGGAGACCCTGCGACCGGACGTCCTGGACCAGGTGGACATCGTCCTGGGCGACGTCCGGGACCCGGGTTCGGTGCGCGCTCTGGCCGAAGGCGCCGACTGCGTCTACCACTTGGCCGCGCTCATCGCGATCCCGTACTCCTATCAGGCACCGCACAGCTATGTGGACACCAACGTCACCGGCACCCTCAACGTGCTGGAGGCGGTGCGCGCGCTCGGCACCCCCCGGCTCGTGCACACCTCCACCAGTGAGACCTACGGCACCGCCCGGACCGTGCCCATCACCGAGGACCACCCCATCAACACCCAGTCCCCGTACGCCGCTTCGAAGGCGGGCGCGGACCGGCTGGCCGACAGCTACCACGCGAGCTTCGGCACGCCGGTGGTGACGCTGCGGCCGTTCAACACCTTCGGCCCGCGCCAGTCGATGCGCGCGGTCATCCCCACCGTGATCGGCCAGGTGGCCGCCGGCGAACGCACCATCACCCTCGGCGATCTGCGGCCCACCCGCGACTTCACCTTCGTCGAGGACACCGCGCGGGCGTTCCTCTCCGTGGGCACGGCGCCCGCGGACCGGGTCGTGGGCAGGACCTTCAACGCCGGTACGGGCGGTGAGATCTCGGTCGGCGACCTGGTGGCGCTGATCGGCAAGGTGATGGACACCGCCCTCGACGTGCGCGAGGACGCCGGACGCGTCCGGCCGGCCAACTCCGAGGTGATGCGGCTGGTGGCCGACGCGACCCGGCTGGCGGAGGCGACCGGCTGGAGCCCCGCCCACGAACTGGAGCAAGGGCTCGCGCGGACCGTCGAGTTCTTCCGCGACCCGGCGAACCTGGCCCGCTACAAGACCGGCATCTACAACATCTGACCGTTCACAACGTCCGATCCCGTTCGGCACGTCCCACGAAGGAAAGCACACCCCATGCACGCAGTGATTCTGGCGGGAGGCAAGGGCGTTCGGCTGCGTCCCTACACCACCGCCCTGCCCAAACCCCTCGTCCCCATCGGCGACCAGCACGCCATCCTGGAGATCGTGCTCCGCCAGCTCGCCTCGTGCGGCTTCACGAGCTGCACCATCGCCGTGGGCCACCTGGGCGAGATCATCCGCGCCTACGTCGGCGACGGGTCCCAATGGGCCCTGGACATCGACTACTCCACCGAGGAGAGCCCGCTCGGCACCATGGGCCCGCTGCTGACCATGCGCGACCGGCTGCCGGAGTCGTTCCTCGTGATGAACGGCGACGTGCTCACCGACCTCGACTTCGGCGACGTCCTGCTGCGGCACCGGAGTTCGGGCGCGCCGCTGACCATCGCGACGTACGCGCGCGAGGTGCGCATCGACTTCGGCGTGCTGACCACCGACGACCGCAAGGTGGTCGCCTTCACCGAGAAGCCGAGCATGGACTACCGCGTCTCCATGGGCGTGTACGGCCTGTCGCGCTCCACGCTGGAGGGCTACACACCGGGGCTGCCGCTGGGCTTCGACGAGCTGGTCCTCGACCTGCTGCGGCGCGGCAGCGAGCCTCACGCCTACGAGTTCGACGGGTACTGGCTCGACATCGGCCGCCCGGACGACTACGACCGGGCCAACGCCGAGTTCACCACCCGCAAGTCGCTGTTGCTCAAGGGAGCCTGACCACCGCATGCGCATTCTCGTCCTGGGCTTCACCGGCTATCTGGGCGGCCATGTCGCCGAGCACCTGCGCGCCCTCCCGGGCGTGCGGGTGCTCGGCGGCGGGCGATCGCCCGCCGCCGAGTTCGGCATCGACCTGGCCACCGACCGCCGGGAGACGCTGGTCCCGGCGCTGGCCGCGGCGAGGCCCGACGCCGTCATCAACTGCGCCGGCGCGACCGGCGGCGACGCCGTGACGCTCTCGGAGGTGAACTCCCGTGGCCCCGCGGTCCTCTGCGCCGCGCTGCGCGAGGCGGCGCCGACGGCCCGGCTGGTCCATCTGGGCTCGGCCGCCGAGTACGGTCCCGGCGTCCGGGACACCGCCGTGACCGAGTCCGCGGCGACCCGTCCGCTCACCCCGTACGGGGCGACCAAGCTGGCGGGGACGGTCACCGTCACCACGTCCGGCCTCGACGCGGTGGTGCTGCGGGTGGGCAACCCCGTCGGCCCGGGGGCGCCGTCCACGGGACTTCCGGGCCGGATCGCGGGACTGCTCCGCGAGGCCGGTCCCGACCCGGACGCGGTCGTCAGACTGGGCGACCTCTCGGCGTACCGCGACTTCGTGGACGTACGCGACGTGGCACGGGCGGCGGTGGCCGCGGCGACGGTCCCCGGGCCGCTGCCGCGGGTGCTCAACATCGGGAGCGGCAAGGCCGTCCCGGTGCGCGACCTGGTCGACGGTCTGGCGCGTGTCGCCGGGTTCCGGGGGCGCGTCGAGGAGAACGGCGGCGGTTCCGCCCGCTCGGGCGAGGTGTCGTGGCAGTGCTCCGACATCACCGCCGCCGGGGAGGCGCTCGGCTGGCGGCCGGTGCTGACGCTCGACGACTCGCTGGCCGCGCTCTGGACCGCCACGACGGGTACCGGTCCCGTCCCGCGGGCCGAAGGCGACCGCACTCCATGAGCCTGCTGATCCCGCTGTACGTCCACCCGGTCGAGGACCCCGGCGCCTGGCACCGGCTGATCGGGGCGGCCGACCGGACGTACGGGGTCGTCATCAACCCGGCCGACGGGCCCGGCCGGGGCCCGGATCCCGCGTTCGCCGCGGCGGCGGACGCGCTGTGCTCGGCCGGGGCCCGGCTGCTCGGCTACGTCGACACCGACTACGGCACGCGCGATCCGGATCTCATCGCGGACGAGGTCCTGCGGCACCGGGACTGGTACGGCACCCAGGGGTGCTTCCTCGACCGGGTGGCGCCGACCGCGGCGGCGCTGCCCGCCTGCAGGCGGCTGGTGCGGGCCCTGCGCCGGAGCGGCACGGCTCCGGTGGTGCTGAACACGGGGGTCCACCCGGCGCCGGGGTACGCCCGCCTCGCCGACCTGCTCGTCACGTTCGAGGGCCACTGGTCCACCTACGTGTCGGGGTTCAGCAGACCGGTGTGGACCTCGCGTCATCCGCCCGAGCTGTTCTGCCATCTGGTCTACGGCGTCCCCGAGGCGCTCGTTCCACTGGCCGTTCGTACCGCGCGTGACCGAGGCGCCGCGGTGTCCGGGCCCGTGACCGGTGAACTCCCCAACCCCTGGGCGCGGTTGACGCCCGCCCTGGACGAACTGGATTCCTGAGCGCCCCTGTCCCCGGTCGGCGGGCGGCTCGACCCCCTGGATTGATGGCATGTCTAGGTCAAATCTGCAAGGAGTTACGTGTGAGACCGACCGTTCCTATGGACTGAGTGGGAGTGGGTCCTGTCGCCAGGCTCCGTGCTCAGTCGAATGCCCCGAACGGTGTTGGGTGTTCTGGTCGCCCGCGTTCGCTGCGCGTCCGGGCGGCACGGATCGTGTCCGTGGTCCGGGGATGCGGGGGCGGGGTCCCTCACGCCGTGGGGAGCCTGGTCGGGCCTGGACGGTCCGATGCCCGTACCCATCGCTCTGGTGGGTACGGGGCGGTGCCGTCCTCCCCCAGACTTCGTCCGGGGGTACCCCCAGCCTGATCGGGTGTCCCAGGGCGCGTCTTCCGATGGCCACGGCGGCTGCGTCGTGGCGGGTGGGTTTCCTGGTGGTGCTGGTGAGGGGTTTCTGCCAGTGCTGGGCGCCCCACCTGCTGGTGTAGGCGGGGTCGACCGCGACCAGCGGAACACCGAGTTCGGCGGCCATGGACGCCAGGCGGGCGCGCAGCCGGGCCACCGGCATGCCGGAGATCAGGCTGCGGAACTTCTTCTGGCGGCCGTGTTTCTCCCGGCTGGTCTCGGCGGTGAAGTCCAGGTCCTCCACCGCGATCGCCAGGTGGTGGCGGGCGGCCCAGTGCAGCAGCTGGGTCAGCGCGTGGCGTACCTGGGCGTCGCGGTGGTCGGCGGTGCCGGTGAGGGTGTAGTCGAAGCGGCGCGGGGCACCGACCGGGTTGCCGTGCACGTCCAGCCGCCAGGCGGCGAGATGGTCGGCGTTGGTGTCCACCCCGATCAGCCCGCCGGCCCGCACTGCGGCCAGGGGCACGGTGGGGGCGGGTGGGATGGTCCAGGAGGCGGTCAGGTACCAGCGCTGGCGGCCGGTGTCCTCGTGGATGCGATACGCCACCGCCCGGTTCGCCTCGATGCGGTCGGCCCACTGCTCGCCCCGGTGCGCGAACGACACCCGCGCGCTGAGGACGTAGCGGCCGTGCGGGGCGTTGGCCAGATGGGCGAGAGGGGCCGGGAGTCTGATACTCACCTCGCCGTCGGGGCTGATGCGGATGGTCTCGTTGCCGTACCTCTTCCCGCTCTCGCCGTCCGCCTGCAAAAACCGGCGCGCCGCCTCCCACCGGGCCCGCCACACCTCCTCGGTGAGCTGCGCCTCTTGCAGGTGGTGGCGGGTGTTGAGCTGATGTTTCCCGCCCCGTACCACCCGCACCCGACCGGCCGCCCAGTCGGTGCGTGCCCGCTCAAGCCGGTCCTCCAACACCCCCAGTCGGCGTGCCTTGGCATGCCACTCCCGCCTGCTGCGGTAACCGCCCGGAGCCCGTTTCGAACCCTTCTCGCCGAGAGGCAGGGACAGCCGGTGCCGGATCATCTCCACCCCGGCCTCCAGCTGCCGGATGTGTGCGTGCCGACCGCGCCGGGCCAGCGCCCACAGGTCATGCGTGGCCTTCGTCAACGACCCGGCCCACCGTGACGACGACAACCCGGTCAGCTCCCGCTTCCGCGCCGCCCAGCTTTCGTTGTCGTGCTCCAGACCCGCCGCACACCGCGCCTTGAGATCCCGGGAGGCCAGCGAGCCCAGATGGTCGCCGACCAGCCGCAGCACCCTCTCGTCCCGGGCGGTCAACCCCTTGAGCCGGTCCCGGACCGCCACCCCCGATGGGCCGGGCACCACGAACGACGCCCCCACCACCCGCAGATCACCCACACCCTCACCCCAGCCAGTCCGAACAGCCCGCCACCCCACCCAACGACCACCACCCGAAGAGGTCACGCATTCGAGACAGGAACCTTCGTTTCCCGCCGCGCCTCGTACGGGCGGAGGCCGTCCGCACTCACCCACGCACGCCAGAACACGCTCACGCACAGTCCACAGGCAACAGTTGCCAACCCTCCAGGGCACACGGAGGGCGGCCACCGCCTCCCGGCACCGGCTGGCCGCGTGTCCATCACTCACACCGACATCGCCAGGCCGCTCGGGTGCTGTCCGCCAATGATGCGGCCGGAGCCCTGGCAGAGCGGAGGCGAGGCGCCTCAAGGCGCGACACGGAGATTTCCCTGAAGTGCCCCGATCACGTACGAAAAGGCCGCGCGCGGCCCGCCCCTCTCCCGTCCGCCGCGGTGACGCCCCCGGGCGCACCGCGGCGGGCATGGCCGGCCGGACCGGGGGCAGGTTCCGCCGTACGGCGGCTCCCGCTCCGGGAGCACGGCACCCGATCATGGGATCAGGAGCCGCCGGACCCGGCGCGAGGAGACGTCATGCTGTTGGTACCCCCACCGTTCGACCCCGAGCTGGGGGCCGCCCTCGCGGCGGCCGGACCGTCCGCGCCGTCCGGGCCGAGCCTGGCGGACATCGCCGCCCTGCGCGCGGTGCCGGAGCCCGCCGTGCCCGCGTACGACCTCACCGACGGCGGCGCCTTCACGACCACGGACCTGACGGTGCCGGGGCCGCCGGGCGCTCCCGACGTCCCGCTGCTCGTCGTCGGGCCAGTGGCGCCGCCCGAGCACGGACCGCGCCCGGTGATCTACCACTCCCACGGCGGCGGCATGGTCCTCGGCAGCAACCGGGCCGGGGTGGAAGTCGTCCTGGAATGGGCGAGGGAACTGGACGCGGTCGTGGTGTCCGTGGAGTACCGGCTGGCACCCGAGCACCCGTATCCGGCCGGTGTGGAGGACGTCTACGCCGGTCTGCTGTGGACCGCCGGGCACGCCGGGGAGCTGGGCGGCGATCCGGAGCGGATCGTGATCGCGGGCGCCAGCGCGGGCGGCGGACTCACCGCCGCGCTCGCCCTGCTCGCCCGGGACCGCGGAGGGCCGCGGCCGCTCGGGCAGGTCCTGATGTATCCGATGCTCGACGACCGCAACGACACTCCGTCCGCGCACCAGATGGCGGGCGTCGGCGCCTGGGACCGCACGGCCAACGAGACCGCCTGGACCGCCGTGCTGGGCGAGGCGCGCGGCGGACCGGACGTGCCCGCCTACGCGGCCCCGGCGCGGGCCTCGGACCTGTCCGGGCTGCCCCCCGCCTTCCTCGACGTCGGCTCCGCGGAGACCTTCCGGGACGAGGTCGTCGACTACGCGTCGCGGATCTGGCGGGCGGGCGGGGTGGCCGAACTGCACGTGTGGCCCGGCGGTTTCCACGGCTTCGACGCGTTCGCCCCGCACACCACGCTCTCCCGGACCGCCCGTGCCGCCCGACTCGCCTGGCTGCGCCGGCTCCTGGCCCGGTGACCCGGCGACTCCCCTCGTACCGAGGGCCGTTCAGATGGGCAGGAGCCGGCCGACGAGCGCGCTGAGCTGCTGGACGTTGCGGCACTCGTGCATGTCCACGACCTCGGCGTAGGCGAGGGCGGCCGAGTCGCCCGTGCCCCACTGCGAGCGCCCCTCGGGGTTCAGCCAGTAGAGACGGCGGGCCTGCCGGGCGAGCCGCCGGACGGCGGGCAGGTTGGGATCGCTCATGTTCGTACGGGCGTCGCCGAGCACGAAGACGGTCGTCCGGGAGCCGACCGCACCGGTGTAGCGCTCGGTGAACTCCCCGAAGGCCACGCCGTAGTCGCTGCTCCCGTGCCAGCCGGTGATCTCCGCCTCCGCGCGGATCCGGGCGCTCAGCCCCTCGGGGTCGGCGGTGCCGGATCCGATCAGACCGGTCACCTCGTCGACCCGGTTGACGAAGGCGAACACCCGCACCTTGCTGAACTGGTCGTGGAGCGCCTGCACCAGCAACATGGTGAAGTCCGAGAATCCCGACACGGATCCCGACACGTCGCACAGCAGCACCAGTTCGGGCCGCACGGGACGGCGTCTGCGCAGCACGGGCCGTACGGGCACCCCGCCCGTGGACAGCGATCCGCGCAGGGTGCGCCGCAGGTCGACGGTGCCGCGGTGCGCACGGCGGCGGCGCGCGGCGAGACGGGTGGCCAGTTTGCGGGCCAACGGCTGTACGGCCCTGCGCAGTTCGGCGAGCCGGTCCCGGCCGGCGAACAGGAAGTCGACGCGGTCGGCGGTCGGGGCCACCGCCCGCCGGGCGATCTCGTCGCGGTCGCGGCGCTCGGCGATCCTGCGCCGCGCCTCCGTCGCGACCTGCGTCCGGAAGACCTCGATGCGTCGGCGGATCTCGTCCTCGAGGAGCCGGTCGGTGAACCCCGCGGCGCCGCCCCGCGCGCGGACGGTGTCCCGCACGCGGGCCAGCAGGGTCTGCGGCCGCAGCCGGTCGAGCGTCTGGTACGAGGACCAGCCGTCCGTCGCCGTGGCGCCTCCGTAGCCGCCGAAACCATCGACGGCCTCGATCGCCAACTGCCCCATGAGGGCCTGGTCGTCGGCGGCCAGGGCGGCCGCGAGGCGCTCCCTCAGGTCGTCCCGGTCGGCGGGAGCCGCGCCGTCCGGTGCTCCGACGCGGCGCGGGAAGTACACGTCGAAGACGGGGTCGAACACCCGGCGCTGTCCCGGGTCGTGGAGGAGGGTGGCGGCCAGTCCCTCGCGCAGCAGGTCGCGGTCGGCGAAGCCCAGCGCGGCCACCGCGTGCGCGGCGTCCACGGTCTCGCCGGTACCGATCCGCACGCCGTGCGAGCGCAGGGCGCCGACGAGTCCGGTCAGCCGGTCCGTGACACCGTCCGGCGGCGCGCCGGCGTTCACACGGCGCCCAGGTCGAGCTTGGCCGCCGCCTTCAGTACGTCGTCCTGGTGCTTGAGGATCACGCCGAGGCTGTCGCGTACGACGTTCTCGTCGAGGGTGTCGGCTCCCAGGGCGAGCAGGGTGCGGGCCCAGTCGACGGTCTCGGCGACGGAGGGGGCCTTCCGCAGGTCCATCTCCCGCAGCGCGCCGACGACCCGCACGACGGACTCGGTGAGTGCCGCGTCGAGCCCCGGCACCTTCAGCCGGACGATCCGGCGCTCCAACTCCTCGTCGGGGAAGCCGATGTGGAGGAAGAGGCAGCGGCGGCGCAGCGCCTCGGACAGTTCGCGGCTCGCGTTCGAGGTGAGCACCACGAAGGGGCGGCTGGTGGCCGTGATCGTGCCCAGTTCGGGGACGGTGACCTGGAAGTCGCTGAGCACTTCGAGGAGCAGGCCCTCGACCTCGATGTCGGCCTTGTCGGTCTCGTCGATCAGCAGGACCTTCCGGTCGTCGCCTCGGATGGCGGTCAGCAGCGGGCGCGGCAGCAGGAACTCCTCCGAGAAGATGTCCGTGCGCGTCTCGTCCCACGTCTCGTCACGGCCCGCGGTGATGCGCAGGAGTTGCTTGGCGTGGTTCCACTCGTACAACGCCCGTGCCTCGTCGACGCCCTCGTAGCACTGGAGACGGACGAGCCGGGCTCCGGCGACCCGGGCGACGGCCTTGGCCAGTTCGGTCTTGCCCACGCCCGCGGGGCCCTCCACCAGCAGGGGCTTGCCGAGCCGGTCGGCCAGGAAGACCGTGGTGGCGACGGCGGGTGAGGCCAGATAGCCCGCGTCGGCGAGGCGTGCGGAGACGTCGTCGACGGATGTGAACAGCAACGGGGCCTCCAGCACGCGCGAACGAGTCGGGCTCACTATCTAAGCGCTTGTTCACCCTCGCTGTCACGTGTGACGGCCCCCACTCCCCTCCAGTCCCACGGCTCCACTGCGGGGCGAAGCCGGGCTAGGAGACCCGCAGTACGATCTTGCCGCGGCGGTGCTCGCGTTCGAGGGCCGCGTAGGCGCTCGGGGTGTCCTCCAGCGGAAGGATCCGGTCGACCTGCGGGACCAGCCGGCCCGCCTCGACGAGTGCCGTCAGCTCCTCCAGACCGGCCCGGTCCGGCTCGACCACGAAGAACACCGCGCGGACGTCCGCCCCCTCCGGCGCCGTGGGCGGCTCGGCGACACCGACCAGGACCCCGCCGGGACGCAGGACCTGCCAGGAACGGGCCAGGGTGTCCCCTCCGACGGTGTCGAGGACGACGTCCACGTCCTCCACCTCGTCCTCGAAGCGCCGTCCGGCGTGGTCGATCACCGTGTCCGCGCCCAGACCCCGCACGAAGTCCGCGTCCCGGGCCGAGGCGGTGGCCGTCACCCCGGCCCCCAGCGCGTCCGCGATCTGGACGGCGAGCGAGCCCACGCCGCCCGCGCCGCCGTGCACCAGCACGCGCTGTCCCGGCACGACGCCGGCGTGGTCGACCAGTCCCTGCCACGCGGTGAGGCCCGCCAGCGGCAGCGCGGCCGTCCGCTCGTGGTCGAGCGAACCCGGCTTCGCGGCGAGCACCGCCGCGGGAACGGTCACGTACTCCGCGGCCGCTCCGTCCCGGGTGAAGGGGATCAGGCCGTAGACCGCCTGGCCGGTCCTGAGGTCCGTGACGCCGTGGCCGAGCTCGGCCACGACCCCGGAGACCTCCTTGGACGGCACGGCCGGCAGGCGCGGGCCGCCGCCGTCGAGGCCGTCGGTCCAGGTCGCGTCCCAGTCGAGCTCCCCCGCGGTGACCGACGCCGCCCGCACCTCCACCAGCACGTCGCCGTGACCGGGGACCGGTTTCGGCGCGCCCTCGCAGACCAGCTCCTCCGGTCCGCCCCGCCGATGACCGCGTACCGCGCGCATCGTGCCGTTCATCCGGTTCCTCCTCGTCGGGACGGCACCGAGGCCGCCGTCGAGTCGGTCCCCATCGGGTCCTCGGGCTCCGGCACGGACCGGCCGTTCTCACGATAGTTCCGGCACCGGCGGCTTTCCTGCCGGGCCCGCGCCGCCGTGCGGGTCTCCGGCTCGCGACGGCCCGTGAAAGAGGTCCGACCCGTCACCACGGGGGGAGCGACGGGCCGGACCCGTGTTCCACGGTGCCATGCCCGGACCCTGTCGCGCAGTACCTTCGCGAAGTCCCGTACGGCGGTCAGTCCCTGAGGCGGTCGATCTGACGGATCTTGTTGGTCGCGTCCAGCGCGGCGACCTTGTAGGACTCGGCGAGGGTCGGGTAGTTGAAGACGGCGTCGACCAGATAGTCGACCGTTCCCCCGCAGCCCATGACGGACTGGCCGATGTGGATGAGTTCCGTCGCGCCGGTGCCGAAGCAGTGGACGCCGAGGAGCTTGCGGTCCTCGGGCGAGACCAGCAGCTTCAGCATGCCGTGCGAGTCGCCGATGATCTGCCCCCGGGCCAGTTCGCGGTAGCGGGAGATGCCCACCTCGAACGGGACGCGGTCCTCGGTGAGCTGGTCCTCGGTGCGCCCGATGAAGCTGATCTCCGGGATGGTGTAGATGCCGATCGGCTGCTGGTCGGACATCCGGTTCACCGGCTCGCCGCACGCGTGGTACGCCGCCGTACGGCCCTGTTCCATCGAGGTGGCCGCGAGCGCCGGGAAGCCGATGACGTCACCGACGGCGTAGATGTGCGGCACCTCGGTGCGGTAGTGCTCGTCGACGGTGATCCGGCCGCGCGGGTCGGCGGACAGCCCCGCCCTGCCGAGGTCGAGTTCGTCGGTGAGGCCCTGCCGTCCCGCCGAGTACATGACCGCGTCGGCGGGTATCTTCTTGCCGCTCTCCAGGACCGTGAGCGTGCCCTTGGGATGGCGCTCGACGGCGGCGACGGTCTCGCCGAACCGGAAGGTGACGGCGAGGTCCCGCAGGTGGTACTTCAGCGACTCGATCACCTCGACGTCACAGAAGTCGAGCATCCCGGCCCGCTTCTCCACGACCGTGATCTTGGAGCCGAGCGCGGCGAACATGGAGGCGTACTCCATGCCGATCACCCCCGCGCCGACGATGACCATGGAGCGCGGCACCTGCTCCAGGCTCAGGACGTCGTCCGAGTCCATGATCGTCCGCCCGTCGAACTCGACGGTGCCGGGACGCGCGGGACGCGTGCCCGTGGCGATGACGACGTGGTCGGCGCTCAGCCGCTTCTCGTTGCCGTTCGCCTCGGTCAGGGCGACCGTGTGGTCGTCCACGAAGCGGCCGACCCCGGAGAACAGGGACACGTGGTTGCGGGAGAGCTGGCTGCGGATGACGTCCACCTCGCGCCTGACCACGTGCTGCGTGCGTGCGGTCAGATCGGCGACGGTGATGTCCTCCTTCAGGCGGTAGCTCTGGCCGTACAGGTCCCGCTGGCCGATGCCGCTGAGGTACAGGACCGCCTCGCGCAGCGTCTTGGAGGGGATGGTCCCGGTGTGGATGGAGACCCCGCCGACCATGTCGGGGCGGTCGATGACGGCGACCCGGCGGCCGAGCTTCGCCGCCGCGATGGCGGCTTTCTGTCCACCCGGGCCGGATCCGATGACGAGCATGTCGAAGTCGCGCACCCGCGGAGTCTGTCAGCCCGCGGCCGCTTCCCGGAAGGGCGGACGGGGGATCGGTCGCGCGGGTGACGGACGAAGCGCCGGTACGCGGTGCGCCGCCGCCGCGACCGCGTCCGGACCGTGTCCGGGCGGCGGGCCCACGGCGTCCCTGCGGGAGGCGAAGGCCCGTCGGCGGACGAGGAGTCAGCGGCGGGCGAACGCGTACCGGATTTGGACACGGAACGCGCCCGAGTGGGCTACATTCGGTAATCCTTGGCATCGGCGCCTCCGGGGGTGAGGTCGCGTCGAGGAGAATTCCGGAGCGGCGAATGCATCAGTCCCACCTTTCCGCACCGCCGACTGCGCCCACCCAGGGGGGACTTGCCGACAGCCTGCACGAAACGGCGCTCAACACCCCCGATCTGCCGCAGCTCGCGCGCCGCGCCGAGGACCGCTCCGGCGGCTGGATCCAGGTGACGGCGGCCGAGCTGTGGGACGAAGTGGTCGACGTGGCACGGGGGTTCGTCCGTTCCGGCATCCGGCCGGGCGACCGGGTGGCCATCATGGCGCGCACCCGGTACGAGTGGACGGTGCTCAGCTACGCCCTGTGGTCCGTGGGCGCCGAGATCGTTCCGGTCTACCCCACGTCGTCGCACGAACAGGTCGCGTGGATCCTGCACGACGCGCGCTGCGTGGGCGTGGTGGTCGAGGACGAGCAGGGCATCATGACGGTCGGCTCGGCGTGCGCCACGCTCCCGTTCCTGCGCCACGTCTGGCAGTTGGACGCCGGGGCGATGGCCCAGCTCGTGGAGCGCGGCCGGACGATACCCCCGACCGCGGTGGACTCGCTGCGCCGGATCGTCCTGGCCGACTCCACCGCGGTCGTGGCGTACACCTCCGGCACGACGGGACAGCCCATGGGCTGCGCCCTGACGCACCGCAGTCTCGCGAGCCCCTGCGACACCCTGCTCGAAGGCTGGAGGCAGACGGCGGCTCCGCCGGACACCCAGCCCGCCGTGCTCGCCTTCCTGCCCTTCTCGCACGCCTACGGGCTGATGGTCCAGGGGATCTGCCTGCGCGGCGGCATCCTCATGGGCCACGAGCCGGACCTGCGGGAGGAGACCCTCTCCGAGGCCATGCTCTCGTTCCGGCCGACCTATCTGTACGCCGTCCCGTCCGTGTTCGAGAGGATCTACAAGAACTTCGTGCGGGCGTCCCAACGGGCGGGCCGCGGTGTGCTGTTCGAGCGGGCCGTGCGCACGGCGCAGGACTTCGCCCTCGCCGAGGAGCAGCAGCGGCTGGGCACGGGACCGGGCCCCGGTTTCGACCTGCGGCTCCAGCACTCCCTCTACGAGAAGACGGTGTACAGGAAGCTGCGCGCGGCGCTGGGCGGCCGGGTGTGCGGGGCGGTGTCGGGCGGCTCCCCGCTGAACCGTGAACTGGCCCTGTTCTTCGCGGGGATCGGCATCTTCGTCCACGACGGGTACGGGCTCACCGAGACCAGCGGGGGAATCACCGCCCAGCCGGTCGGCCGGGAGAAGTTCGGCACGGTGGGACGCCCCCTGCCGGGCACGGAGATCCAGGTGTCCGACGACGGCGAGATCCTCGTGTGGGGGCCCTCCGTGTTCCAGGGCTACATCAACGACGCCGCGGCGACCGCGGCCTCGTTCCGCGGGGGCTGGCTGGCGACCGGGGACCTCGGCCGGGTCGACTCCGACGGCTATCTGACCATCACCGGGCGCAAGAAGGACATCATCATCACCAGCGGGGGCAAGAGCGTCGCCCCCGCGGCCCTGGAGGAACGGCTGCGGGTCCATCCGCTCATCCACCAGGCGGCCGTCGTGGGCGACAACAGGCCCTGCGTGGGCGCCCTCATCACCCTGGACCCGGAGTTCGTGACGCACTGGCGCGCCGCCCGGGCCAAGGGCGAGACGCCCGCCCGCGGCGCGCGCGAGGAGAACGAGCTGCGCGAGGAGGTCAGGCGCGCGGTCGCGGCCGCCAACTCCACCGTGTCCCGCTCCGAGTCCATCCGGGTCTTCCGTGTCCTCCCGGAACCCTTCGACCTGTCCAACGGTCTGCTGACACCGTCGCTGAAGCTGCGCCGGGACGCGATCGCCGAGCGGTACGCGGCCGAGATCGAGGCGATGTACCAGACGTCGCCGCGGTTTTCCCGGGAGGCGATGATCGGCGACCCGTCGATCCTGGACGACTCCGACAACGTGTTCCGGTGACCGGCAAGGCGTTCCGGCGACCGGCAAGGCGTTCCGGCGACCGGCGCCGTGTGACGGGACTCCCCGGCACCGGACTCCCGGCGGTCCGGCCGGAGGACCCGCCGTTCCTCAGCCGGGGCCGGCGGCCGGGGTCCGGGTGCGGGGCAGCCTCAGGGTGAAGACCGAGCCGACGCCGACCTCACTGGTGACGAGGACGGATCCGGCGTGGGCGGCGACCAGTTGACGGACGATGGCGAGGCCCAGACCACTGCCGCCGGTACGCCGGCTGCGGGACTTCTCCGCCCGCCAGAACCGGTCGAAGACACTGGCCAGATCCTCGGGAGCGATACCGCCGCCGGTGTCGGCCACCCCGAACACGACCTCGTCCCCCTCGTGGTGCGCGGACAGGGTGACCGTGCCGCCCGACGGGGTGTGCCGGATCGCGTTGGACACCAGGTTGCCGAGCGCCTGCCGCATCCGTACGGGGTCCGCGTCCAGCCACGGCGTACCGGCCGCCCCGGTCACCAGCCGGACGCCGGCGGCCTCCGCGCCGACCCGGTGCGCCGCGGCGACCTGTTCGAGGAGCTCGTCGGCGCGCACCTCCTCGTGGTGCAGTCGCAGCGTGCCCGCGTCGGCGGCCGCGAGGTCCTGCAGGTCGTCGATGACGCGCTGCAGGACCACGGCCTCCTCGTGCAGGGAGGCGAGCAGTTCCGGGTCGGGGTCCACGAGGCCGTCGCGGGCCACCTCCAGCCAGCCGCGGATGTTGGTGAGCGGTGTGCGCAGTTCGTGGGCGATGTCGCTGACCATCGCCTTGCGCTGGACCTCCATCCGCTCGCGGCGCTCGGTCAGTTCGTTGAAGGCGAGGGCCAGGATGCCCGTCTCGTCCCGGGTGGTGACGGGCACGCGCACGTGCCGCTCCGGCGGCTGCTGCGCGGCCTGGGTCAGCGCGCGCAGGGGGCGCACCAGCCGGGTGGCGACCAGCGCGGTCACGGCTACCGTGAGGGCGAGGACGAGTCCGGCGACCCCGAACACCTTGGCCTTGTTGGCCGCCGACATGTCGAAGCGGGGTACGGGCCTGTCCCCCGTGCCGAGGAAGAGTTCGGCGGCCGGGGCGACGTAGGGGTCGAGCTGGGCGCGCCGGGCCCCGGCGACGCAGGCGTTCGCCGTACGGGCCACGGGTCCGTCCTGGCCGGCGAGTCTCTTTCCCGTCAGGTAGGGGACGGGGGCGGACCCGCTCGCGGCCTCCAGCGGCAGCGTCACGAAGCGGTCGAGGTCCACCTCGTGCCGGTCAAGGCAGGTCCGGGTGAGCCCCGACAGCTCGTCCAGGGCCTTCTGTTCGGTCCTGGTGGGGGTGTTGAGCATGCCGTCGGCGCACTCGGCGGGCACGTAGCCGGGGTCGGCCGTCCCGTCCACGTGCTTCAACACGGTCCTGCCGCTGGGCATCCGCTCCGTGCGGGTGTGAATCCCGTTGCGGGAGAAGCAGAGTTGGCGCACGGTGGCCAGCTTGGCCACCTTCAGGCGCTCGTCCGTGGTCAGCCGGTACGGTCCCACGGCACGCGGGTCGACACCGGTGAGCTGCGCTCCGGGTTCCGTGGAGGTGTCGGTGCGCAGCGGGTCGACGGTGGCGGCGGCCCGGGGCGGGAGGGAGGTCCCGCGGGCCGCGGAGTCGGCGAAGGGGGTGCGGTCGCCCGCGGTCAGGGCGATGCGCCGGCCGGTCTGCCGCGAGATCGTCCGCAGTGTCCCGGAGACCCCGGACCAGTCGGCGTGGGTGGCCGCGTATCCGCTGAGCCGTCGCAGGATGTCCATGTCCTCGGCGAGCACCTGGCCCTGCTCCTCCTGGATGGCCCGGGTGGTGGTCTGCACCGCGAGCCAGGCGGTGGCGGCGACCGAGCACAGGGCGATGAGCACGGACGTGATCAGGAGCCTCACCAGCAGGCTCTTGCGCAGGGGCACGGCACGGCTCACGCCCTGTCGCCCCTCAGCTTGTACCCGACGCCGAACACGGTCACGAGCCGCGTCGGTCTGCGCGGGTCCGCCTCGATCTTCTTGCGCAGGTTCATGATGTGCACGTCGATGGCCCGCTCGGTCGAGGCCCGGTCGATGCCCCGGGTGTGGTGCAGCAACTGCCGCCGGGAGAAGACCCGTTCGGGCTCGGCGGCCATCGCGAGCAGGATCTCGTACTCGCCCGGGGTGCAGTCCACGGGCGAACCGTCGCAGGAGACCGTGTGCCGCCGCGGGTCCACCTCGATCCCGCCCGCCCTGACGACCGGATCGGGCCGCCGTCCGCCCTCGGGCCGTCCGCTGCGCCGGAGCACCGTGCGGATGCGGGCCATCAGCTCGCGCGGACTGTACGGCTTGGTCATGTAGTCGTCCGCGCCGAGCTCCAGGCCGAGCAGGACGTCGTCCTCGGTGGAGCGGGCGGTCAGCATCAGGACGGGGACGTCGCCGTCCTCCCGCAGCACCCGGCACACGCCGAAGCCGTCGACGACCGGGAGCATCAGGTCCAGGACGACGAGGTCGGGCCGGTGCCGCCTCACCTCGTCGAGCGCGGCCGCGCCGTCGTGGACCACGGCCGCCGTGTGCCCCTCGCCCAGCAGCGAGCGGCGTATCAGCTCGGCCTGCTTCTCGTCGTCCTCCGCGACCAGCACGTATGCGCACACACGGCCGATCGTAGGGGCTGCCGGCCCCGCGGCGGCCGGTGAGAGGGGCTTCCCACACCCTGACACCTTCCTGACAACCTCCCGGGACACTCCGGGGTCCGGCGGGCCCGTGGAACCACGGGGCGGCCCCGCACCTCCCGGTGGTGTCAGCGTGCCAGGAACGCGGCGTCCCCCATGACCACCACGGGGTGCAGGGCGGGGTCCAGGGTGCGCATGAGCTCCACCAGGTCGTCCTCACGCAGGGCGACGCATCCGTGCGTGGGGCCTCCGTGGTCCACGTGCAGCCAGATGCCCCCGCCGCGGCCCGCGCCCAGCGGCCGGGTCCAGTCCAGGGGTGTGGTGCCGGGCCTGCGGTTGTAGTCGATGGCGACCACGTAGTCGAAGGAGCCGGCCAACGACTCGCCCTCGAAGCCCGTGCCGGGTGAGGTGAACGCGCTGGAGCGGTCGTACGGGAGCCGGGTGCCGGGGTCGGGCAGCAGGCCGCCGGCGTCGGTCAGGGTGAAGACGCCCGTGGGAGAACGCAGGTCACCGGCGCGGTGGTGGTCGGTCCAGCCCTTGAGGGCGTTGCGCGCGGGCCGGCTCGGACCGGCCCGCCAGCCCGCCTCCGTGCGCTCGTACAGCACCACGGTGGACCGTGAGGAGTTCCTGCCACGGCCGGTCACCACGACGGCCTGACGGGTCCGCGACGGGATCGCGGCCAGGGCCTCGGGGCCGAGTCCGGGCAGCCGTCCGGACGGCGTCGTGCGCGGGGCGGCCGGCGTGTGCCCCGGTGCCGCCGCGCGCGAGGCGGCCGCCGCGGGCGCCTGTGCCGGCTCGCCGCCGGCTCCGGGGCCGGGCTTCCCGGCGGTGCCGGCGCCGCAGCCGGCGAGCAGGACGGAGGCGGCGACGAGCGCCGCCCGGACACGGTGTACGGAGTCGATCATGTATCGACCCTGGCCGACACATATGAGGAACTCGTCAGGTCGTCCACGGTTCGCCGCGTACCCGGGATACGGAGGATCACCGGTGCCGCACCGCACCCGGGGCGCCGCACTCCGCCGGAACGGGCGCACCACGCCCGGGACGGCACGGACCACCGGTGCTCCGGCGGAGTGGTGGACGGCACGGACCACCGGTGCCCCGGCGGAGCGGTGGACCGCCCGGGTCCCGCGCGGCCCGTCACCCCACGCGTGACGCGCCCGTTCCGGCGGAGTGCGGGGTGACGGCCCGCCGCGAGTTCACCCAGCCGAGCAGGGTCACCGAGACGACCGCGGCGCACGCGCACCACGTGGAGACGAACTCCAGCTCCCACAGGGACCAGCAGACCACCGCGCCCGCCCCGGTCAGGAAGCCGAGCAGGACCAGCCCCCGGTCGCCGGAGAGCAGCAGCGCGCCGACGGTGGCGAAGAGGTAGCCCGCGATGACCAGTTCCGGCCGGGGCAGGTCGACGACATAGCCCATGGTGTGGCCGCGGACCTCGGCCCTGACGGGACGGACGGTCATGGCGTGCGCGAGCACGGCCGCGGTCACGGCACCGGCCGCGAGCGGGAGCAGCAGACGGCGGCCGGTGCCGCGCGGAACCGTGCACAGCACGCCCGCCGGCACCCACAGGGCCAGCAGCGGAAGGGCGATCACGGCCCAGGCCACGGTGGCGGGCCCCGTACCGCCGCCGGTGTCCCAGACCCGGGCCTCGACGATCTGGTGGACGCCGAGCAGCAACGGCAGCGCGGCCAGCGGAAGGTCCTTCCCGCGCCGCGTCCGGACCACACAGACCGCCCCGACCGCGGCGATCCCCGTACCGGCCACCAGATCGGCCGTCGCACTCCAGCACATCGCGCCCCCTGAATCCGCCTCACAGCTTCCGGTCGCACCGCGTCCACGCTACGACGCCCCGGCCGGACTCCTTCGTCCGGCCGACCGTCAGGACACCTCCCCCGAACGGCACTTCATGAAGTTTCAACAAAGGTGCGCCCCAGGTCCGGTTCGTCCCTGTGCCGCAGCCGCGAAGAGTGATTGGGTGGGCCCTGCCGTACCGTCCGACAGCCAGGAGAGCTTCACCACCATGAGCACCCCGCACACCTTCGAATACAAGGTCGTCACGTTCCGCGAATCGTTGATCGGTGATGCCCTGGACAGCGACAAGCTGGAAAAGGTCCTGAACAAGCATGCCGAGGACGGGTGGGCGCTCAAGGCGATCACGGCCGCGGACGTCAAGGGCCGCATAGGTCCCGGCGCCGTGGAGGGCCTGCTCCTCACCCTGGAGCGGCCGCGCCTCTGACGTCGGCGTGGTGCGCGCGGCGCCGAAGTGGGAGAGGCTGTTGGTGATGGGACAGCGGATCCGCAGGTGCTGCTGAAGCCGTCGGAGGCCTTCCGGCAAGGAGGGCCCCCCACGTCTGAACTCATGTCCGGGCCCCCGGGCCCCGCACCCGTGAGACCGCTGTCGGCCGATCGCGTCAGAACGGGCGGCGATGAAGAGCGACGGAACACTCCCCACCGGTGTCGTCACCAGCAAGGCGGTCTTCGGCGCGCCGTGCTGGGTCAGTCTCACCACCCGCGACATGAAGGTCGCCCAGGACTTCTACAGCGCGGTCCTGGGCTGGAGGTGGGCCCCCAGCCGGATGGGCGAGCAGTACCGCGTCGCCAGTGTCGCCGGGGTTCCGGTCGCCGGGGTCGCCAAGGTCGACTTCGTGGCGAGGACGGCGGTCGCCTGGACCGCGTTCTTCGCCGTGGCCTCCGCGGACGAGACCGTCGCACGCAGCCAGGAGCGCGGCGGCACGACCGCGGTGGGGCCGATCTCGCTGCCGCCGGGCCGGGCCGCGCTGCTGGCCGACCGGGACGGCGCGGTCTTCGGGATCTGGGAGGGCGACCTGGTGTCCGGCTGGGAGCGCTGGCGCAACGCGGCCCCCTCCTTCATCCGCCTGCACACCCGGGACGCCTTCGACGCCGCCATCTTCTACGGCGAGGTGCTGAAGTGGGCGACCTCGGACCCGGGCTGCTGCGAGGTCGACTACGAGGAGAACGAGGTCGTCCTGCGCAGCTTCGGCGACGTGGTGGCCCGGATCCACTCCGGCGCGCTGGGCGCCGCCCCCGACCCGAGCCTGCGGCCGCACTGGCAGATCCACTTCACGGTCGAGGACGTGGAGGCCTGCGTCCGCGCGGCGCGTGCCAACGGCGGCGCCGCGCACCAGCAGGGCATCGGCTCGGTGGAGGCCCTCATCATCGACCCCGACGGGGCTCGCTTCTCGGTGACGTCCCGGACCCCGGGCTGACCCGCCCGGCCACGCGCTCACGACGGCCCCACGGCGGACCCGGCCGGCCCACGACGCGCCGGAACACGCCGTTCGGGCTCCAATGGATACCACCGGTACTACAAGGCGCCGCAGCCCCCATCGGGCCGTGCGGCGGCCCGATGGAGGTCCGCGATGCCCACTGCTCTCCGGCTCCTGCACGCGCTCTCCCCCGAACACCGTGATCGGCTGATGGGCGTGGCCCGCGAGGTGTCCTTTCCCGCGGACGGGCCGATCTTCGAGGAGGGAGGCACCGCCGACCGCTTCTGGGTGATCCGCTCCGGAACGGTCTCGCTGTACCAGCGGGTCATCGCCGACCGGCGGATCACCGTCGCCCAGCTCGGGCCCGGCGACCTGCTCGGCTGGTCGTGGCTGTTCCGCCCGCACACCTGGGACTTCGGCGCCGAGGCCTTCAGTCCGGTGCGCGCCTACGAGTTCGACGCCTCCGAGGTGCGGAGGCTGTGCGACCAGGACCCGACGCTGGAGCTGTCGCTGACGCGGACCATCGGCGCGATCCTGGCCCACCGTCTCGAGACGACCCGGGCGGCGCTCATCGAGCACTACGCGCGCCGCGGGGGCGGTGGCTGAACGCGGGCCGTGCGCACGGCGTGGCGGCGTGCGGGCCGCGCGGCCGTGTGCACGGTGCCACCGCGCGGCCGTGTGCACGGCGCGACCTGCCGCACGTGGTGAGGTGACCGGTCCCGCCCGTTGTCAGACCCTGCTGCCACAGTGATCTCTCATGAACGACATCCTCAGTCCCCCGGACGGTCCGGACTCCTTCGCGCTCCTGCCGGGAGCGGTCCACTCACCCGTGATCCTGCACGTGCCGCACTCCTCCCGGGAGATCCCGGCACCGGTCCGCGGGGGCATCGTCCTCGACGACGCGGCGCTGGAGGAGGAGTTGGACCACATCACCGACGCGCACACCGCCGAACTGGCTGCGGCCGCGGCCGAGGCGGCCGGGCTGACGCCGTGGCGGTTCGTCAACCGGCTGTCCCGGCTGGTCGTCGATCCCGAGCGTTTCCCGGACGAGCGGGAGGAGATGCTCGCGGTCGGGATGGGCGCGGTCTACACGCGCACGACGCACCGGGCGCCGCTGCGGCCCGCGGACACCGACCCCCGGCCGCTGGTCGACCGCTACTTCCACTCCTACGCGCGGGCGATGACGGCCGCGGTGACCGACCGGCTGGCCGCCACCGGGCGGGCCGTGATCATCGACGTCCACTCGTATCCGACGGCCCGGCTGCCCTACGAACTGCACGGCGACGGGCCCCGGCCGCCGGTGTGCCTGGGGACCGACTCCTTCCACACGCCGCCGGAGCTGGTCGCGCTCGCGGAGAAGGCGTTCGCCGGGCTCGGCGGAGTGGGGATCGACAGCCCGTTCTCCGGCGCGTACGTCCCCCTGCGGCACTACGAGCGGGAGCCGGCGGTCACGGCGCTGATGGTGGAGATCCGGCGGGACACGTACATGAGGGAGCCGGGAGGTCCGACGGGCCCCGGCTTCGAACGCCTCGTCACGGCCCTGACCACGCTCGTGGACGCCGTGGGCGGGTGACCGGGGCGGTGCCGCGCCCCTGGCGGACGGCCGGGAGCGCCGGGTGCCGGACGGCGGCCGGGGAGCGCCCGGCCGACGGGTGGCCAGGGGGCGTGGGGCGCCCTAAGGTCGGCGGTGAGCAAGCGCTCAGCCACCGCCTCAGGGAGGGCACAGGAGCATGCCGGTCGTCGACGCGTGGATGCAGCACCCCACTCTCCGCCACTCCAACCACGAGATGTTCGAGTCCCTGCGCCGCTGGACCGGCACGAGGACGCTGGAGGAGGAGCTTCCGGTCGAGGTCACCCTGGCCGCGCTGGCGAAGGCCGACGTGGACACCGGCCTGGCCTCGGCCTGGTACGGGCCCGGGGGCGCCCTGATCACCAACGACGAGGTCGCCGGATTCACGGCACGGTCCGACGGGCGGCTGCGCGGGGTCGCGGGCGCCGACCTCACCCGCCCCGTCGCCGCGGTGCGCGAACTGCGGCGGGCCGTCGAGGAGCTGGACTTCGTGGCCCTGCGGATCATTCCGTGGCTGTGGCAACTGCCGCCCACCGACCGGCTCTACTACCCGCTGTACACCGCCTGCGTCGAACTCGGCGTCCCGTTCTGCACCCAGGTCGGGCACACCGGACCGCTGCGCCCCTCCGAGACCGGCCGGCCCATCCCGTACATCGACCAGGTCGCGCTCGACTTCCCCGAACTGACCATCGTCTGCGGCCACATCGGCTACCCGTGGACCACGGAGATGATCGCGGTCGCCGACAAGCACGCGAACGTGTACATCGACACCAGCGCCTACACCGCCCGCCGCTATCCCCCGGAGCTGGTCGCGTACCTGCGCGGCCGGGGGCGGCGGAAGGTCCTGTTCGGCTCCAACTACCCCATGATCGAACCGAGTCGGGCCCTGGAACACCTCGACGAGCTGGGCCTGGACGAGGAGACCACCGCGCTGTTCCTGTCCGGCAACGCGCGGCGCGTCTTCCGCCTGCCCGATCGTCCGTGAACACCGGAGCCCGGCCCGCGTCCGGCCCCGGGAAGGCGCAGGAGCCGCCCCGCGGGGAGCCCGTTCCCGAGCAAAGGTGACCGATCGTACATACGATTGGCTCTGTATCCGCCCCGCGGCGCCCCGGTGTCCGCCCGGCCGGAACACAACTGACCTGCTCGGGGTGGGAGAGGTATGACCCAGGCCGCCAGTCCGGCGCGGACCGTCATTCTGACCGTCGATGCGTTCCGGGTGTCACTGGATGTGGGCGAGTCCTCGGCGGAGGGTGCGGGTGAGGTGGCCGGGGTCGGTGAAGGCGGTGTTGGCCATCCACCCGCGCCGCAGCAGGGATCAGACGCCCATTCGGTTACCGGTAGTTCGTTAAATCCGGCGGTGGCGTGGGTTGACGGCGGTTCGGGTTGGTCGTAGGCCGGTGGGAGGAGTCAACTGTCTTGCTGGGGGCTGAAGATGACCGCTCGCCGTCCGTGCCCGCCCGCACCGGGACCGTTGGAGGACTACGCGGCCCGGTTCGACGACCTCTTTTTCAGCCTGGCCCAGCGGCGGGGGGTTTCGCGAGTACCTGACCGGGCTGCTGGCGCCGCGGGACCGGAACAAGACGATCACCTGCCTGGCCGGGGCGGAGCCGGTGACAGGTGCGGGAATGCCGGGGGTGCAGCGGCTGCAGTTCTTCCTGTCCGAGTCACCCTGGGAGGCCGACCTGGTCAACGACCGGCGGCTTGAACTGCTGCGCGAGGAACCCGCGACGGCTCCGCACGGCGGCGGGGTGATCGTGATCGATGATTCCGGGGACCGCAAGGACGGCACCGCGACCGCGCACGTGGGCCGGCAGTGGCTGGGCCGGCTGGGCAAGACCGACAACGGCATCGTCACCGTGACCACGGTGTGGACCGACGGCCGCGTCTACTACCCGCTGCCCCCCTACACCCCCGCCCACCACTTCGCCCGGGGTCGTACCGATCCGGCCTTCCGTACGAAACCGCAGCTGGCCGCCGCCCTCGCGGCCCGCGGCAAGAAGGCGGGCTTCGGCTGCCGGGCGGTGGTCGCCGACTGCGCCTACTTGAGTCAGCGACACCTGGTACCTCGCACTGCGCGAGGCCGGCCTGGCCTACGTGGTCGCGCTCAAGCCGCACCGCGGCACCTGAGCCCCGGCTGACCGGCCGCACACTCCCATCGAGGCCGCCCACGCTCTAACCTGGAAGGACGCCAAGCATCCGGGCGACTGGACGCCCGTGGAGCGTCACTTCCGCGACGGGCACAGCGAGATCTGGTGGGCCGCCGATGCCCGGCTGGGCGGCTACGGCCCTGACTCACCCTGCCGACTGGTCGTGGCCACCACCGACCCAGCCAGCCTGCCGGAGAAGGCCACCTGGTACCTGGCCACCAACCTGCCCCACCTCGACGCACCCCATGCCACCACCGGCCCCCACCCGCCGGCCGATCTCGCCGAGGTCGTCCGTCTCTACGGACTGCGGCCGTGGATCGGGCAGAGCTACAAGCAGGTCAAGGACGAACTCGGCTGAGCCGACTTCCAGGTCCGCTCCGCCCGCGCCATCCGCCGCCACCAGACCCTGGTCAACTGCGCTTTCTCCTTCGGCTGGGACCAGTGGTTCGCCCCACCCGGACCCCTGGATGCCACCGCGCCGGACCCGTGCCCCGACGAGGGGCCAGAGAGGGGGACCGGCCTTGTCCCACCGACCCCAACAGCCCTGTTGCCCAAGGCATTACGCGCCATCCGTTCCTGGCTCACCCCAGCCGTCGCCCTCAGCCGATGGTGGCAGGCATGGACGGACACAGACCCACCCTCCGAGCTCCAGGCCCTGATCGACGCGGTCACCACCGGCCACGGCATTGACCTCTACCGCCGAATTTAACGAACTACCGGTAACCCCACGGGCGGATGCGCCAGATACGACGAGACCCCGGCAGATTCGGCGGGGCCTCGTCGCGCTCCGAGGGCCCCTCCCCTACAAGACGTTCGCCGTCTTTACGCTCGTGTTGCTGACCGGCACGTCGATCCGGTCCCGAGCCACGACGACGCCGTCCTTGACGACGTAGCACTCGACGACGTGCTCGCCCTTGAAGTCCGAGCGCTCGATGCGGACTCCCCGCTTCCTCGAGTCGACGATCTGACCGCGGATCATGTCCCGCCGCTCGGCTTCCGGACCACGATTGAGTACCTTCCACTTGAATGTGTAGGGCTCCCCGACCGAGCAGCTGGTGACGACGAACCTCAAGCTCTTGTCGGCCTTGAGCAGGATCCCGCCGCGACGCATCGTGCGGAGCCAGGTGGGACGCCATCCGGACTGCGTGACCTCGCAGTCGATGGACACGGTCTCGGACACGTCGACCGGGAACTGGTCCTCGATGAATTCCTCGGTGTCCCTGAACGACCGGGACGACTCGCTCGCGCTCTTCGCCAGCGGCACCGACGTGCCGAAGACCTCGCGCCACTTCTTGTTCGCGGACGTCTTGCCTTCGTCCGCGATCGCCTCGAGGCACCGGTTGTACGCCTTCTTCGCCTTCGGCTGGAACTGCGCCTTGACGTGAACCCGCTGCCGGCTGCCCAGCGCCAGGTAGTACTCCTGCTCTGGTTGATCTTTGAGGAATTCGAAGAAGTCGCGGGCCATGAGGCCGAACGAGCCTGTACCCGCCGCGTCGTAGTCGTCGGTCTGGTCGAAGAAGTTGTAGACGAGGGTGTCGATGAGCAGGCCGCCAATGTTTACGCCGTTCGCGTTCTTCCATGCCCGTGCCATCCGGGCGAGGTGGCGCATGTTCGTCGAGGTGCGGTCGTTGCACTCCTTGGTCGCGGCGATCTCCTCGCGCGGCTTGGTGACCTTCCAGCCCTGAGCCTTCGTGTCCGGGTAGTCGAAGCTGCCGTCGGTGTTCTCGAATGCCGGCTGGACCTCGAACTTGAAGGCGTTGGACGTGAACCGCACTCGGACGACGCACTGGTCGACGCGGATCTCGGTGTTCTTGTACCGCGCCTTGAGGTCGTCGCGGACTCTCTCGAGAATCCTCCGCGGGCCGGTGCCCCCGTCGTAGCGTGACCGGATCCCGGGCGGGAGGATGAAGATCATGTCGAGGTCGGACACGCCCTTGATCGCGGTGTGCCGGCCGAACGATCCGACCATCAGCTTGTAGTCGGTACAGCTGTCCTTGTCGCGGAAGTCCTTGTTGAGCGCCTTCGTGATCTCGTCGCGCCGTGAGGCGACCGTCGTGGCCGTCTCCCCGACCTTCAGGTTCTTGAGAAGTGTTTCGAAGATCTCTGAGGTCTTCATCGTCATGCCTCGCCTTCGTCGAGCCGGAGCGCCTCCGGGAGGAAGAGGTCGATCTCGCGCGAGGTGAACGTCATCTCCTCGTTGTTCTGTAGCCCGCCCTGGGCGCGCGCGAACGCCCTGCTGCTCGTCCTGGGCGCGTCGGCGTAGGCGTCGCGCGCGGCCTGCTGCAGCTCGTCCCGTCGCTCTCGGCCCTCCGCGTTGGAGACTGTGCCGGACATCAGGTCGGCGATGAGGGAGATGTAGGACTCTCGGACGTCCCACAGCCGGGAGGCGATGCCGCGGTGGGCCTCGGACTCCTCCTCGAACTTGAAGGTTTTCGTCCCAAGGCTCATCCAGGTGACCAGGAGCGCGATAGAAGAGGTCGCGAGGCTCGTCAGCACTGCGTTGCCGAGCAGGCCGACCACCGCTGCAAGGAAGGTGCCCGAGCTGATCGCGGTGAGAGCAATGAGGACGCCCTGCTGCCACCGGTGCTTGGTGAAGCAGATGTCCGCCTGCTTCTCATGGGTCTTGTGGCTGTAGACCACGCGCCCGAAGGCCTCTCGCATCTGCGCCAGCAGATACGGGTCGCGGTCAGGCACCGCGTCGTTCTCGGGTGTCAATTCGCTCCTACTCGGTCGAGGACTCCTGGACATGCGCCTGAAAGTCAGTCGCACATCTTCTGAGTATGGCGGCGACCACTGACACTCCAACCGACTTGAGCTACCTCCCGTTCAGGCCGCGCTCGATCCGGCCCGCCCTGCAGTCCTCTCCGGGAGACGGGGCCGCGGCGGTCAGCGGGTGCTGTACGGATTGCGCAGCGCCTTAGTGATCGTCTTCATCTTTGCCTTCACCGGGTCCATGGCGGGGCCAGCGGTGTAGAAGCGTCCGCGGGCCTGCCCATGCGAGAGTAGCCATCCCGTGCGCACCATGGCCTTCATGTCGCGCATCGCCGTGTCCGAGCTCAGGTCAGCGTCCCGCTGGTACATCGTCCGGCGCACCTTTCCTCCGGCGAGGGCGGGCATCAGGGCGAAGGCCATGCGCTCGTCAAGGCCGGATGTCTCCACCTGATCGACGAGCAGGAGCCAGGCGTCGCGGAAGAACTCGATGCGCCGCTTCGCCGTCTGCGCCTGCATGTGGTGGGCGCCGAGACAGAATCTGATCCACGGCCCGGCGTCACGTTGAGGGCTCCACATCTCGCCGCCGACAACTTTGAGCATGTCGTAGTAGCGGTAGGTGTTCTGGCCGCGCCCGAGCCATTCCTCGATCGAGGAGAACTCCGAAGGCATCAGCGCCTCCCGCGAGAACACCAGCGTCGACAAGGCCCGGGATGTTCGGCCGTTGCCGTCGGCCCATGGGTGGATCTTCACGAGGTTCAGGTGGGCCATGGAAGCGCGAACGTGCACGGGCGAGTCGAGGTCGCCCTCGTTCAGCCACGCGACCAGCTCCGCCATGAGTCCGGGGACCGTCTCGTAGTCGGGCCCCGTGTAGTCCATGACCATGGGGTCATCGGGGCTCGTGATGTAGACAGGGCCCTTGCGGAGCCGGCCTGGCCGCTTATCGGGGTGATGCTCCTGGACCATGAAATGGAGACCGTTGAGGAGCCCCAGGTCGTAGCGGAATCCCTCTTCGGCGTCCGAGAGACCCTGGATGTAGGTCATAGCCCGCTGATAGCCCTCCACCTCCCTGCGGGTCTCGTCGCTGGCCTCCAAAGGATCCTCGCCGGACATCAGGGCCTCGACATCGTCCACCGACGCGGCGTAGCCCTCAATCGTGTTCGACCCGGCGATATTGCGTGCCGTGAGGTTCCGGCGGAGCTGCTTGGTCCAACGCACAGTGGGCCGTAGGAAGTGGCGGAGGTCTTCGCGCAGGGTCTCGATCTCAGCGAGAACCCGCTCGTCCTCCTCGGTCAGGGCGGGAGTCTGGAACAGCATGCAATAATGCAACCAAAAAGGTTGCATATCCGCAAGATGGCGCGCGTCATCAATGCGCCGCGAGCCGAAGCCAGTGGCTCTGCTCCCACCGGCCCCACCAAGGCATCGCAGACGCCCGCCCGCTGCACCCCCTGCCACCACCGATCACCGACCCGGACACCATCGCCCACCTCGACATACGACGACGCGACCCCCTCGGCATCGCGCACCCAGCTGTCATCCCCGGTGTCGGAGAGCGGAACAGCGATCCGCTGAACGCTGGCGATCGCGTCCATCCCCAGCGCGAGCGAGAGCCCTCCCGGATCCTCGTGGTAGTTCAGATAGCGGGCGACGCCGACGCCTGGCAGGCAGACCTCGTCGAGCACCATGCCGCCGACGAAGTTGCCGGGGTCGACGAGCCACCCCTCCCCCACCACGACGGATGGCTTCAGACGGACCCGATACAGATAGAACTGGCTGCCCTGGTCCGCCTGATCACGGCTCCGCCGCAGCATGTTGTGGACAGCGACCTCGTACGTACCGACGTGCAGGGCCTTCGCCGACTGCCGCGCGACCCACTCAGCGACCCGCTCACCGCCGCCCATCAACCTGCGTGTCTCGGAAGTCAGGAAGGCCGCCGGATCGAAGTCCCGCCTCGGCCAGTTCGGCTGCGTGCTCGTGTGGTACCAGAAGAGCCGTGCTACCCGGTCATCGTCGAGCGCCGAGTCCCCGGGGTCGACCGTTGCCGACAAAACGCGAGGGCTGAAGATCCTGGCTTCCGCTGCCCGCTCCGGAATCTTCAGAGGTGGCCCGGTCCCGCAACCGCTCTGACGGGACCGGGCTGCCTCGGGCTGAGGCACAGCGACTGAAGAAGGCCTCGCGCAGCGCCAGTACCAATAGGCGCATGGAGTGCGCAGGTTGGAGAGCGGCCAGGCGGGTACAGGCGTGCCTCTGACAGCCAGCGGCCGGCCCGGATCACAAGCTCGAAGCAAGGCCGCGCTTCACCCGAAGTGTGAGGTGAGGGAGGTGAGGACCCGGTCGCGGTCGACGTGGTCCAAAGAGGCAAGGAGCGCAGCGCACTGTGCCAGGACAGCCTCGCTACGTGGCTGCATCGCGCCCTTGTCCCGGACAGCGTCGCTGTTTTGAGCAGCGTCCAACTCCCTCGCCACAGCCCTCAGACTCTCTCGCAGCACCGTGCCGTCGGTTCCACGCGTCTTGTTGGCGTGGCAGTTGGGACACAGAGCGATCATGGCACTCGGGTGATCGCGGCCTCCCAGCGCATGGTCGTCAATGTGGTCGACTTCCAGCAAGCTGCTCCCCGCCGCCGTCCGGTAGGGAAGCAGGGGCAGGAAGCACCACGGGTTCTCGCACAAGCCTTCGCTGCGCAGCAGAACGGCCTGACGAGCCTCACGGTCGCGCACCCGCCGTACGCCAGCGGTGACGGCATGTTCTTGGTGGCGTCCTTCTGCCTCCCGCTCCTCCACTCGGCGTCGCAGCTCGCGGTATCGCTCCCGCGGCGGTACGGTCCACTCGCGGATCCTGTCTCGGGCGAACGACTGCGGCCACGGGGGCACCTCAGCGCGCGCCGTGCCTGCGCCGTGGTCTGTGTAGCGGGCGACTTCCTCCCACCATTGCCGTCCCAGCCCCAGCACTCGATGATGCCCGTCAGGGATCACTGGGTGGACGAAAAGCGGGCGCAAGCCGACTATCTCAGCAGCGGTCAGACCGACTTCGATGGTCTTTCCCATGCCGATGACAGTTTGTCTGGCCAGCTTGTAGCCCATACCGAACCGTCCCAGAACACGGGCTCGGCGGTCGCCCGTGGATGCCGGATGTCGCGCCTGCCGTCCCCTCAGCCACAGGGGCGGGTCCCGCCACTCCAGCCCGTCGCTACCCCGCACTTCTCCCCCTCGTTCTTCCCCTGTGACAGCCAATACGGCAGCTTCTCACCCACCACTGACAGCCAAGCGGTTGGTACGCGCTTCGATGCAGGCCGAGAGGTCAGCCGAGTTTCTGCAGCAACTGGTCGCGGGCTGTGAGATCGGGTCTGTGTAGCGAATGGCCCTGTCTCGCATTCGGTGGTGACGCAGAGTTGCGAGGGTCGTTGAGCGTCATGTGATGGATGTCAACGGGCTTGTGCGGATGGTGTTTTCGGGCTTGGCCCCGCTCGTCATGGACGATGTTGCTGACGAGGGTGAGCGGATCGTGGTGCGGGCCCGGACGCCGTGGGAGACTGCGGTCTGTCCGGTATGTGGTGCCTCGTCGGGACGGGTGCACGGCTATCACTGGCGGACGGTGGCCGACGTTCCGGTTGCGGGCGCCGGGTGGTGGTCCGTGTGCGGGTGCGGCGTCTGGTGTGTCCCACGCTCGGCTGCCGGCACACCTTCCGCGAGCAGGTGCCCGGGGTGCTGGAGCGATACCAGCGACGTACGGCCCGCCTGGCCAGACAGGTCAAGGCCGTGGTCAAAGAGTTAGCGGGCCGAGCAGGCGCGCGGTTGTTGGCGATGCTTGCGGTGGGCCTGTCACGTCACACGGCTTTGCGTACGCTGCTGCGCATCCCGTTGCCCGCCGGGCGGGTGCCCCGTGTGATCGGTGTCGACGACTTTGCCCTGCGCCGGCGGCACAGCTATGCCACCGTGGTGATCGACGCTGAGACCCATGAGCGGATCGACGTGCTGCCCGACCGCACGGCCGGCACGCTGGAAGCGTGGCTGCGCCGGCATCCAGGCGTCGAGGTCGTGTGCCGCGACGGCTCGACCATATACGCCGAGGCCATCCGCCGGGCGCTGCCCGAGGCGGTGCAGGTCGCCGACCGGTGGCACTTGTGGCACAACCTGTGTGAAGCCGCCCTCAGCGAGGTGAAGGCACACAGCACCTGCTGGGCCGCAGTGCTGGACGCGCCGATCTACGACGGGCCCCGCGCCCGGACCACTCTGGAGCGCTGGCACCAGGTGCACGGCCTGCTCGAGAAGGGTGTGGGCCTGCTCGAATGTGCCCGCCGCCTGCAACTCGCCCTCAACACCGTCAAACGCTACGCACGAGCGACCGGCCCGAGCGCATGCTCCGCGTCCCCAAATACCGCGCGAGCCTCGTCGACCCCTACCGCGAGCATCTGCGCAAACGCCGTGCCGAGGACCCCGCCGTCCCCGTCCAGCACCTCTTCGAAGAGATCAAGGCTCGCGGCTTCACCGGCTGCCTCAACCTCCTGCACAAGTACATCAACCAGGGCCGTGCAGACGCCGACCGAAGCCACATCTCCCCGCGCAGACTCGCCCGGATGCTGCTGACCAGGCCCGACAACCTCAAGGCCGAGCAGCACGAGCTCCTGGCCAAACTCACGGCCGCCTGCACCGAGATGACCCAACTGGCCGCAGGGGTAAGGGACTTTGCCCCGCTCCTGTCGCCTCACACCGAAAACGCCGACGCGCTCACACGCTGGGTCACCCAAGTCCGCAACGCCGACCTGCCCCACCTGCATGCCTTCGCCCGAGGTCTGGAACGAGACCGCGAGGCCGTGGATGCAGCCCTCACGCTCCCGTACAGCAACGGCCCCACCGAGGGCGTCAACACCAAGACCAAACGCATCGCGCGCCAGATGCACGGACGAGCAGGCTTCCCCCTCCTCCGCCACCGCATCCTCCTCGGATAGCGGCACACTCCGTCACCACCGAATACGAGACAGGGCCGTTAGATTTACACTCCCTAACTGGCGCGTAGTTCACAGGTGGATGGTGCTTGACTCAAACCAGGCCTGGAGTGTGGACTCCGCTCCGTCCGGGAGATCGTCCATGAATACCACGGCCAGGCCACGCTGGGCTCGCGAGCAGCAGACGTAGAACAGGTTGCGTGACCGTTCGGTACGGTCGGGCTTGTCAGTGCCGGCGAGCATCTTGCTGATGCTGTACCTGTTCCAGGCACGGTCGTCGACCACCACTACGACGTTCTCGAATTCGTCACCCTTGACACCGTGCTGGGTCGAGAACGGGGTGAGTTCGTCGATGAAGTGGGTGACGCTGATGACTTCACGGTAGGACACGGTGCGGAGGTTGTTGGAGAAGTCCGCTCGTCGCTGGTCTCGCTCGTCCAGGTCCGTTGCGGATCTCCGGCGTTCCAGGTCCTTGAGCTTTCCCGGCTGGGCGAGGAGATGGCCGTCAGCCATCAGATCGAGCACATCACCGACGGTGCCGGTGCTGCGTACGACGTCGAGTGCACGGATCGCGTCACTGATGGCTCGTTTGTGGGCCTGACGGGTGATCCGTGTCCGTCCCTCGTCCAGCAGGTCGGTCAGCCCGGCGAAGTCGTTGTTGCGGAACGCGGCGCTGATGGCCTCGATGCGGGTGAGGTACTGGATGTACGGCTCGTTGCGTGCCATGAGGTCGTCGGGACCGTAGCGGCCCAGCTTTCGATACTGCTCCAGGAGGTTGGCGTACTCCAGGGTGCCGGCTATCCCTCGATGGGTGAGCAGCAGGTATTTGCTGTTCTCCCGTGTCCAGCCGTTCCGGGCGAGTATTGCTTCGGCGGCGGTGAGTCGCGCAGGGCCGGCCGGGATGCTGCTGTTGAGGAACAAGTGGACCTCGCCGGTCTGCTGCTTGCCGACGGCGTCCTGGGTGAGCTCGGGACGCATCCGGTTGAGCACCTCGACGACCGGAGGCGAGCACCGGTAGTTCTCGTGCTTGGTGATCTCGGTGAGGCGGCCGGGCCGTTTTACCGCTCCGACGCCCGACTCGTAGATCTTCTGCATGGAGTCGCCGAAGAGACCGACCACGCATTTCTCGCGGCCTGCGCCCGCCAGGTGGTCCAGCAGCAACTGGATCGTCTTGGGTGAAGTGTCCTGGTACTCGTCGACAAAGATGACCGGGTACTTGCTGCAGATGATACGTGTGAGCTTGGGGTGGGCCGTGACGAGACGGAGCGACAGCGCAATGACGTCGTCGTGGGAGATACGCCCCTCGTGCAGCCTGCGCCCGCGGTCGGAATACTCGATGACGGGAGGATCGGTGGCATCATCCAAGTCTTCCGGTTTGGACAGGTCCTTGTTGTAGTCCAGGATCTGCTGCCAGAGCTCAAGCTGGTACGGCTGGATGACACTCCACAGGAATTCGTGGATGGTGTCGACATCGACGAGCGGGTCTGCGGCGATGCGTTCGACGATCTTTTTCTTGGCGACGTTGGTGTAGGTGATGCAGGCGATCCGCCGACCGTGTGCCTCCAGGTCTGTGCGGTGGTGGGTCAGGAGGTGCTGCAGGGCGCGCACCAGGGTGGTCGTCTTGCCGGCACCGGCCCCTGCTTCGACGAGGAAGCTGCGCCGGGCCTCCAGCTCGGCGGTGACGGCTTCGAGGGTGTCTAGGCGAGCCACTGCAGTCCTTCGGCGATGTAGCGGGGAACGGCCCAGTCCTCCAAGAGCATGACGTCGAAGGCGAAGTCCGTCTTGTGGTCGCTGAGTTGCTGTGCGATGTCGTAGGCCTTGGCTTCGATGTCGTCGGCGTCGGGGTCGGCCCCGACCTCCTTGACGAAGGCCGTCTTCAGGGCGAGCTGGCGGAAGCCACGTGCGAGGGGTACCGCGTTGGCGATGATGAAGGCGTCCTCGAAGCTCCGCGCGCAGGCTCCCGAATCCTTCTCCGGGATCTGGTAGGCGACGCGGACGTGTCCTTGCTCTTTGTCGGCCGGGTCGGTGGCGAGCAGCTCGGCGATGCTGGACTTTGCGGGCAGCCAGCTCTTGAGCGTCGTGTTCGAGGTGACCGTCTGCCCCTGGCCGGGTGGGCAGGCCCTGCGGTGCTTGGGGCACACGGAGTCGATGTCGGTGATGACGAGGGTCTTGACGTTCAGGAAGGCGAGCAGTTCCCGGAAGCGGACGGCGTAGGCATCGCCGACCTCGATGACCGATACGTACTGGTGCAGAAGTCCCTTGGCGCATCGCCTGACCATTTCCGGCAGGATCAGCCGTTCCGCGGTGCCCTCGATCAGGATCACCTTGTCGGCGAAGAACATGTCACACCGGTGCAAGACCATGTACTGGCGCAGGAAACGCAGGGTCTCGTCACCCTGCGGAGTGGCCTTCACGTTGGCCTCGAAGGTCGAGAGATCCTTGACCGTGAGCTGCGGCTCGGAACGGTCGAAGTAGCGCACCGTGTGGAAGCCGCTGCTGGCGACGATGTGGGAGGAGTGCGTGGTGATGACCACCTGCACCTTCCAGCCCGTCTTGCGGTCGATGAAGTCCTGGATGTTCTTGATGAACGTCTCCTGCATCTGGGGATGCAGATGGGCTTCGGGCTCCTCGATGAACAGCACCTGCAGCGCTGGCTTGGGCGTGGTGCGCTCGTAGGTCTGGTGAAAGCTGATGACCTGCAGGATAGTAAAGATGAGCTTGCTGTAGCCCAGCCCGTTGTGCCCTTCGGGAAGATGGAAGTCGTCGTCCCCGGACGGGTACTGGATGCGGGTACTCCCGCGCAGGATGCCTGAGGCCTCGATGAGGGAGACGATGCGGGGCTTCTGGACCGGGGTGATGGTGCCCACCCCGAAGGTGCGCAGGTCCTCGAAGATCGGGTCGAACAGCGTGGCGTAGTTGTCATCGAGCTGCTGCGAGGCGGACGCCAGAGCGGTCTCGATCTGCTCGATGCTCTGATGACGGTCCTCGTTGCCGCTGTTGACCTTGTAGTAGGCCTCGAACGTCTTCGACAACGTGCGGGCCTTGTCGCTCGGCGTGTCATCCATCTTGGTCTGCGCGTAGACGAACTTGACCGACAGGATGGCCTCGGCGGCGCCGCGCTTGATCTCCTTGCGGACGTTCTCGTCCAAGGGGCTGACCGCGCGATAAGCCGGGGCGAAGTAGTCCGAGAAGTTCTTGCGCAGCCACTTGATGCGATCGAACTGCTCCCGCTGGCTGGCCGACCAGAAGTCCTTGAGGAAGTCGTTTGGCCGAGCAACTTCAAGCGCTGCCTCGATCTTGACCTCGAAGCAGGTGTCGTCCAGGTCGAGGATCACACCCGTGAGCGGCGCGAGGTCGTCGTCTTCCCTGTATTCGATGGTGAGGACCAACTGGATGGCTGGGACGAGGTCGTAGGCCTTGGCCAGCAGGTCCTCGCTCGTCTCGGAGTCTCCACGGCCGGCATGCGCCTGAGCCTCGCCGAAGATCTGCCGCGCCTGCTCGATGTCGGCGATACGGCAGGTAGAGAAGTCCTCCAGGACGAACCTCGTATCCTCCTCACCGAAGAACTTCTCGAAGAGATTGACGAACGACGTCTTGCCGCTGTTGTTGCGCCCGACGATGAGAGTGGCCTTCGGATCAACCCGGACGTCCACCCTCTCCAGGGCACGAAAGTTGATCACCTCGGCATGCGTCAGCTGCATCTCACTCCCGACATCGTCTCCAACCCCGGCTCCCGGGACGGCATATGCACGCGACTGCCGAGAGCCAGAGAAGTATCTGATACGGAAGGGGCAGAGTTGCCTACTTGGCTCAAAGTGGTCAGAGGTGTGACGAGTTGGGTCTATTTCGGTCGTTGCTGATCGGTCTCTGTCTTTGATCCCGCGCGAGGAGCCCGGTGATGAAACAACATGGACAGGACTTGTTGGATGCCAAAAGTCCCGCACATGCATTGAGCTGGGAGTTCGCCAGACCGTCGTGATCTTCGTCAGGTTGTGTTGCGGTACTCGTGGATGAGTCCGCTGAGGACGTCGTGGCGCTGGAAGTGTTGGGCGGGGAAGGGGATGACGTCCGGATCGTCGGCTGGCGCGCGAAGGTGCAGGGCCCGGTGCAAAGCAGCGGGCACGGCGGGAGCAAGTGCGGTTCGAGGCTGCCGAGTTATTTACGCAAGGGGCGACGCCGTCGCAGGTTGCGCGGCGGTTACGGGTCTCACGGTCTGCCTGTGCCCGGCGTGCCCGCTGGCGAGAGGACGGCGTTGAGGGGCTGCGGTCGAAGGGCCGTCGGGGCGTCCTTTACAGATGAAGCCCGAGTGGCGGGCGTGCCTGGCGGCGGAACTGGAGAAGGGACCGGCCGCGCACGGCTGGACGGAGGACCAGCGCTGGACGCTGGCCCGAGTGTCCACCGTGATCGTCCGGCGATGCCACGTGCGCTTCAGGCAGGCCCAGACTCGCCGCATCCTGCGCCGGATGGGCTGGACGGTGCAGGTGCAGGTGCGGCGGGTGCCGAACACGACGAGGAGGCCGTGGCCACGTGGATCAAGGAAACGTGGCCGCGGCCGCTCCCAGCGGACAGCGAGTCGCTTGAACTGGTGGAGCAGACCTTCGCCCTGCTCCACCAGGTCAAACGCCTTGCCGTGCGATGGGAGCGCCGCACCGAGCTCCAAGACGCCTTCGTCTCATTGGCCTGCGGCCTCATCTGCTGGAGGCGACTGAAGAAGCGCCGATCATGATCGTGTCACGAGCTTTTGGCTACAACTCACACCACTCACCCAGAGGGCCGACCACCCGCGTCTGGGTGAAGCCGTGCACCAGGTTCCACGCCTGGTCGATGTCCAGGACGAAGTCGCCCGTGAACGCGGCGAGGTCATCCATGATCGGAACTTCGACCTCGGCGCCCGAAGGCACGGTGCCGTCTCCTGCAAGCAGAGACATCCGCTCGATGTCAATCACCAGATGGACGACCGCGTGATCATCTCGGAAGGCCAGGATCAGCACCGGGAACTCCTTGTTCGGCGACCGGACCTCGATGTACCCCGCGCCACGGGAACGCAGGTCGTTGAAGCGGTCCGACAGATCCTTCACCTCTGAACGTCTTTCAACCGGAGAGAACAGCCCCGATTCCGGCGACGTCGCCGCCCACACCACGCTCACCCAGCTCCCTTCCTCACAGCCCCATCGCCCACGATCCAGGGCCGCGCTCCCACGCTCCACCACGACACGACTACTGGGACTGGGGCGTCCCATTCGAAGGTAGATCATTCCCGGTCAACGTCACGGGGATCCGGTTTCCGCGGGACAGCCAGGGCACCTCCAGGAGGTCATCTGCCTCACGCGTCGTGGGAGGCGTCGGACTGGGCCTCGCGGACGGCCTGCTTCGCTCGGCGCTGAGCTCGCATACCCGTGCCGGGCTTGTCCGCTGCTTCCCAGTCGGGTTCCGGCCCGGGATCCTTCGTGGGGATCTTGGTCACCTCCAGACCGGCTGCCCGTCCGCGGGTGTGCTGTCCGGTGTCGCAGGTCAAAAGCCGTACCCGGCGTGCGGCAAGCGACTGGATAGCCACGGCCCGGTCGATGATCTCGTCATCCGCGAGGGGGAGGCGCACATGGCCAGGCGGATCCAGGACGATCTCCATGTTCACCTCGCCCCGTACCTCGCCGTCCTGCGAGATGAGCTCCTGGCGGTGCAGGATCCCGAACGTCGAGCCGCCGAGGATCTGGTCGAGGAGGCCAAGCGTGTGGGGGGCGCGCCAGCGAGCCTGTTGCTTGCCAGCCTCTTTGAGGGCATCGAGTTCGTCGACCACGACCATCGGGAACAGCAGCCGGATGTGCTCGCCGCTGGGAAGACCGAGCACCTTGTGCATGTCGACGTCTGCCAGCTTGACGGGGTTGTGGATGTAGAAGCTGGAGTCCGCGACGACGAACCACTCCGGACCGTTCCAACGGCTGATCTGCGCGTCGAGGGCCGTCTGGGCCTCCTCAAACGCATGGACACGTTCAGTGATTTCGAGGTCCACCAGGCCGTTGACGAGTCGCTCCTGGGCCGTGCCGGCGAGCGTCCCGCAGTTGGCAAGCAGAACCTGGTACCGGCTGGTGAAAACCAGGGTGTCGAGGTCCTTGGCGCTGACCTGGGAACGCAGAACACCCGCCGTGTCCGTGGCCCAGTTGAGGTACCGCAGGAGGCGCTTGTAGGCGTTCGCCTCTGGAAGTCGGAGGTTGAGGGCGTTGGTGTGGATCTCTGTGAGTAGACGGCGGATGTATTTCCGGTCAGCCCCGGGTCGGGGTGTTATGAGCATGGCGCTGATCCTGTCAGGGAGGACCGACAGCGCCGTCCTGGTGGGGGTGAGTTCAGGAGGTGGCTCGGCTCACGGCGCTGGCTCGGCGACCACATCGCGACGGGCATGAACGTCGACTGCTACCAGCGCGCGGAACACCGCTGCCGACTGATGCCGGGGCTGATCCTGCGCGACCTGGACCTGCTGGTGCAGGCCTCTGAGGTCACCGACGTCGGCATCTCTGTCTCCGCCGGCTTCACCGACCCCGCGCTATGGCGCACCGTGGAGCCGGGCGCGCCCGCCCCCGGACGCCGCCCCCGGACGCCGCCTCCTGCCGTCGTACGCGACCTCGCCGAGCACGGCATAGGCTGCGGGGTCCTGATGGCCCCGGTGATCCCGCTCCTCAGCGACGACCCGGCCCAGCGGTCTTCTTCATCGGCTGGGACCTGCTGGGCGCCCGATCCCTCAAGCGCGAGCGGCAGCTCAGCGCCTCGACCCTGTTCGACCTGGTCAGGCTCGCCTTCGGCGTGGTGGCCGGGTCAGGGACGTCGACCGCTCCGGTGATCGCCTGCCCGCAGGTACTCACGTGCTGCCCGGATCGCCGTTGCCGTCGCCATGGCCCCTCCCCGTCACGTACGGTCGTTCTATGGCACCTGACAGGTCTACCGTAGGTGTAATCATGACCGTCGATGCGTTCCGGGTGTCACTGGATGTGGGCGAGTCCTCGGCGGAGGGTGCGGGTGAGGTGTTCGGGGTCGGTGAAGGCGGTGTTGGCCATCCACCCTCGCCGCAGCAGGGACCAGATGCCCTCCACGGGGTTCAGATCCGGGCTGCAGGAGGGGAGTTGGATGACGGTGAGCCATTCGTGGTCGGCCGCGCACTTCCGTATCCCGGCGGCACGATGGGTGTTCAAGATGCCCCTATGTTGCGTCAAGTGGCAGTAGTTGTGGTGGTGAAGGCAGTCGTCGGTTGGATCTGCCGGTAGATCTCGCGGGCCACGTAGCGTTTGAGGCAGCGGATGATCTCGCGTTTCGACATGCCCTGCTTCGTGCGTCGCTCGAGGTAGCTGCGCGTGCGGGTGTCACGGCGGAGGCGTGTCACGACGATGCGGTAGAGGGCAGCGTTGGCCTGGCGGTTGCCGCCGCGGTTCAGCCGTCGTCGCCGGGTTTTTCCGGAGGACTGCTCGACGGGACTGACGCCGCACAGAGCAGCGAAGGATGCCTCACTGGCCAGCCGCTCCGGGTTGTCGCCAGCGGCGATCAGCAGGGCAGCGGCACTGTCGGGCCCGACGCCGACGATGTCCAAGAGTTGCGGATGATGGGTGCGGACGCCTCGGTCGACCCTATGAGTGAGTTCCTTCACCTCGCAGGTCAGCTGCTGGACGCGGCGGGCCAGCAGCCTGAGAGTGAAAACGGCCGCGCTCCCGGTGTCCGGAAGGTCCGCGCATCGGGCGATCAGCGCCGAGTTGCTGAGTTCGGACAAGGATTCACGCAGCTCGGGATCGATGCCTAGGAGTACGGACTTGAGCTGGTTGTTCGCCTGTGTTCGGGCTTTGACAGCCGACTCCTTCGCCAGCCGGAGCACACGCATGTCGGCGGCCGGGCCCTCGCCCGTCTTGGGCGTGACGGCGGCACGTCCGGACAAGACCGCGCGGGCTGCGGCATCCGCATCGACGGCATCGGGCTTGCCTCGCTTGCGCCGCGTGGCGCGATCGGGCTGATTGACCTCGACGACCTGAATATTTTCCCGGCTCAGGAACCGTGCCAGGGCAGCTCCGTAGGAGCCGGTGCACTCCACTCCCGCACGATGCAGGACCCCGAAGGAGCGGGCCCAGGCGAGGAGTTGGCGGTATCCGGCGGCGGTCGCCGGGAACTCCTGGTGGGCCAGGAGCGCGCCGAGGACGGTGATCACGGCGGCGACGTGCACGTCCTTGTGGGTGTCAACGCCAAGTATCACGTCCTCTGCCGGCTGTTCTTCTGGCCGTTCGGGCAGAGTCGTTTGGGGCATGCTGGTGACGGTCACGCGGCTCCTTGATCGGCATGGGGTTCATGGCCGACGCCAGGCCGGTGGGCAGTCAGAACTGTGACGGTGCCTTGTACGGCAAGGCCCCTATCGGGACACACCCGCTGGTCCGGCGACAGTAAGCGCCGCCCGGGACCCGAAGCCGACAGATCTTGAACAAGGCAGCCAGGGCCAGTTGTCCCACGGGTCAGACCCCGGCCCCGGGCGGCGCTCCATGAGTCTCACAGTTGTCCCAGACGACCACGATCGGGGTGCCGAGCTGCAGGTGAGCCCGGACCAGGAGGTCGCGGTAGTCCTGCCAGGAGAAGCTCTTGCGGGCGCCTTTGAGGAGCGGGTGGAAGCGGGGCCGGTAGATCAGCCGGGATCTCTCGCCGGGCCGGTAGCAGCACAGTGCGGCGACCGAGACCCGCCGCCGGGAGCGTCCCCGCACTCTCACGACAGGAGTCTGCCCGCGCCGGCCCCAGGTGCGGGCGTGTGGCGGCGTCATCGCGAACCCGGCCTCGTCCTCGAAGACGATGAAGGCCCCGAGCGCCGCCGCGGTGCTTCCACCTGCGGCCACACGTCCTTCTTCCAGAGCCCGACCGCGTGCTCGTCACGCTCCAGCGCGCGTCGGGCCGGGCTCTGCCACGACCAGCCGTGGCGGTGCAGCAGCCGCCAGACTCCCGCGATCGAGCAACTGACCTGGAACCGGTGGCCGATCAGTGCCTGGACGCGTTCGAGTGTCCACCGCTGGTCTTCCCAGCCGTGCGCGGTCGGCCCCTTGGCCAGCTCCGTTTCCAGCAGGGCAAACCGTTCGTCCGACAGCTTCGGCAGCTTCGCGGGCCCCTTCGACTTCAGCCCCTCCATGCCGCCTTCACGCCAGTTGCGGCGCCATTGCTCCACCGAACGCTCGCTCACCCGCAGGTCCTTGGCGATGTCCGAGGTCCTGTCACCTCGGACGAACCTCTGCCCGGCCTCCAGCCGGATCCCCTCCCGTGCAGCCCGCCGCTCGGCAGTCAGGCCCCCACCATCCGCGTACCGCATGACACCGGCATACCGCAGGGATCATCCAACGTCACCACCCGAAGCCAATCCGAAAAGGTCAGTAATCACCTATGCACCCGCATACCGCACTCTCACTCGCCGCGCAGCCCCTCGGTGTGGCGCTTACGCCCGTCGCGCTGTCCCTGTGGGGCGAGCGGGCACCGTTCGCGGCCGCCGCCGTGCTGGTCGCCGTGGTCTGCGCGGGGGCGGCAGCGGTCCCCGGAGTACACCGAATGCGCCTGGACTACGGGGCGTTGGAGCAGACCAGGCCCGCGGCCGAGGAGTCCGGTGCGGCGGCCGTAGACGGCACGGGTGCATTCCCGGCCCAGGAGAGCGAAAGGGCGTCAAGACGTCCGTCTGAGCGGCGCCACCATGGGGCCGGTTGGCCGTACGGCGCCCTCGCCACCGGCGCGCGGACCAGGATCCGCGCGCCCGTGTCACACCGGGCCAGGCCGCCCCGACTCCCGTTCGGTAGAGGCTCCTTCAAGCCTTCAGGAGGCCCAAGGCCTTGTTGAAGGTGGCGGACGGGCGCATCACGGACGCAGCCTTGGCAGGGTCGGGCCGGTAGTAGCCGCCGATGTCGGTCGGCTTACCCTGGACGGCGAGCAGCTCGTCGACGATGGTCCGTTCCTGCTCGATCAGTGTCTTGACCAGCGGAGCGAAGTCCTCGGCGAGCGCAGTGTCGTCGGTCTGCTCGGCCAGCTCCTGCGCCCAGTACAGGGACAGGTAGAAGTGGCTGCCGCGGTTGTCGATACCGACGACGCGACGGGTCGGGGACTTGTCCTCGTTGAGGAAGGTCGCCGTGGCCCGGTCGAGGGTGTCGGCCAGGACCTGGGCGCGGACGTTGCCCGTGGTCTTCGCATACTGCTCCAGGGACGGCACCAGCGCGAAGAACTCACCCAGGGAGTCCCAGCGCAGGTAGTTCTCCTCGACTAGCTGCTGGACGTGTTTCGGAGCGGAACCGCCGGCGCCGGTCTCGAATAGGCCTCCGCCCGCCATCAGCGGGACGACCGACAGTATCTTGGCGCTGGTGCCCAGCTCCAGGATCGGGAAGAGATCGGTGAGGTAGTCACGCAGCACGGTGCCGGTCACCGAGATGGTGTTCTCCCCGCGACGGATGCGCTCCAGAGAGAGTTTGGTGGCCTCGACCGGGGGCAGGACGCGGATGTCCAGGCCCTCGGTGTCGTGCTCCGGGAGGCACTGCCCGAGCTTGGCGATCAGCACCGCTTCGTGAGCGCGGGTCTCGTCCAGCCAGAACACGGCCGGGTCACCGGTGGCACGGGCGCGGGTGACGGCCAGCTTCACCCAGTCCTTGATCGGGGCGTCCTTGGTCTGGCAGGCGCGGAAGACGTCGCCCTCGGCGACCGGCTGCTCGATCACGACGTTGCCAGACTGGTCGACCAGACGGACTGTGCCTGCGGCCGGGATCTCGAAGGTCTTGTCGTGGGAGCCGTACTCCTCGGCCTTCTGCGCCATCAGGCCGACGCTCGACACAGAGCCCATGGTGGCCGGGTCGCAGGCGCCGTGCGCGCGGCAGTCGTCGATCACGGCCTGATACACACCGGCGTAGGAGGAGTCCGGGATGACTGCGAGGGTGTCGTGCGCCTGGCCGTCCGGGCCCCACATGCGGCCGGAGGCGCGGATCATGGCGGCCATGGAGGCGTCGACGATCACGTCGGACGGGACGTGCAGGTTGGTGATGCCCTTGTCGGAGTCGACCATCGCGAGCTCCGGGCCCTCGGCAAGCTCGGCGTCGAAGGTCGCCTTGATCTCGGCGCCTTCCGGCAGGTTCTCCAGGCCCTTGAAGATGCCGCCCAGACCGTCGTTCGGGGTGAAGCCGGCCGCGGCGAGGGCCTCGCCGTACTGCGCGAAGGTCTTCGGGAAGAAGGCGCGCACCACGTGGCCGAAGATGATCGGGTCGGAGACCTTCATCATCGTCGCCTTCAGGTGCACGGAGAACAGCACGCCCTCCTGCCTGGCGCGCGCGACCTGCGTGGTCAGGAACTTGCTCAGCGCGGCGACGCGCATCACAGAGGCGTCGACGACCTCGCCTTTGAGAACGGGTACGGAATCGCGCAGCACCGTGGTGGAGCCGTCCTCGCGTACGAGCTCGATCTTCAGCGTGCCGTCCTTGGCGATGACCGTGGACTTCTCGGTGGAGCGGAAGTCGTTCTGGCCCATGGTCGCCACGTTCGTCTTGGACTCGGCGGTCCAGGCGCCCATGCGGTGGGGGTGGGTCTTGGCGTAGTTCTTGACCGAGGCCGGGGCGCGGCGGTCGGAGTTGCCCTCACGCAGGACCGGGTTGACGGCGGAGCCCTTGACCTTATCGTAGCGGTCCTGGATCTCCCGCTCCTCGTCGGTCTTGGGATCGTCCGGATAGTCCGGCAGCGCGTAGCCCTGGGCCTGCAGCTCGGCGATGGCGGCCTTGAGCTGCGGGATCGACGCCGAGATGTTCGGCAGCTTGATGATGTTGGCCTCGGGCGTCTTGACCAGCTCGCCCAGCTCGGTCAGCGCGTCCGGGATCCGCTGCTCCTCGGACAGGTACTCCGGGAACACGGCGATGATGCGCCCGGCCAGCGAGATGTCCCGCGTGTCCACGGCGACACCCGCCTGCGAGGCGTACGCCTGGACCACCGGCAGGAACGAATACGTCGCCAGGGCCGGGGCCTCGTCAGTGTGCGTATAGATGATGGTCGAGTCAGTCACCGGGTGCTCCGCTCTCGCCTTTGACTTGACTAAGGAACTTTACAAGCATCCCTCTTGGATGTCGCAAGCATCTAGCGATGACCGCGCCGCAAGGCAGTGTATGCCGCAACGAGCAGGTCAAGACCGGCATTTGAGTGACCGAAGAACGAGCCGTCACAAGAAAAGATTGACTGAACGACTTGACTCCATGTTTGATGTTGGTCATGTCGAGGAGAAGTTCTGTTCCACCCGCGCACCACACCGCATGACGACACACCTCAGCGCGCCCAGCCGTCGCCGACGGCATGAACGGCCGCGCCCCGGGCGCGAGAGTTCCAGTCCGCAATCCCATGCCCTCGCCCGGATGCTCCACCACGACATCGCACCCGCCGGGCCCTCGGCCGGCACGTCGCCGGACGGCAGACGTGCACCCCACTCGGCGAGGCCCTCCTGTTGGAAAGAGGCGAGCACGTTTGACACCCCTGGTACCCGAGGCCTTCGTCGCTCAGACCCGCAGGAGTCCCGACGCCATCGCCGTCACCGATGGCCATACGCATGTCACTTACGCGGAGCTGCTGCGTGCGGCCACGAGGGTTGCGGCGAGCCTGTCCGCCCGCCAGGGCCCCTCGCGCACGCCCGTGGGCATCTGCCTCGCGCGCTCACCACGTCTGATCGTCGCCGTCCTGGCCACTCTGCTCTCCGGCCGCGCCTATGTCCCCCTCGACTCCTCGTATCCGACGAGGCGACTGCACCACATGATCGACGACTCCGGGGTTTCGGTGGTGCTGTGTGAGGAACGGACGTACGAGGTCGTCGCCGACCAGTCGACGTCGGGCAAGCCCGTCGAATGGATCCGGCTGGACACGGAGGACGAAGCGGCGGAGCACGACGCCCCCACCGGTGAACCCCCCGCCGCACAGCTCGGGCCCGACGATTCCGCCTACGTGCTCTACACCTCTGGATCGACGGGCGTGCCCAAGGGCGTCGCGATGAGTCACGGCCCCCTGGCTCGCCTCATCGACTGGCACCGACGCACCGACGAGCCTCAATCCGGACTGGTGACCGCCCAGTTCGCGCCCATCAGCTTCGATGTCTCCTTCCAGGAGATCTTCTCCACCCTGTGCGCGGGCGGCACGCTCCTGCTGGTCGGCGAGGAGACGCGGCGAAATCCAGACGCCCTCCTCACGCTGATGAGTGAGCAGGGGGTCACCCGGCTCTTCCTGCCTGCGGCCGCGCTACACCAGATCGCGCTGCACGCCGCAACCGGACCATGGCGGGCGCGACTTCGGGACATTGTGTGCGCGGGAGAACAGCTCCAGGTCACCCAGGCTGTCAGAGAGTGGCTGAGCACCATGCCCGGCTGTCGGCTGCACAACCACTATGGCCCGACCGAGTCCCACGTGGTCACCGCGCACACACTTGACGGTTCCCCTAGCACCTGGCCGGACCTGCCGGTCATCGGACGCCCCCTTCCGCATGTGCGGACCCTGCTCCTCGACGATCGGGGACGGCCCGTTCCGGACGGCGCACCCGGTGAACTGTATTTGGGCGGCTCCTGCCTGGCCGAGGGATACCTCGGGCGCCCCGACCTGACGGCGGAACGCTTCCGTATCCTTGTGGATTCGGGCCGGTTCTACCGCACCGGCGACATTGCCCGCCGCCGCCCGGACGACACACTGGAGTACCTGGGACGCGCCGACAGTCAGGTGAAGGTGCGGGGGCACCGTGTCGAGACGGGAGAGGTCGAACTGGCCCTTATCGTGCATCCCGACATCGCCGAGAGCTGCGTCGTCACCCTGCCGGACCGAGCCGGGCAACAACAGCTCGTCGCCTATGTTGTCCCCGCCCCCGGAGCTCCCGAGTACGGTGCGCCCGAGCCGATCACCCTCCGCTTCGTGCCGAAGTGGCACCGTCATCTGAGCGGCTCCCTACCAGAGTTCATGGTGCCTCCGACGTTCGTCGTGGTGGACCGTCTGCCGCGGACCCCCAGCGGCAAGGTCGACCGGGCGGCTCTGCCTGCACCCCACACCAGGCGGCCCGCCCTGACCACGCCTTTCGTCCCGCCGAGCACCACCACCGAGGAACAGGTGGCCGAGGTGTGGCGCGAGGCGCTGCAGCTCGACGAGGTCGGAGTGGACGACAACTTCTTCGACCTGGGCGGCAATTCACTGCTCGTGGTGTACGCGCACACCCTGCTCATTCAGGCCACCGGGCAGCGCTTCCCGCTCGTCGACCTCTTCGAGCACCCGAGTGTCCGCTCCCTGGCAGCGCGCATCGACGACCGCGACACACCAAGAGCCGACGCCGAGCGGCCGGCCGACACCCGGCCGGTGAGGCGACAGCGGGTCGTCCGGCGCCGCCCCGCAGCCGCATGGAAGGACAACACGAGGTGAACGACTTCCCCCCGCACGACTCCAAGCCACGGCCCGAAGACATCGCCGTCATCGGTATCGCCTGCCGGTTCCCCGGCGCACCGGACCCCGAGTCCTACTGGCACAACCTGATCGCCGGCGTGGAATCGGTGCGGATCCCGGACGGCGAGACCGACGGGGACCGGGTCCGTGCTGCCGCCGTCCTGGACTCCATCGAGGACTTCGACGCCGGGTTCTTCGGCTACAGCACCCGTGAGGCCGAACTGCTCGACCCCCAGCACCGCGTCTTCCTCGAATGCGCCTGGGAGGCCGTCGAGGACGCCGGCTACCACCCGGAGGCGCTGCGCGGCCCGGTCGGGGTCTACGGGGGGACCGGGCTCAGCACCTACCTGATCCACCATGTACACCCCCGCCGCGGCAGTCGCGGCGACAGCAACTTCCTCGACTCGATGTCCGACCTCCAGATGGCGGTCGCCGCGGACCGGGACTACCTCGCCAGCCGGGTCTCGTACAAGCTGGACCTGACGGGACCCGCCGTGGCCGTGCAGGCAGCCTGTGCCACATCCCTGTACGCCGTGCACCTGGCCTGCCAGGCAATCCTGAACGGCGAGTGCGAGACCGCGCTCGCCGGCGCTGCCAGCATCCCCGTGCCCCAGATCGAGGAGTACGCCTTCGAACCGGGCATGGTCTTCTCACCGGACGGCCACTGCCGCGCGTTCGACGAGGACGCGCAGGGCACCGTCTTCGGCAGCGGGGCGGGCGTCGTCCTGCTCAAGCCGCTCCAGGACGCCCTGGACGACGGCGACAGCGTCTACGCGATCATCAAGGGTTCGGCCATCAACAACGACGGTCGGCGCAAGGTCGGTTACACGGCCACCAGTGTCAGTGGGCAGGCCCAGGTGATACGCGATGCCTTGGCCGTGGCAGACGTCGACCCGGCCACGATCGGTTACGTCGAGGCGCACGGCACCGGCACCACCCTCGGCGACCCGATCGAGGTCACCGCGCTGACGGAGGCGTTCGGCACCTACCCCGGCACGCACCGGTGCGCCCTGGGCACGGTGAAGACGAACATCGGCCACCTCGGCTGGGCGGCGGGCATGGCGGGTCTCATCAAGACGGTTCTCGCATTGCGGCATCGCACGATCCCCCCGTCGCTCAACTTCCGGCGCCCCAACCCCCGGATCGATTTCGAGCACAGCCCCTTCCACGTGGTCACGGAGCTCACCGACTGGCCGACCCCCGGGGACGTGCCCCGCCGCGCCGGTGTCAGCGCCTTCGGGCTCGGCGGTGCCAACGCGCATGTCGTCCTCGAAGAAGCCCCGCGGCAGCCCCGACCGGGTCCCACCGCGGACCGTGACGCACAGCTGCTGCCGCTGAGCGCCAGAACCCCGAAGGCACTCGCCGAACTCGCCGGCCGCTACGCCGCATCCCTCGCCTCGGCCCCGGACACGGACGTCACCGGGATAGCAGCCACCGCTGCCCTGGGGCGCCTCCACCATCCGTGGCGGACCGCGATCGTCGCCGACTCGGCGGCTGAGGCAGCGGGGGAACTCGCCGCCGTTGCCGACGGCACCCGCAAGCTCGCAGGCCCCCGGAAGCAGACCTCCTCCTTCACCACGGCAGCGCTCTTCAGCGGTCAGGGCGGCGAATACCTCAGCATGGGACGGGAGCTCTACCGCACCGAGCCCGTCTTCAAAGACGCCCTCGACGCGTGCGACACGGTGCTGCGCGACTACCTCGGCGCGCCGGTGGGAGAGTTCTTGTACGCGTCCGACGACGTGGCGGCGATCCCCCGGATCGCGCACGCGCAGCCGGTGTTGTTCGCGGTGCAGACGGCGCTCTTCAAGCTCTGGGAGTCCTGGGGCATCAGGCCGACTGTGATGATGGGACACAGCCTCGGGGAGTACGCCGCCGCGTGGGCCGCCGGGGTCTTCTCCCTGGAGGACGGGCTCCGGCTCGTCGCGGAACGCGGCAGGCTGCTGCAGTCCCTGCCCGACAACGGCTCCATGGCGGCGGTCCTGTCCGCGGAAACGGCCGTGCTCGACCTGTTGGGCGAAGGCAGCGATGTCGCCGTCGCCGCAGTGAACGGCCCGGCGAACACAGTGATCTCGGGGCACTCCCAGGCCGTGGCGGCGGCGTGCACGCGGCTGCGCGCCGCTGGCCTGGAGGTCAGGGAACTGCGGATCACCCGGGCCGGTCACTCTGCCCTCATGGATCCCGTGCTGGACGACTTCGAGAAGGTCGTGCGGACCATCGGTCTACGGCCGCCGCAGCATCGTCTTGTGTCCAATCTGACCGGCACGGTCATCGGCGCGGAGGCGGCCGACCCGGCGTACTGGCGACGCCACCTCCGCGAGCCCGTGCGCTTCCTGGACGGATTGCACACGCTCACCGAACTCGGCGTCGACGCAGCCGTCGAGATGGGCGCCGCTCCCGTCCTAACCGGGATCGCCTCGTCCGCCGTACCGGACAGCCCTGTCCTGTGGCTGCCCTCCCTGCGGCCCGGACACGACGGCCGGGTCCATGTGCTGGGCAGCCTGGGAACGTTGTACGAGCGCGGCGCACCAGTCGACTGGGAAGGCGTGCACCGGAGGCCCTTCCGCCGTCACCACCTGCCGACCTATCCCTTCCAGCGCGAGAGGCACTGGATAGAGGCGTCCGAGTCGATGGCCCGTCAAGCGAACGGCGATCACGACACATCGGCCGGTCAGGAGTGGGCTGGCTGGATCCACGACGTCGAGTGGCGCCAGGCAACGTCCCCCGCACAGGACGGGCCGACCGACGGCCTTTGGCTGGTCTGCGGCGGTACCCCGGAACTGGTCGATGGCCTGGTGCACCGTCTCGCCGTGGGTGGCGGTCGGGTGATACGGGCCGCTCAGGGTACACGGTTCGAGCAGCACACCGACGACCGCTGCACCCTCGACTTCAGCGCGCGCGGGGACGTCATACGACTGCTCAACCAGCTGGACGCGCCGGTGCGCGGAGTCGTCGACCTGCTGGCCCTGGAGTCGGCCGCCGCGGACGACGACCCTGCTGCATGGTCCGCGAGCGGGCTTGGCAGCGCGGGCGCGGGCACCCTCCATCTGATCCAGACCCTCGCCGAACGCGTATCGGTACCGCCTCGTCTGTGGATCGTCAGCCGCCGGGCCCAGGCGGTCGGCGCGGACGTGACCGCGGAGGGATTGTGGCACGCGGCGCTGTGGGGCATGGGACGCGTCGCCGCCATCGAGCACCCTGAACTGCACTGCACCCGGGTCGACCTCGACCTGTCCGACGACCCGGAAACCGACGCGGCGGCGATCGTCGTCGAGCTGGCAACGGACCTCCGTGAGGCCGAGGTGGCCCACCGCGGTGGCCGGCGTCTCGTCCCCCGGCTGGTCCCACGGCCAGAGCTGGGCGCCCGACCAGCCCACGAGATCTCGCCGGAGGGGACCTATCTGGTCACCGGCGGACTGCGCGGCGTCGGTCTCCTCACGGCCGAGCGGCTCGCCGCGGCAGGGGCCGGGCGGCTCGTGCTGCTCGGTCGCAGCGCACCGGACGCGAAGTCGCGCTCCGTGATCGACCGTCTGCGCGCCCGCGGGGCGGACGTGGTGACTATCCAGGCCGACGTATCCGACGTGCAGCGGCTGCGGGAGGTCCTGGCGGAGACTGCCGTTCCCCAGCGGCCGCTGCGCGGTATTGTGCACGCGGCGGGCGTCCTCGATGACGGAACGCTCAACCAGCTGACCTGGGACCGGTTCGCGCACGTACTGCGGCCCAAGGCTCAGGGAGCCTGGAACCTGCACCGCGTGACGCAGGAACGCGGCGACCGTCTCGACCTGTTCGTTCTTTTTTCCTCCACCACCGGGCTCATCGGCAACTCGGGCCAGGCCAACCACTCGGCCGCCAACGCCGTCCTCGACGCGCTCGCCCATTACCGGCAGGCGGCCGGGCTTCCCGCGACCACGGTCAACTGGGGCGCCTGGTCCGATACGGGCTTCCTTGCGGACCGTCCGGACACGCTGGAGCACCTGACGCGCATCGGCATGGGCGGCATCGACCGCCGTGGTGGTGAGGCGCTGATCGACCGGGTGCTGCGTACCGGTGAAGTGCGGGTCGTTGCGGCCCCCGTGGATTGGCCTGTCTTCCTGGAGCACCACCACCTGGAGGACACCGGGTTCTTCTCGGCACTCGCCAGGCCCGCCTCCCCCCATAGCGCTCAGGAGAGCCTCGGCCACCGGCTCGCACGGAGCACGCCTGAGGAACGGGCCGCGGTGCTCCGGGCCGAGGTCGCTCGTCAGCTGGAGCGGACTCTGGGCCGGTCGGCGGCCTCCGGGAGCCCGGAGCCGGACGACGAGCCGACGCTGGTCGAACTCGGGATGGACTCGCTCTCGGCTATCCAGCTGCGCAACAGCCTGCAGCGGCGTCTGGGCGTGCCGCTCCCGACCAACCTGTGCTTCGCTCACCCGACCCCGAGCCAACTCGTCGCCCACCTGCGAGGTCTGCCGTACGCCGGGGCCGATTCCGACGTGCCCGACGTGGCGGCTGCGGCGTCGGCGTCGGCGTCGGCCGCTGGGAACGAGACCAATGACGCCCCGCCGTCGTTCCAGCAGCAACGTTGGCGGTCGCTCGTCGTGGACGTGCACTACGGCCATCGCGTCGTACCGATCTTCATCCGGGCCACGCTCCACCCGCTGAGGCTGCGACGGTCGCTCGTGCGCATCGTCTCCCGCCACGACGCCCTGCGCGCGGTCCATCCGAACCCCGGTGAGATCCGCTCGACCGACGCCGAATCGGCGGTCCCGCACCTCGAAGACCTGGTCGTGACGGCGGATCCGGTGGACGATCCGCACTCGGCGATCTCGGCCGAGATGCGCAGGCTCTGGGCCGCACGACCGGACGTGACCACGTCGGTCAGCTGGACCTGCCGAGCCCTGGCCACGTCGGCGAACGAGTTCGTCCTGCTCCTGTCGCTTCAGCACCTCGACTTCGACGGGACATCCCTGTCCGTCTTCCTCGACGAGTTCGCCGAGGAGTACACGGGGCGAACGGCTTCCGCCGCACACCTCAACGGTGCCGCACCCTCATATCGGTCTTACGCCCAGTGGCAGCAGGAGCGGTACAGTCGGCGCGCGGCCGAGGCGAACGCCTACCTTCGGGGGCTCTACAGCCAGGTCACCGCCCCCACGCTGCTGCCCGGACGTACGACGCTGAAGATTACCGACGCCCGGCCGTCGACCCGGTACACGCCAGACCCTTCCAGCTGTCTGTCCTCGTCGGAGCTGGGCGAGGCCGCGCGTCGGATAGGGGCATCCCCGTTCGGGCTCGTCGCCGCCGCGTACGGACGCGCCGTGGCCGAGCAGTTCGAGCTGGGAGAGATCAGCCTCACGTCGGTCTTCAGCGGACGCACGGAGGAACGGTTCGAGCGCGTCGTGGGGCCGATGACGTCACACTGGCCCTTGCCCATCCCCGTCGGACCGAGGCCCCTCCCGGAGATCGCACGGCTTCTGGGACGCACCACCGCGCAGCTGGCCGAGCTGGCCGCTTTCTGTCCCGCCGATGCGATTATCCAGGCCACACCGGCCTTCTCCGGGCTGCCCCACGACACCTACTTCTCGGACGTGGCCCTCAACTTCACGAGCTATCAGCGTCATGGGGCGGCCGCCCTGGCCCCGGACGTGATCGAGGTCCTCGGACCGGTGGAGCACCCACTGCTCGACCCGTCGGACTTCGAGGGGCTGGCTTTCCCGTCCGGGTTGCACCTCATCTTCGACGTGTCTGGCGAGCGCGCGACACCGAGCCTCTGGTTCCACACCGATCGCTTCGCGCCGGACGTCGTGGCCAAGGTCGTGGACACGATGGTGAGTTTCCTCAAGCAGATCAAGAAGAGCGGGGAGTAATGTCCGAAGAGCTGCATATAAAGATCAAGAACGATTACGAAGAGCGTGCGCGCGCGGGGACGCTCGGCCTGAAGGTCAACCTGTACACGGCGGTCGACGTCGCCGCGCTCGGCGCCTCGATCTCCGCGGCACAGCCTCAGTCGGTCCGGCTCGAGTGCCTCATGGTGGGTGATTCCATCCTTTCCACTCACCACGGACGGGACACCACTCGGCTTCGGGACGAGCAGGACCGGCAATGGGCCTACGACGTTCTCCGCTCCTCGGTGAACGAGGTCTCCTCGGCGATGAAGGACACGCCGGCCGTGGTCGACGCGTATCTCATGGCCGACCTTCCCGACGGGAGCCTTGCGTCGCGGGACCGGTTGATCCGGTCGAGCGAGGGATTCCTGGAAGCCGGCGCGGATGCGGTGAAGCTAGAGGTCGACGGTCCGCTGTCCCTCGAAGGGCTCAGCACCCTCGCGTCGGCGGGGGTGCCCGTGTTCGGGCATCTGGGGTTCACGCCGCAGACCGCGCGGCTTCAGCGCCACGGGACGACCGACGCGGAGCGCCGGGACCTGTACGGCCAGGCCCGGGCGATACGGGACGCTGGGGCGTGCGGGCTGATTCTGGAGATGATCGATCCCCTCGCCAACGCGGCACTGTCCGCGCCGTCGCCCCAAGGCCTGCCCTGCTTCAGCATCTTTAGCGGCCCGACGGTTCCGGGCGGAGGCCTGAGCGTGAACGCGTGGGACGCGGTGTTCCGGCACCCGTCGGGGGCGATCGGCTTCCCGCCCACCGCTTTCCTTGACCCCTCCGACTACCCGGACCACTACTCACGGGAGGCCGTCAGCCGGGGTCTGACCAGCCTTATCACCCTCGTCGACGAGGGGCGGTTTCCCACACGCAAGCGCTCGGCGGACATCGAGCCCGAAATTCTGGAGGACCCATGGCAGACAGCCCGCTGACACCGATGAAGCCGTTCGGCGTCAAGCTCGATCCGGACGCCGTCCGGGAGGCCCTGGCCACCGGGGCACTGGAGCGCTACCTGTTCGCTCACCGTCTCGTGCTGATCGAGGGCCTTTCTCCCTCCGACGAGTTGCTCGCGGACATCGCGCGGTCTCTGGGTTCACCGCAGACCGCGCATCCGGCGCGCGCCAGGGTCGAGGGTCTGCCCTTCATCAAGCACCAGGTCGCCGGACCGTCGCAGAACTACGACGCCGCGTACTGGCACAGTGACCGGAACTTCGGCCCGACACCCGCCAAGGCAACGGTTCTGCAGTGCCTCGAGGCACCGGGCTCCGGCGGGGAGACGACGTTGTGCGACGCCGTCGCGACCTTCGCCGCACTCGATGAACGGACTCGGTCGGTGCTCCGCGGCTGGCGGGGAATCTACGAGTTCGGCGATGTCATGGAGCAGCCAAGTGAGCGCCGGCATGCCGATTCCACGGAGCTCAAGCGACTCGAGGACTTCACCGAGCCGGTCGTGCTCCGGCATCCGGTCACCGGGAGGGAAAGCATTGCGCTGGCCGAACGGTATGTCCGCTTCACCTTGGGCGAGAACGAAATTGACCCGGGTCGCCCGAAGTTGGACACACTCCTTGAGATCATTGACCAGGGAGTGGTCTACCGTCATCGTTGGAAGGTTGGCGACATTCTGATCTGGGATAATTTCGCAACCCTCCACAAGGGGGAATCCCTCGACGAAGGAGCTGCGAAAGTAACCCATCGAATTGTGGTGCTGTAGAGCCAAGCACCACTCATCTCAAGTATCAACGACAGGGCCAGGAGAAGGAATGGGAGGGTTCAGGGCGATGAGGACGACTGTCTTCGAAACTGCATCCGTCCTCGCCGATCTGGGGTGGGACGAGCTCTTGCAGAACGGAGAGTACTATTCATCTGTTCAGTGGCTGGAGTATTTGAGGGAACTGCACTCCGGCTACTACCATGCATATGGTGCGACATTGATCGACGGCCGGATACAGGCGGGAGTTTCACTGCATGAGGTCGACGTTGACAGTCATCCTCTGATACGGCCGGATGCTTGTCTTGCGGCTTGGCTGGCTTCGGAACGGTCAGAACACGGGTCGAAGTCAATCCTCCCCGAAGCCACGGCCCGCCTGATGCCCACACTGAGCCTAGGGGGGCGCACCCCGGGAATGACTACATTCCTGCATCGCCCTAGCCTTAAGGATCAGGAGTACTGCGACCTGCTCGAATCCCACCTAGACCAAGCGGAGCGTATTGCCTCCGACCGAGGCATGCGCTCGGTTACCCTGCCCTACGTCGACCATCCGCTCATGCAATCCGTGTTGATCCGACGTGGCTATATTAGGTATAGCACGGAAACGAACAGTGCCATTTCCCTTGTGGGTAAGTCATCGTTTGATGACTATATTGATCACCTTCCAGGTCACGAGACTCGGAAACGAATCAGGCGAGATCGACGGAAAGTCAGTGCGGCTGGATGGACGTTTCAGGTAGTCCGCCTAGAGGATTCACCCCTGGAGGAGATATGTCGCCTCCAGGCCATTGGTGCGGATCAGCATGGCGTTCCGGGCGGGTTCGAAGAGGCTCTGCGCAAGCAAAAACTGTCCATGCGGATGCTGCCGGGGCAGTCCTGGGTGGCCATCGGTAGGGATGTGCACGGTCAAATGGGATCGTGCTCGATCTTTATTCGATGGCGAGATGAGCTCTACTCGCGCCAGGGGGGAGAAGATCCCGACCTGACGCGCGGATATCCCGTCTTCTTCGAAACGTGCTTCTATCAAACTATTGAGCACGGGGTAGCTACTGGCGCCACATCTATTCAGTATTCGGTGACAGCGGCGGACAGTAAGCGGCGTCGGGGGTGCCTTCAGAGAACCCAGGACGGATACATAAAGTGCCTGGATGCTGACGATCAGAAATGGCTGGAGATGGCTACCGAAAAGATCTCGCCTGACAATTCCTCCTGATAGCGGCGCGGCAGACTGCAGACGAGCCCAGTGTCCATACCAAGTCGCTTTTGAACCTGATTGGGTGACGTCGGAGCCGTTCGCCTAAAGATTGTCTCGCTTTGGGCTGTCGTGCAGGTGCTCTCCGCTCAACGAAGCATGTTCACCGGGTTGCGTCCGGCTCAGTTCCGCCGTCTGGTGCAGGCGGTACGGATCAAGGGCGGACGCGCCCTGGCACCGTCCCGGCCGGGGCGGCCGTGGGCACTGGACCTGGAGGACCGGGTCCTTCTGGTGGCGATGTATTACCGCACCAACATCACAATGCGGCGGCTGGCGGCCCTGTTCGGGATCTCCCCGGCAGCGGTCGGCCGGATCATCGACCGGTACAGCCCGCTGCTCGCCCTGGCCCAGGCCCGCCGCAAGTCGAAAGCGGACGAGGTCGTCATCGTCGACGGCCTCGTGCCTACCCGCGACCGCACCGTGGCCGCCTCCACCAAGCACTACTAGGGTCCGTCTTCAAAGATCATTAGATGATGGATCATGGTCGGGTGATACGTCGTCATGAACTCACAGACCATGAGTGGGAGTTGCTCGCTCCCTTGATACCGCGGGCTGCGACGGGGCGGCCGCGGGTGTCGGACCGGCAGGTCGTCAACGGGATGGTCTACAAGATCCGGACCGGGATCTCCTGGCGTGACCTGCCGGAACGCTACGGCCCGTGGCAGACGGTCTACACCCGCTTTCGCCGCTACGCGCTAAACGGTGTGTTCACCCGAGCTCTCCAGCAGGTCCAGGCCGGTGCGGACGCTGTCGGCGACATCGACTGGCTCGTTCAGATCGACTCCACCATCGTCCGCGCCCACCAGCACGCCGCCGCGACGGGCCGAAAAAGGGGATCCACCGGCCGGACGAACCGGACGATCACGCCCTCGGCCGATCGCGAGGCGGACTGACCACCAAAATCCACCTCACCTGCGATGGCAAGGGACGCCCGCTCGCGATCCTGCTGACACCCGGCCAACGCCACGACAGCGTCTGCGCACGCCCCCTCCTGGAACGGATCCGCGTCCCGCGAACCGGCCCCGGCCGCCCCCGATGCAGGCCCGACCGGGTCGTCGCAGATAAGGCCTACAGTTCCCGCGGCTTCCGCGTCTACCTGCGCAAACGCGGCATCGCGTGCACCATCCCGGAGAAGAACGACCAGAAGCGACACCGCCGAAACCGAGGCCGCCGAGGAGGCCGGCCACCCGCCTTCGACCGGCAGGCCTACCGGCGACGCAACGTCGTCGAACGCTGCTTCAACCGGCTCAAAGGCTTCCGTGGTATCGCCACCAGATATGACAAGACCGCCACCTCATACGAGGTGGCGGTCAGTCTCGCGTCATTCCTGCTCTGGGCAAGATCCGTTTGAAGACGGACCCTAGTAGGACTCCGTTAGGTCTTCCTATCAGTGCTGATCAAGAGCATGTTAGGTATGTGGACGCACATGAAGTGAACCGTTTCCGGGCGACGTTGGCGTTATACGTCGCTGATGTGTTCGCCTCGGTGCCGCGCAAGGACCAGCGGGCCAAGGGCTACTGCTATCTGCGCGGACTGATGCTGGACGGCCGCCGCAAGTCCATCCAGGCGATGGCCTCGCGGCTGCCGGACGGCAACGAGCAGAACCTGCAGCAGTTCGTGAACCAGTCCACCTGGGATCCCGTGCCGGTACAACGGCGGATCAACGAACGCATGCTGCCGCTGATCAGACCGGTGGCCTGGGTGATCGACGACGTGTCGGTGCCCAAGGACGGGAGGATGTCGGCCGGGGTGGCTCCGCAGTACTGCGGAGCCCTGGGCAAACGGGCGAACTGCCAGGTCGCCGTCAGCGTCCACGCCGCGACCGACACCGCGTCCTGCCCGTTGCAGTGGCGCCTGTTCCTGCCCCAGGAGTGGGCCACGGACACCGGCCGCCGGGCCCTTGCCCGCATCCCGCCCGAGGTCACACACCGCGAGAAATGGCGCCTTGCCCTGGACATGCTCGACACCCTCGCCCTCTGGGGCATGACACCGCCGGCCGTGGTCGCGGACGCCGCCTACGGCACCAACGCGCACCTGCGGACCGCGCTGTCCGAGCGTGGACTTGCCTATGTCCTGGCCGTCCGCTCGGACGTGAGCGCCCACCCCTTCGACGCGAAGCCCGTGGCCCCGGAACGCAACGGGCCCATCGGCTGCTGGCCCCAGCCCCGCTACCGGCAGCGGGCACTGTCGGTGGCAGACCTGGCCGTCGGCCTCGGACCGCAGGCATTCACCCCGCTCACCTGGCGCAACGGCTCACGAGGAGAGCTACGCTCCCGCTTCGCCGCTGTGCGCGTCCGCCCGGCAGGCAAGGCGGTCGAGCGTCCGATCAAGGCTGCCGCCTCGGCAGAACAGGGCTGGTGGGACGGGGTTCTGCCCGACTGCTGGCTGCTGGTCGAATGGCCCGCCGACGCCGACGCGCCGACCGAGTACTGGCTGTCCAACCTCCCGCCCGACACGGCGATCGCCGACCTGGTCCGTCTGGCCAAGGTCCGCTGGCGCATCGAGCACGACTACCGCGAACTCAAACACGGCCTGGGCCTGGACCACTTCGAAGGCAGGTCCTGGCCCGGCTGGCACCACCACGTCACCCTCGTGACCACCGCCCACGCCTTCCTCACCGAACAGCGCCTGGCCCCAAAAGCTCCCGCACCGGCCTCACCCTCTACCAGACCCTCGACGCCCTGCAGAGTGTCCTGAAGTGCTGGACCGGTGTCTGCACCACCTGCCACCAACCCCTGCCCAGCGGATCACACTCAGGGTCAAGATCGAGACAGACCTAACGGAGTCCTACTAGTACTTGGCGAACCTGCAGGTCCTGGGTGCATGTCGACAGCCGTCTGGTGCTGGCCGCCGGCCGCCCGCTGCCGGGCGACCGCAACGACTGCACCGCCTTCACAGAGCTTCCGGCATCGACAACGCCTGCGGCAAGGCGACCGTCCTCGCCGACGGCGGCTACCAGGGCACCGGTGCCGCAACGCCGGCCAGGACCGGGTCGGAGCCTGGAAAGGCGACCATAGCGCCTCCCATCGCCGAGTACGTGCTCGCATCGACCATGCCTTCGCCCGCATGAAGAAATGGAAGATCCTGCGGGACCGCCGTCGCTGCGGTGACGGCGTCTACTGGGCCGCCAGCGGCATCGCGCGCATGCACAACCTGGCCCTCAGCCAGTAACGCGCACGATCCCCCGACCCCGGCACCGGCCTCCCCCAACCGCCCCAGACGCAGTTACGAGACTGCCTCAGGCGCACGTGCGGTCCCCCTCTGGCGTGGAGGATGCAGCAGGTGATCAAGCCGACCGCGCTGATCATCGATGACACCGGCTTTCTCAAGACGGCGACGCCTCGGCGTGCGTCACCCGGCAGTACACGGGCACCGCGGTCAAGGTGACCAACTGACAGGCCGGGGCGTCGCTGCATCTGGCCTGCGACAGCGCATCGGCGGCCGTCGACTGGCGCCTGTTCCTGCCGAGAGCTGGGCTCCCGCCTCGCCGAAGGGCGACCCTCAAAAGACGGCCCGCCGCGTGAAGTGCCGCATCCCCGCTGAGATCGGCCATGTCGAGAAGTGGCAGCTGGCCCTGGAGATGATCGACGAGACCCGGTTGTTGGGCGTCGACGTCCCCGTTGCTGTCGCCGACGGCGGTTACGGCGATATGGCAGCCTTCCGGCGCTTCCGTGAGCACCACGCGTTCCTGGCCCGGCCGTATCTGGACCAGTACGACCCCAGCTCACCGTGTGCGGCGATGGCCCTCGTTCGGCCCGCGCTCGACCTGCTCGACACCATCCCCGGCATCAACAAGGCTGTCGCCAAAGTGATCACCGCGGAGAGCGGCGGGGGCATGAGCCGGTTTGCTTCCGCCAAACATTTCGCGTCCTGGACCGGGCGGCTGTCCCGGCCATCATGAGTCCGCGGGCCGTACCAAGAACACTAGGGTCCGGCCCGGCACCCCTCCCCTTATGGCACCTATGGGGCAAATTACGCTTGACTGGCTTATTGGCGGATGGCCTCTCGAATGAAAGGTTATGGCCAGAAATATGCCAGGCTCGAAAAAGGCTCCTGGGAGCTGAGGAGTCCCCAGGAACTCTCCAGACAGAGGAGCAGTGTCCGATTCGGATTTCCTCAGCCCGCAGTCGGTGCGTCTGCATGTTCGGCGACAGCGAGGACCCTATGCCCCATTTGCCTCAGACTCTGCCGATACGCCCACAGAGCACGGTCGGTGTCCCCCGTGGCCTCCAGTGACTCCGCCAGTTCGGCCCATGCGAAGGCGGACTGCCGGTTCGCCCCGGACGCCTCCATGTGAAGTGCAGCGGTCTCCTGCGTCCGCCGCGCCTCCTTCAGATCTCCGCGGCGGAAGTGCGCCGACGCAAGGACGAGAAGCGTCCGAGCCGTCTGGAGACGGTGCTCCGGGCCCAACTGCTCCAGGCTGGAGCCCGCGTGGGAGATGGCTGCGTCAAAATCCCCCAACTGCAGGTCGGCACGTGCCATGTTCGTCAGAGTGTAGGCGAGATCCACTGCGCCGCCGAGTTGCTCAAGTGAGGTCCGTGCCTGGTCGAGCAGGTCTCGAGCTACCTGCGGCTGCGGCGGTTCGGTGTTCAGTAGCACCGCCGCGTACGCAGTTTGCAGCCGTGCGATGGCGCGCTCATTGTCGCCCTCCGCATACATGGCCAGTGCGCGCTCCACTTGAGCCGCGGCCTCGTCGTGATGGCCGTTACGGTGTGCGACCAAGCCCGCGTTCCAGTACGCCGCACCGACCGCACGGCGGTCGTTGAGCTGGCCCGCCTGCGCGATGGCTTCCTGGCCGAGATACTCGGCCGTGTGCAGGTCGCCGCGTTCGGCGTAGAGGCCCACCAGCGTGGAGATGAGTTCGACACTCTCGACCGTCGGATTGATCTTGAACTCCTTCATCTCGGTCAGGGTGCGCTCGGCGATTTCGATTCCCCGGCCCATGTCGCCGAGCTCCCGGAGGCAGCGACAGAGCGCCACGACCACAGCGAGGCTCGACACCTTCCCGCGTTCCGCTGGTCGAAGCCGCAGCAAAGCGTCGAACTTGTGTGCGGCTGCTTCAAGTCGGCCGACATTCTCCAGCGCGCGCCCGATCCCCCATTCTGCGCGCGCCTGGTGTCCGGGCAGACCCTCTGCCTGCGCGCGCTCGGTCACCGCCTCGAACGCTTCCAGGGCCGCCTGGGGTTGGCCGGACGTGAGTGCCAGCTCGGCGAAGTTGAGTTCTAGATCCAGGCTGGCACTTGGATCTTCATGCAGGCATTCGAGTAGGAAGTCGGGGGCGCAGTTCAGTCTCCTCGCGAGGCCACGCAACACGTCTTCCGAAGGCGTCCGCTTCCCTGCCTCCAGCAGGGAGACGTAGCTCGGAGACAGTTCGGCCCCGGCGAGGTCGGCCTGGGAGAGCCCGAGGCGGCGGCGCATCTCCCGGATCCTGAATCCGAGCAGATCGGGATCTGGCATCTGATGCCTCGTTTGTGACTCGGTTACTTGACAGAGGGCATTCTACCCACTGTCCGTCCGTTAGAGTTCCGGTCTCTCCGGTAGCAGTGACCCGCGGAATGGAAATTTCGAGGTCAACGGCAGCGGGGCGATGGTGTAGAGAAGCGCGAACCCTCGCCTCCAGGCATCGATGGCCTGGTTCGTCGCGCCCAAGGCGACGTAGACCTCCGCGACTTCTCCCCAAGGGATGGCCAACCGGCGCAGACTGCGCGTGTCCGCGCTCAGCGCCGTTGCGGCCTCGTCGCAACGCAGCATCGCTTCGGCCGCGCTGCCGAGCATCGCCAGGGCCGCCGCGGTGAGGATCAAGGCCTGCGCCCGATCCCCTGGGGGGTCTGTGTCTAGCAGTGAGAGCGCGTGCGCGGTGGACTCCAAGGCTTCGACGTAGTCACCTTGCGCCAGCGAGCAGCGGGCCAGCCCCTGGTAACACCGGGCGGCTTCAGGGAAGCGCTTGCCGCGTTCGTGGATCTCGGCCGCGCGCCTCAGGTCCGCCTGGGCCTCTACCGCGTTCCTCTCGTCGTGCCATAGCAGGGCTGTGCCGTGCAGGGCCAAGGCGTCACCCAGCACGGCCTCGTCGTCGTCCTGGGTGAGGAGGTCGACGGCTCTGCGGGTCAGCCGGATGGCTTCCGCCGTCCGGCCGGCCTCCTGCGCTGTCTGACCGGCTGCCCAATAGGCGCGCGCGAGCTGCTGCGGATTCTGCAGCACCTCGGCCTCGACGATGGCAGTCTTCGTCAGCTGACGGGAGCGTGCGACGTCGCCGCGGCTAAGGTGCGCCCGGACGAGCTCGCAGATGATCTCGATCCCGGTCGCGGACGGTGCGGCGCCGACTTCACGGAGTTCGTTCAGCGCGCGTTCTCCGACTTCGATCGCGCGATCGTTCTCACCCAGTTCGACCTCGCAGCGGCAGAGGGCGCCGACGATCTCCCAGCGGGTGGGCGATTCTGTGTCGCCGGGTGACCTCTGGCGCAGCAGATCCTGGTAGGCCTCCAGCGCCTCCTCGAAGCGGTTGAGGCGTTCGAAGGATCTAGCCTCCCCCCATGCGGCCCGCAGCGAGTGGTCTGGTTGATTCGCATCGAGCGCGAGGCCTCGCGCCCTGGAGAACCGTTGCAGCGCCAGAGCCGGGTCACCGTCAACCAGGGACCACTCGGCCTCGGCGAGGGCGAAGTCGATCGCTGCCTCGGCCTCGGCGGCCGCGCCATCGTAGATGTCGTTCGGAGCGCAACCGAGCCGGACGGCGATCAGTTCCAGGGTCCGCGCGGAGGGAATGCGCTTGCCCGCCTCGATCAACGAGATATAGCTGGTGGAGAGCTCACGGCCAGCAAGGTCGGCCTGGGACATGCCGCGAGTCGTTCGCAGGTATCGGATGCGGGTGCCGATCGTGCAGGTCAATGGAACGTCCCCTTCCAGTATAAACGCGCCTCTGTGACAGGATGCAATGACAGCTTGCCTGGCCGTGGGCGCTCTAGTGAAGTGCCTGCCAGCCTTTTGGGTGTCAGCCTATTGGAAGTTGAGCATAATCCTCATGACTCACTGCCATGACAAATTGGGTCATCGACCTTCGACTCCGGGGTGTCTCGTACTCGGTCCGCGCCGAGGGGTGAGCCCGGGGGCGATTCGCCGCTAACCTGCATGCGTCTGCCCCCGGGGGCGACCAAAGGCTCCGGCGGTGGCGATAGTGTCGCCCCGAAGTCGCGCCTGCACCCTCGGCGGCCCCTGGTGTCCGCTCCCAGCTGCATGGTCGCGTTTGTTCATAAAAGCGATCCGGGGCTTCAGGCCCGCCTGTCTATGACCGGGGCGTAACTGATGGTGATCGCCAGGTTGCCGGGTGAGGCCAGCCGGGCGGCGGCGCCGTTGCTACCGATCGGTCCGGTGAGCGGCCACGACCCGCTTTCCGGCCCTTACAGCCCAGTCATGAAAGCTGGTAAAGCTCGCGGTCGAACGCAGCCTGGGAGTGAAGCCGCTGATCCTGTTCTTCCGGGACTGCCTGTCGGTCGGTAAGAGGAGGCCACACTCAGTGAACCTCTTTCATCCTGTGCGGGAGGGTGAAATGGACTAGTCAGCGGGTGTGGTGACGAGCCAGGGCCCCTCGTCATTGGCGTGGTGATTCCACTCAGCACACCGGCGACCGAAGGGGCCCTGTTGGTTCCGTA